>CAMHLZ010000051.1 GCA_946186125.1 uncultured Lachnospira sp. | reverse complement strand
TGAAGAGGCTTTTTATTTTGCATTGCTCTGTTGCGCTGCTCCGAATAAAGATGTTAGATGTTTGGCAATGAAACTGCTATATGAAGTGGTATCAAAAAATGATGGATATATTGATAAACTCATTTCTGAATACGACAAGATTTTAGATTTATATATTCAGGAAGCTGTTATCTATGTACTAAGCCAGATGCATCAAGGTAATGAAACAATTATTGTTTTCTATAATGATATTATCAGATCACATGAAAATTTGTCAGCAAAAAGCATTCGTAGAATAGCTACATATCTAGGGAATCCATATGCATTTATTACATGGAATAGAAAAGATCTATATAAGTATAATAAAAATGCACAAGTTTCAGATTACTTGAGTGAGGTATTATTTTCTGTGGATTTGATGAATAAAGATTTTCTGCCATTTAGATATTGGGGAAAAGACCATATTGATATGTATACGAAATTTCTCGCCAATGAGAAGTTTGAAATCAAAAGAATAAATGATTATCTCAGCAATAAATATGCTTGTGTTTGTGGCGGTGAATGCAGTGGATGGATGGCATTCGAAAATAGAATTATGCCGGAAATAGAACCTATGGCAGAGATTGAAACGGTTGATATGAATTCTTTTTTGCAGTGTTTTGAGCAAGTTTTTAGATATGTCTTTGAATATTATGAAACTTCGGCTGATAGAAAATCAATGAATATGCGAGAAGAAGATTTTATTCATTCTGTTTATATGAAGTGTGTGGACATTGCAACAGGTTTATATTATGGAAGTTTGATGTGTAATCATTACACTAATCAGTTTGCAACATATAATAATTATCAGAATAGTATAGGGTATGAAGTATATGACCCATTGGAATATGGTGAAGAGGTTATAATTACAGCACCAATTCCAAAATTCCAAGATTATATAGAAAGACTTGGAGATTATGTAATCAATGCCTTAGAGCAACCGATACCTAGAGATATAAATTGGGTGAAAGATGTTGAATTGACTAGAAGAAACATTTTGCATCTCATGGAAACAGTCAAAGTAAAGAAACAAGAGTGGGTGCTGATTGCAGGAAGAATATCATTACACGAAGAAGGAAAACACGATACAAAATGGAGAGATACGTATGATATATGGTGTTGTTCTTCTGATAAAGAGGCAATAGGTGATGATGGCAATGCAAGGTATCTTACTATTGAATTAGAGGAATATTTAGGGGAACTTAAGGCATATCCAGAAAATAAAGAAAAGCCGTGGTTATGCAAAAGTGTTAAGAATATAGCAAGTCAATCTGATATTTTTGAAGAAACATCACTAGTATTGCCACCATCAGAAATTATAAAATTTTTTGATTTGCGATTGAATATTTCTGACCTGTCATGGGAAACAAAAGATAAAGAAAAGATTATATTATGTAACAACAATAGGAATTCATATTATAGAGATCCAATTGGTGGAACAGCTTTTATTCGTAAAGACTACTTTGATAAATTTGCCAAATCACATTGTATTAAATATTTTGCTTTTACAGAAAGGCTTATTCCAGAAACAGGATATGCAGATGAAACATCTTTGCATTTTGAAATTAAAGATGGTCAGATTATAAAAGAGATACGGAATGATGGTGGTCATGGTAGTTATAACAGAGTTAGCAATCCGTTGTGTGATAATTGTCCGCATGCAAATGTTATAGAAACTATCCCCAATGAATCCCCAGGATATGATATGGAATGGTTAAAAAATATGCTAGAAGAATATGGTATTGAAGATGACTCGGATTTGATTGGAGATGAAGAAATGTTATTTATATGTTACCCAAAATGTTCAACTTGCCAGAAGGCTAAAAAGTGGCTGGATGAGCATAATATTAAATATACTGAGCGTCATATTGTAGATGCGAATCCTACATATGATGAACTCGCGGAATGGTATGGAAAGAGCGGACTTCCGCTTAAGAAGTTTTTTAATACCAGCGGACTTCTTTATAAAGAAATGCAGCTAAAGGACAGGCTTCCTGCAATGAGTGAAGAAGAACAGTTACAGTTGCTTGCTACAAATGGAATGATGGTAAAGCGTCCACTTGTTGTAAATGGTGATACTGTGCTTGTTGGCTTCAAGGAAGCGGAATGGTCTGAAAAATTAAATTGATATTAGTTGCTGATTCGTTTATGTGTATAGAGGAAAGGAGTTGAAAATCTCATATGTCAGATTTATTTGATTTATCGAACTTTGATAAATATAAAGAAGATAACTGCCGCGAAGTGAAAAAGGCGGAAGGTGGATTGCCTATAGCGTTATGGGAGTCATATTCCTCATTTGCTAATTCTAATGGTGGAGTAATCATTCTTGGTGTAGGTGAGCGCCAAGATGGAACTTGGTATACTACCGGTTTGAAGAATGCGGATAAGTTAAAGAGAAACTTTTGGAATACAATCCATGACACCAAGAAGGTAAGTATTAATTTGTTATCTGATAAAAATGTGGAATCATATGAGGTCAATGGAGATACCATATTGGTTATTTATGTGCCAAGAGCTAAGCGTGAGCAGAAGCCGGTTTATATTAACAATGATCTATTTGGTGGTTGCTATCGTAGAGATTGGGAAGGTGATTATCATTGTTCCAAGGCAGAAATTAAGGGGATGCTTCGTGATGCTGCTGATGAAACAGAGGATATGAAGATAGTTGAGCAATTTGATATTTCTGTAATTGATACAGAGTCTTTAAAAGGATTTAGAAATCATCATAAAAGCTATCGCCCAGAGCATGTATTTAATAATTTACCGGATGAAGAGTACTTGGAGCGAATAGGTGCAGCAGGATATGGCGAAGATGGTAAATTACATCCTACTACAGCAGGTTTGCTTATGTTTGGTGAGGAATATCATATTGTCAGAGAATTCCCAGAGTATTTCCTAGATTACAGAGAGATGCTTGACCCTACAATACGTTGGACAGACCGTTTGCAGTCTAGTTCTGGTGATTGGAGCGGTAATGTATTTGATTTCTTCTTTAGAGTAAATAGCAAAATTGCAAAGGATATTAAGAAGCCTTTTAAGTTGGAAGGCATTACAAGAATTGATGATACTCCAGTTCATAAGGCAGTTCGAGAAGCATTAGTTAATTGCTTGGTTAATACAGATTATTTCTTACCTTGCGGAGTGGTGATTAAGAAGGAAGATGACAAGCTAGTTATCGAGAACCCAGGTAGTATCCGCACCGGTAAAAAGCAGATGCTTCGTGGTGGTATTTCAGATCCTAGAAATAAAACATTAATGAAGATGTTTAACATGATTGGTATTGGAGAAAGAGCCGGAAGCGGCATCCCAGATATTTATCAGGTTTGGGAGAATGAAGGATGGCCAATGCCGGTTGTAGAGGAAAGTTATAATCCAGATAGAACTCGTTTATCGCTTGAATTTTCGAAGAAACAAGCGAACAAAACAAGCGAAGAAAACAAGCGAAGAAAACAAGCGAAGAAAACAAGCGAAGATAATAGAAGAAGGAAAACGGAAGATAATTACAAGATGATTCGTGAATATTTGCGTCAGAATGGATTATCAAAAACAAATGATATAGCTGATGCTATAGGGTTAAGTGCTGCACGTACTAGAGTACTTTTGAAAGAAATGCCTGATGTGGAGTATGAAGGTACTAACACTAATAGAAAATATCGTTTGGCTGATGAAGAATAAAATCAGCAGAATAATCAGCGAAAAAATCAGCAGATTATTTGATAGGAAAATTATCATGCGTGGTGACCGCGCATGATACCACGCATGATACCGCGCATGAAGAGTGCCGAAGATTATTGCAGGACACAAGTTGGGGCTCAAGCTAGGGCTCAGGCTGAGTGAACAAGTTAGAGAACAGGCTAGTGAACAAGCTGGTTACAAGCATAAACCGATAACACATGAGATATTCGAGTAAGTTGTTGTATCCATGCCAACCTTGAGTGCTTATCCCATAAGGTTGAGTGCTCATGGAAAAATATGCCAATGAAAAATGTCATAGAAAGTGTCATAGAAAATGTCACAGAAATGTCATAGATAGATTTTTTGCTTTAAATGGGGATATGTAGGCGATACTTGAAGGGGAATTAAATACATACCCTTCGACTTATTCCCACAAACCTAAAAATCCCATGGATTTATTCCCTATAACAGCACTTACTCATATCCATTTTTGACATCCAATCACGCCTCACGGTCAGTTGAAGCAGTGGATTGGTTGTAGGTATATTTTATGGAGCAACTTTTGGCAAAATTTAAAGTGCAATTCAAAGTGCAAAAATTGCACTTTGGAATATTAAAGGAAACATATCCAAACACAAGACATCAATCGAAGCCTATCGTTTCATGTCGAGACGGTAGTATTGATGATAAACCAAAATGCAAGGGCTAAGCATCACGTAGAAATCGGTATAGATGCAGAGGAATACTATAGAATTAAAGATTCGGAGAATGATACGGATGAATAAGGGATACTACTTGAGCATAATATAATCTGTGCAAAAACCACGCATTGCGAAAGAGACTGGGTTAAGCTATACTTGTTACAAGAATACGCATTGCGATGTGAAAGCATGGATACAGCAAAAACAATAAAAGAACTAAGAGAAAGTACAGGGATGTCACGTAAAGATTTTTCAGAGCATACGGGTATCCATGTTCGTAAGTTGGAAGACTGAGAAGCTGGACGTAGGCTCCATCTGATTACATAAAATGTATAATCCTAGTCAAACGCTTTTTGTCAGAGAATCAGATATGCAGAAAGAGTATTCGCACGAGCTTCTTGAAAAATATAAGGATGTGATAGAATAAGATGTATGAAATATATTATATAATTGGAACTGCATACGCCGGAAAATCAACGATGGTTAAGCTTCTTGCCGAAAAGTATAATGGTATAGCCTGTGAGGAAAACTATCATGACAGACTGGTAGATGAAAATCTTGATAAAAACAAGTTTCCATGTTTGTGTTACACCAGGGATCTTGTGGATTGGCGTAATTTTATTCGCAGGACGCCTGAAGAATATGAGGCTTGGATTGATGGTGTGGCTAAAGAGTGCGAAATTCTTGAATTAAGAATACTTGGTGATTTAAAAGAACAAGGACAAAAAATATTCGTAGATACCAATATTTCCATCGAAACTCTTAAGAAAATTTCCGATAATGATCATGTTCTTGTAATGTTGTCCGATCAGATGGTGTCTGTTAACAGATTTTTCGATAGACCAGATCGAGAAAAACAGTTTTTATATCAGCTTTTGATGCAGGAAGAAAATCCGGATGCAGCGATGGCGAATTTCAGAGAGATGCTGATGAGGGTCAACTCTAAAGAAAGGTACGATAGGTTTCTTAATTCAGGGTTTCAGGTCTTACTGCGTGATGACAGCAGAACAGTTGAGGATACTTTGGAAATCGTTGCAACAATGTTGAAACTTAATAAACCATAAATGAAAAGTGGTTAATCAACGAAAACGACGTCGAGACATGCGTGCTCTTATCGAAGACGAGCGAAGCGAAGTCTGAGATTAGAGACGCAGCCGTTCCGGCGAGGGCGGAGCGCGAGAGCGGAACTTCCTATGATATGCTTGAGAGAATACAGAAAGCGAAGGACTATGTTGAAATCGGTGTGGATGCTGAGGAGTACTATAGAATCAAGGATTCGGAGAAGGAAGCGGATGAAAAGTAAGTGATGAATATTATGCAAGCACGCATTGCGAAAGAGGAGTTTATGGAGATTGAATATAGAAAAGCTGATATAGGAGATGCAGAGAGGCTTGTAGAAATTTACAATGCTTCGTTTTACAGCGATTATATAAAATATGGCGAATGCCCGGCATACGGAAGAACGAAAGAAATGATGGAGCAGTCAATAATAGATTACCCTAAGTTTTTGATCATATATAATGGCAATGCGGTGGGCTGTATTTCCTGCAGAAAGTTGACTAAAGGAACATATGAAGTGGGATGCTTATGCGTGATTCCGGAGTTTCAGGGAAGAGGAATCGGAACGGCAGCAATGAATTTTGCAAAATCATATTATTCTGATTGGAAGAAGTTCACTTTGATAACGCCCATAGATAAAACTGAAAATGTGAGATTTTACACTGAAAAATGCGGCTTTGCGATACATTCTGAAGAAATGGACGGAAAAGTCAGAGTTGTGCGATTTGTTTTGGAAAGATAAAGACAGAAGAATATAGAAGCTAAAGGAGAATCCGGCATTGAACATAATAACAGATTTTGAAAAAATCAAACAATTGTGCAATGATATCAAATTAGAGAAAGTATATCCCTTCTCTATTTTGGAGGGGATTCAAAAGGCTGAGATATTTGTTGACAATGATGAGGCGCCTACTTCTGCATTAATATGGCATTATTGCAGGTGAATGTAACGATGGCTTCATTGAAGAGGTCATGCATATGATGCAGAATCCGTTTGAAGGGCATTCGGGGCGCATGGCACTTCAATCTGAAGGTGATGACAACTTGCGGTATATCATAATGAGCACTCCGAAGGTTGCAAGGTATGAGCGGTATACTTTTGTATTTGCCGGTGAAAAAAACGCTACACCGCGTACGATGAATACAGAGCCGGAGCCTATATCACCGAAGAACTATGAGTTGATGAGAAGAAGAATTGTTCCGACATTTTCATGGCATAGTAAGGATGCCTTTTTCAGGAATGGTTTTGGGTATTTTCTGGCAGAAGACGGACAGATGGCGGCATGCGCTTTTTCTTCCGGTATTTCAAGAGATTATGTGGATATAGGAGTTGAGACAGAAGAAAAATATCGCGGAAAAGGATATGGCAAAATAGTTGCCACAGCAATGGTAAAAGAAACACTCCGAAGAGGTAAAATTCCGGTATGGGGCTGCGATATAAGAAATGAAGCTTCCATGAAACTGGCTATGAGTGTGGGGTTTGAAATAACCGGAACACATCCGTGGTACAAATATGAAACCCTTTGATTTTGATAAAACTATAAAATAGATTGAAGAAGATAGCAGAAAGGATGTTTGGAAGATAAATAAACCGATTACCGTTTTGGATTGTGGGTATGGCTATGGTTCTCTGGGTATGCTGTTAATACCTTTACTACCGGAAGGAAGTACCTATGTGGGTGTTGATTTTTCAAAAACAATGATAGAGGCAGCAGAAGCAATTTTCAGTAAACAGGGGATAAGGGCACAATTTGTTAATTCTGATATTATGGAGTACCAGCCTGTTCAACAGTATGACATGGTGATCAGTCAGGCTCTTTTACGTCATGTTGACAACGCCAAAGCATTTCTGCGTAAAATGATTTCTTTTGTAAAAGCAGAGGGTTTATTAGTTAATATGGAATGCAACCGGGAGTTTGAAGAGGATGGATTATATATTCGGGGCATGGAATATGATGCTCTGTGTCAGCATGAAGGATTAAGTAAATTATGGAAGACGGAATTAGAGAGACAAAACAGAGATTATTCCATTGCAATGAAAGTGCCGCATTATATGAAGGAGCTAGGATTGCGGAATGTGGCTTGTAGGATGAATGATAAGGTGACATTTTTGGAGCCTGAACAACCTGAGTACATAGAAAGTTTAGACAGCATTGTCAGAGCGGATCATTGGAGTGAAGAGAAGAGTGAGCAGGAAATTGAGGAAGATATTGCATACTTTATGAATCATGGAATGAGCAGGAAAGAGGCAGAGGATTACTGTAGAAAACAGAATGGTATCATTGAATATTTAAAAAAGAATGCAGGAAAAACATCGCTGACAAAAACAAACGGCTATATGATTTCATATGGTTGGAAATAATGAATTGTGTATATAAAAAAGAGCCAAATGGCTCTTTTTTATATGAAAAATACAGTAAAATGAGAAAATATCACATTTAGACGTTGATTTCTATGAGAAAATGGATATAATATAGTTAGGAAAGAAGAATGTGAGGATAGGATTATGCTAATACAGTTTAATTTTAAAAATTATAAATCATTTAAGGATGAAGCAACCTTAGATCTGTCAGCGACAAAAATGACAGAGTTTTCGGAGAGAGTTGTAACAGTAGGAAGTGAAAAGATCCTTCCGGTTGCAGCCATTTACGGTGCAAATGCCAGTGGTAAATCCAATATATACAACGCATTTGAATATATGTCTGACTATGTTGCGGAATCTTTTAAGTATGGAGATGAAGAGGAAAAGTTTGAGGAATACAGGCCCACCCCGTTTTTATTTGATTCCACATCTGCTGATGCTGATTCAAGTTTTGAGGTGTATTTTACGTTGCTGGGAGATAAGGCAGAGAAAACATACAATTATGGTTTCTGTATCAACAAAGAAGGCGTGACAGAAGAGTGGCTGAATTCCAAAGCCAAAACTGCAAGAAAATATAGTACGGTATTTTATCGTAACACAGCGGATGAAGAGTTAGATTTGTCAGGATTTCCTAAGAGCAGCAGAGATAATATTCAGGTGGCATTGGAAAAGCAGGTTCTGATTATTTCATTGGGAGCCAAGCTGAAGGTTGGTAAGTGTAAGGCAATCAGAGACTGGTTTCTTGCAAATGAATTTGCGGATTTTGGAGATCCATTTACCAACTTCTTTATGTCACGAAGACTACCGAAGGAATTTGTGGAAAACAAGGAAATTCAGCAAAAGGTTGTGGAATATTTTGCATCCTTTGATGAGCATATTAAGGATTTCAGAATTGAAAAGGTTCCGCATGAGGGGGAGGCCAAAGAAGAAACTTACAAAATAAATGCACTTCACAAAATGATTGACTCGGATAAAATGGCGGAAATTCCTTTGGGTATGGAATCCGCCGGAACTTTGAAAATGTTCGCATTATATCCGGAATTACAGGAGGTGTTGGAAAAAGGAAGTGTGTTCTTTATTGACGAACTGAATGCGCGCCTGCATCCATTACTTGTAAGGAATTTTCTTCTCACATTTTTAAATCCGGAAATCAATAAAAACCATGCCCAGCTCGTATTTACAACCCATGACACATGGCAGTTGTCTAACCAATTACTACGCCGTGACGAAATATGGTTTGTAAAAAAGGACGCAAATGGTGTATCTACTTTGTACTCTCTGGCTGATTTTGTGGATGAGGATGGTACCCGTATTCGTAAGGATGAAAGTTATGAAAAGAATTATCTGATTGGAAAGTATGGTGCAATTCCTACCTTAAAGAGTATTGATATTTTTAAGGAGGATTGAGTATGGCAAAAAAGGATAGAACTGGAAACAGAAAAACACGAGATCAGAGAAAACAATTCAAGGTGCCGGAATTAGGATACTACTTGATTGTTACGGATACAGAAGCTACGGAGCGGTGTTTCTTTACAGGTCTGCATCAGGCTTTGCCGGAGAATGTGAGAAATAAGCTAGTCATAAAGGTGATAGAAACAAAGACTCGTACTATGATTGATAAATGTTTGGAGCTCACCGCTTATGATGCACAGTATCGTATTCCTTGGATCGTTTTTGATAGGGATCAGGTACAGGGATTTGATGACATCATTGCAGAGGCAGCAGGGAAAGGAATCCAAGTGGGCTGGTCTAATCCATGCTTTGAAATATGGATGTACGCCTACTTTGGATCCATGCCTGCAATACAGGACTCTTGGATCTGCTGTTCTGAATTTGGAAGAGTGTATGAAACGAAGACCGGACAGAAGTATTCCAAGGCTGACGAGCAGATGTACAGTAGAATCTGCAAGGTTGGTGATGAAGAAAAGGCGATTCAAATAGCACAGCAGAAGATGGAGCAGTGTAGAAGAGAAGGTAAAACAAAGCCATCGGAGATGTGCCCGGGTACAACAGTGCATGAGCTGGTGGGTGAGATTAAGAATAAAGAAAGAATGGAGTGATGGAATGGCTAAGGCGGTTATCACAAGACAATTTGGAGATGAATACCAACAACTTGTCTTTTGGAAATACGCATTGGATATGATAAGTTGAAATCACGAAATATCGAACAGCAGGATGTGTATGTATTTGGGACGGATCAGCCGTTAAAAACATTTACCAGTAAGGTCATTGGTGTATATCACCGCCTGAACGACAACGAAGATAAGTGGTTCGTAAGCCTTAGTGGAGAGACGATTCCAGCAGACGATATTCTGGATGCCATTGACTTTCAAGAACAGTATTTTATGGGAGAGTTATCAACGATCCGGAATTAACAGAATTTCAATATCAGGTGGATAATGATATCTGGATTGTTTAGGTGAAATAGCATAGAAATGATGGAGGATGAATTAAATGATATTAACTGAAGAAAAATATGAACTGGGTGGGAGAAAGATATTGCTTCGCAGCGCAAATGAAAGTGCTGATGATGCCAATATGCTGATCGATTATCTGAAAACCGTCACAGGGGAGACAAGATTTCTGACGTGCGAACCGGATGAGGTCACATACACCACCGAAGGGGAACTTAGTTTTATCAAGGAACATAATGAATCAGAAAATGGTTTATTGATACTTGTATTCGTTGACGGAGAGTATGCAGGAAACTGTTCTTTTGAAGGAAAGACGAGCAGCCGAAGAGCAAAACACCGCGCAGGGATAGGAATTGCCTTGTTCCAAAAGTATACGGGCTTTGGCTTGGGAAGACTGTTGCTGGAAGTTCTTCTCCGAAAGATAAAAGAGCAGGGGTATGAACAGGTCGAATTGACTGTGGTAGGCGGGAATGACAGAGCTTATCATCTATATGAAAGCCTTGGATTTAGAGAGTGTGGACGCATACCGAATGCAAACAAATATGATGATGGGACTTATAGCGATGACATATTGATGGTATGTGATTTAACATAAGAGTAAGGTGATTTACAGATGGTCAGGATAGAAAAAGTTAACGGTAAAAATGTATTGGAACTGTTGAAACTGAAGGTTTCAGACGAACAGCGAAGTTTCGTTGCCGGTAACGATACCAGCATCATTGAGGCATATACGGCGATTACTGGAAATGGATATGCTTTCCCATTTGGAATTTATGAAGAGGATACACCGGTCGGGTTCCTTATGATCGGCTTTGACGTTGACGATTGTTGGGATGATGCACCTGAAATAGCAAAGGGAAATTATAATCTGTGGCGCCTGATGATAGATAAGGCATATCAGGGCAGAGGATATGGAAAAGAAGCCGTCAGTCGTGCACTGGAATTTATTAAATCATCTCCCTGCGGATCAGCTGAATACTGCTGGTTGTCATATGAAGCGGAAAATGAGGTTGCCAAAAAGCTGTATAGTTCATTCGGATTCAATGAAACGGGCGATATGGATGGCGAGAAATTCTGGCCATTTGATATGTTTCCATTTACGGAGCATGTAGAGTGCGTGACACTGCTCCAAAGGGAAAATACCTGAAACTCCTTGAATTTAGGCACTTTGAGCGACATATCCTGTTCTCTCAAAGTGACCGAAAAGAGAAGAAAAAGGCAATTTCCAACGGAGTAAATGTTCAAGTGGTTGTGAAGGTGTAGTTCGGAAACACAAAAATCTATCGTTCATATTTCATCAATAATAACTAACAGTTCAATAAGGTAACAAAGTGGTCTGAGCCGCTTATTTTCAAGTGATTTTGGAAATAAGCGGCTCTTTCTTTTTTGGCAGATGATAACTAACAAATGATATTTTAACGGAGGTAATTGATTTTATGAAGAAAAAAGAAGAATTGTATTCTTTTCCACAACAAAACGATGGTGCTGTGGTGGAAACAGATATCAGAATGATTCCTTTATCGGAGTTGCAAGATTTTAATGGGCATCCCTTTAAGATAGAAAACGATATGGCACTTTTTGAATTAATGCAGAGTATTGAAAAAGAAGGTGTGATTGTCCCGGCTCTGGCAAGGCCGAAAGCGGATGGTGGCTATGAACTGATTGCAGGTCACAGAAGAAAGGCTGCCTGCAAATGGGCGGGACTTAACTGTATGCCTGTGGTAGTTCGTGATTTGGATGATAATCAGGCGGTGATTGCCATGGTTGATAGCAATTTACAGCGTGAGCATCTGAAACCTAGCGAGAAAGCGTTTGCTTATAAGATGAAGCTGGAGGCGCTGAAGAGACAGGGGGCGAGAACGGATTTAACTTCTTCCCAAGTTGGGAAAAAGTTATCTTCGTCACAAGTTGTGACAGGAACTTCGGACCAAGTTGAACCGAAGTTGGAGAATCCGACAATGAAGATATATCCGTTGCAGTCCGGTCATGATGAAAATGCGAATTGGATAATTCAACAGGATGAAACCGTAGAGAGGACTATCAATAGCAATGAGGTGCTGGCTAAACAAATGGGTGAGAGCCGCATGACCATACAGCGTTATATCCGTCTTACGAATCTTATTCCAAAGCTTCTTGATATGGTAGATGAAGGAAAGATTGCTTTTACCATAGCAGTAGAGCTTTCCTATCTGACAGAGGAGCAGCAGTATGAGCTTTATGAGGTTATGGATATCGAACAGTGTACGCCTTCCCTGTCGCAGGCGAATCGTATGAAGCGAATGAGCCAGTCGGGAAGTTTTGATATGGATGCGATGTTTTCCATACTTGAGCAGGAAAAGCCAAACCAGAGGGAGCAGATTAAGCTTCGGGCTGATTCTGTAGAAAAGTATTTTCCGGAGGACTATACACCAAAGCAAAAGACGGATTTAATCGAGCAGCTTTTGAAGGAATGGTATGAGAAGCAGGAGCATGAGAAAACGTCATGTTATGACAGTAGTCGGGGCAGAGCAAGATAGGAGGTAGTGACAATGAGCAGAGAATTATCTTTATATGAAGCAATGGGCGGTACTTATACCAAACTTGATGGAATTCTTTATCCTGATATCAGTATTGAAGAGATTAAGCCGGATGGAGATTTTGTCATAACAAATGCAGATATCGGAAAGTACGGTCTGTTATGGATTTCCTATATGAATGAAAATCAACCGGACAGATATTACCACCATATGAGAATGGGACTGCTTTATAGTAAGGCTCAAGAAGTGAATGAGGAGGCGTATGAGATGCTTGACAGGATTATGAATCAGTATCTGGCAAAGCATAAGCCTAAAGACAAGCATTCTACAATAGAGATGTGGAAAATAAGAGAGCAGGCAAAGAGACTTGCGGAGGAGGTTATTTATGGAGAGATTGTTTACCAATATCGCTAATGCAGAGGAAACTGCAACACAAAACAACGACGATTTGCACACCGGTTGTTATGTCGGAGAAAGAGAGGATTTTATGAGAGAGAATTTATTTATGACTAAAATAACTATGGCACCTGTTAAGATTGCACTGGACCATGGATGGAGTTCCATCAAGGGAGAACATATCTTTATGGAGACTTCTGTGATTCCTGTAGAGCATGAGCCCCTTACTAAAAACGGACTTTTGGAGTATAAGGGCAGGAAATATATCATAGGACAGGGAAGACTTGGAAAACAGGCAATCAAGACGGAGAATGAGAATTATTTTTTACTGACACTCGCCGGGATTGCAAAGGAGTTGCAGTATCAGGGAAAAACACAGACAGAGCATGTGGAATTATATGCAGGAGTTCCGCTTACCCTGTTTGGTGCTGAGAGAAAGGAATTTCGTGATTATCTGTGGCACAAGGAAAGAATTTCTTTTACCTTTGAAGGAGTTCATTATTCGTTCTTTATTGACAAGGTAAAGATATATGCTCAGTGTTACGCAGCAATTGCGAATCGTATGGGAGACATGGACAGACTAAGATGCGTTGATTTAGGTTCTTGGACACTGGATGTGTTAAGTGTCCGTGACAGGATTCCAATGGATAAGGATGCCTATACTTATGAACTGGGACTGATTACAGTCATTGAGCGAATTAAGAAGAATGCTCTTCCAAAGTTAAAGTGTGAGATTCCGGAGGATGATATTATTGATGTTATCCGTGGAAAACAGTCCAATGTGAATGCAGATTTTCTTCCTTTTATCGAAAAGGGATTACAGCAGTATGCAGATGAAGTGGAAGCAAAACTGCGTGAGATTAAGGTGGATTTACTGCATGAGAATATTGTATATGTGGGCGGCGGAGCATGTGTGATGAAGCGCTTTGGCAGAACACAGGGCAGAAATATCCAGTATGTAACGGATGTGAAAGCAAATGCTATCGGATACCGCTATCTTGCGGAAAATCTGGGATAGGAGGCACTTATGGGAAATGCAATATCATTCCGGTTAAATCCGAAGAATGAAAGTGATAAGAAAATCCTTGCATGGCTGGAGAAAAAATCCAGCCAGCCCGGATATCTGAATCAGACGGAGGCAATCAAGAAAGCAATACTCACTGCAATCGAGGACGAGCGAAAAGAGAATCGGGAAAAGTCCATAGAGGACTGGATTAGTGAAGCAATCCTGCTTTCAAGAGAAGAGTTTATAAAGATTGTAAAAGAATCATCCCAGAATGTGGCTAACAATGTGTTTGCCGGGGTTCTTGGTGTAATGGCACAGCAGGTGAATATGGGAGCTGTTACGATGTCTCAGATGACAGGAACACTACCGAACAGTGTGCCCGGGAATATGCAAAACACGATGTTCAATACAGCACAGGGTAATGTGTCTGGTAATGAAAGTATTCATATAACAGATGCTGGGGCTTCAGGTAATGAACTTGTAGCTGATACCTCTGCGGAGATGGATAATTCCACAAAAAGTATGCTGGGAAGTCTGTTTGATATGGATGATGATTGAGATGTAAATTCATATAGCTGTATGATGAACTGTCTTACAAAATGGTTACTTGTATGAGGATATAACCGGATTTGTAAGACAGTTCTTTTTATTTGGGAAGATGTGTCATACAAAGGTCTTACGGAGTATGTCAAGGCTTTGAAGCAGAAAACAGTCCGCTTGCGGGCTGTTTTTTGTCTTTCAAAAGCCGGAAGAAGCTGGGGCTTGGGGATGCCAAATCCCCAACAAGTTCTGCCCTGTATATACAGGGCGGAACTTGCTCTACCTTATGCGACTTGAACGGAGCACCAGCCGACTTAGGTCGGCTCGCATCAGTTAAGAAAAGATTTCATATGGATGGTGATGCGTTAGTTTACGCAGGATTTCTTATGGGAAATGTGATTAGAAGATTTCTGTAAGACAGATGTATGACAGAGTTCTAAAGAATCGGCGAGCGGGATATAACGAGCCGCTAGGAATTTCAGGAGGAGATATCCACGAGCCAAGCGAGTGTATTCGTGAACGACCATAGGGGAGTGAGCGTAGACCGGAGGGAGGAGCGATAGCGACGGCGAAAATCTTCTGCCGTATCCGGCAGCTTAAAAGTTCTGTTGGAGTAGCAATTAACAATTTATATTTTGTAGGTATGAAGGAGCAGGTATTCATTGCCTGCTTCTTTGCGTATCGGATTGGAGGAGTTTATGAGAAACACAGATAAAAAGAAAGAGAACATGGTCCTGATGTCCATGCGTATATCAGCAGAGGACAAGGAGGAAATTGAGGCAAAAGCAAGAAAGACCGGACTTAGCACATCGGAATATATCAGACGGTGTGCATTGGGAAGAAAGCTTCCATGCTATGGCGATACCGGTCTGCTGAAGGAATATTCCATGCAGCTTGGCAGGATTGGTTCTAATCTAAATCAGATAGCAAAGCACTTAAATGGTGGAGGTGATTTTTACAGTATTTATTATGAACTGAAAGAAGCCATAAGGGAGCTGCTTGATTTGAAATTTAAAATACTTCCGGCATTGGAGGATGTAGCCTGTGGGAAGAAACGCAGGCGTAAAACGAAAAAGGAGGTGGAAGAGTAATGGCGATTTTAAAGCATATTTCAGTAAAAAACAGATTTTATTCCTTGGCTGTGGAGTACCTTACCTGCCAGTTTGATGAATATACCAACAAGCCCGTATTGGATGAAAAGGGCAGAATACAGGAGCGTGAGAACTATCTGATTGCTGGGGTAAACTGCGAGGTAGACAGTTTCGGTGCAGAATGCATTGAAACAAATCGTCTGTATGGCAAGAATAATTCCGTAAAGTATGTAAAGGCACATCACTATATCATCAGCTTTGAACCAAATGATCCCATTACTATGGAACAGGCTTTGGAATTTGGCACGCAGTGGCTGGATGCATTTGCACCGGGGCATCAGGCTGTCGTGGCAGTGCATCCGGATGGTCACAATGGCAGTCAGAATATGCATATCCACATGGTCATCAATTCCGTCAGAAAGTATGCCGGAAAGCAGAGCAGATGGCATGATAAGCCTTGTGAGTGGAAGCAGGGCTGTAAGCACAAGAGCACCGGGAAGATGATGTTCCATGCGAAAAAATGGGTAATGGAGAAGTGTATCCGTCTGGGCTTTGGTCAGGTGGATTTGCTAGCCAAGAAGCATACGGACAACTACTGGGTGGAAAAGCGTCTGATGAATCAGAATGCCAAGGACGGTGTTGGTGTGACATCCAACAGAGAATTGATTCGGGATACCATAGATAAGCTGTTGCCTTTTGTTGATTCTTTTGAACAGTTGGTGGAATGCCTACAATTTATGTATGGCTGGAAGATTCGTGTGACGAATAAAACAGTGACATTTTCCACGCCAGATATGAAGCAGGGCATCCGTGGAAATAAGCTGGGAGAGGGTTATGGAAAAACAGAGCTTGTGGATAGAATTGCAAAGATTGTGGCAGAACGTAATGCAGAAAAAGAAGCCCGCCGTATTGCAGAGGAAGAAGCAAGAGTGAAAGCAGAAGCACTTGCCCGTGAAGAAGCTGCAAGGAAGGAAAAAGAGTTACAGGAGGAGCGGAAGCAGACAGAGCTTCTTGCTCGAAAAAGAAAGCTGGCATTCAGCCGGAATAGTATTCAGCAGGATTACTGTAGAAAAGAACTTGAATGCGAGGACTGGAACAGAGATTATGTGGATTACCTGCAATCACAGTTTATAAAAGTGAATGATATAGCCAGATTCACGGAAGAGGAGCTTGTTGTCCCGATTATGTCCAGAGAAGAATTTGAGCGTCAGCAGGCGGTAGAGCTGTACCAAGAAAAAGCTGCCAAAGCTAGGGAACTTTGGGAAGATGCATTAAAAGGGATTTCCAGTGTTACCCATAAATGGAAGTGGGAGTATATGGATTATTTGGAAGGCATCAAATATCAAGATACGGCAGATGTGACTTTGGAGATGGCAAAGGAAGAGATTATGTCTTATGAGGAATTTGCGGAATTAAAGGAGGCAGAAAAAGAGATACAGGAGCAGGATTCGGATATTGCAGAGGCTTCTAAGATTGTAACGATTCAGATTGATACAATGGACGAGCCACAGGCTACTGTAGTATCAGAGGAAACAGAAGCTGAAATTTCTGAGATAGAAGAAACAGTACCAGAAGATGCTGAGGTTGTTCCGAAAGTGATTGATTATACCAAACTGTCTATCGAAGAACGTGCGTCACTTCTACCGGCTCCTACAGGTGATTATACGGCAGAATATGATGCGTACTGTCGGCGTATGGGATATACAGCAGAAAAGATGAAGAGTATCCGTTATAAGATGGATGTGTATGATGAATTCATGGAGGAATACCAGTATCGTAAGAAACGCTATGGTGTAAGGGATAATTCTAGAATAGTAAAACTTGAAGAAAAGAATAAGGGTGTAAGATAACTTGGTAAGAGGGAGCGTACTGTTGTTTTGTGGCTAACTGTTATATGTCGGAAGTTCTCTGACTACAAAATCTGGGAAACTATGAGAGGAATGTGATATTACCAGCTATGACAACTTTGTGAATCAAATTTATGGCTGTAGTAAGGAAAGAAGAATGATCACCTAGTGTGTGCAAGGTGTGAAAATATGAAAAAGCGAATCAATGAAATATGTAGTTTCTTACTGACTAGCAACAAGGGCATTACTGAATAAGATGAGAGAGTCGTTGCGGAGTTCAAATTAGGCACAAATCTGAATGTGAAAAGATAATATTTTATAGAATGACCTTGTAGCAGGATGTTTTTCTGTTGCTTTTTTGTAACAGTTCAAGCGAGAGGATTGTATTTTGTCGAATTTAACGGTATAATAAATTATCTTATTTGTGTAAGAACTAACAAGGGATACGAATAGGAGTGGCGAATATATGATTAAGAACAATATAGAAGTAGATGTAAAAGTAAAGTGCATAGAGAACGGAACAACCCAGGCACAGCTTGCGGAAACAATCGGAACTACAGGACAGTATGTCAATCGCATCATTAAAAAGCAGGATGGTGTTGTGAATAAGACTTTTGTGCAGATGCTAGAGGCACTGGGATATGATATAGAACTAACATATGTGAAAAGAGAGGTTTGAGTATAGGAATAAATTTTTCAGAGGGACATAATGTGTCCGTGTGCTTTGTTACAATAATAGCATCCCCTACTATATGCAGAAAGGAAGAGTAAACTATGGCAAAGGAAAATGCTATCCTGAATGATGAGGATATTTTAAACGATGAGTTTACGGAAACGTTTAATTTTGATGAATTAGAAGAAAAACTTCAGAGCCAATTAGAGGAAGAACTTGCTGATATACAGTTTTTGGCTGAAGAAAAAGAGAAAATCGGAAGTCCGGATAATCTAGGTAATGTTATTATGGATGTTGTGTGGGAGCAATTTTTGAACCAAGTTGCTGTCACAGCCGGGGAAGATTTTATCAAGGAAAACAGAGGTCTTCATCTCGATTTAAGAAAAGAGGCACACATCCAAACAACAGAAAATTTTGCAGAGGGTAAAATTGCAACTCATAATACAGAAATTAACTATCAAGAACGTTATGATGATTGGCAGGCGAATTTTGTAAAAGATGAGAATGGAAATGCTGTAACGCATAAAACAAGATCGGGCAAAGAAGAAGCAACTTTAGTTAAGGGTGCAAGAGAACCGTTTGATAAAGACCGTCCGAGTGGCTCTGTGGAAAAGCATACTGATATGGACCACACTGTTTCGGCAGCCGAAATTATTCGTGACCCAGCGGCGAATGCACATATGACAAAAGAAGAGCAGATTGCATTTGCTAACAGTGATGCCAATCTCAATGAAATGGATTCAAGCCTTAACCGCTCTAAGGGTGATAAGTCAATGACAGAATGGCTTGATAATCCTAATGCCAATGGACAGAAACCAGATGAAATATTTGATATTAGTGCGGAAGATGATGCAAAGATGCGTCAAAAGGATGCCGAAGCACGTGAAGAGTACGAAAAACAGAAAAAAGAAGCAGAACAAAAATCTATTGAGGCGGGCAAAAAATCAAGAAAAGAAGAAGCATTTCGTATTGGTGGAAAGGCGCTCCGAGCAGTTCTTATGCAATTGTTGGCTGAATTTGTTAAAGAGATTATTGCAAAATTGGTTAGGTGGTTTAAGTCTGCTAACAAGGTGCTGAAAACTTTGTTAGAGAGTCTGAAAGAGGCAATTCACTCTTTTATCGGAAAAATGAAAACACATCTGATTAATGCAGGCAATACGGTCTTTTCTACAGTGGCTACTGCTATTATTGGTCCAGTATTCGGAACGATTAAAAAAGTTTGGATGATGTTGAAACAGGGATGGAGCTCACTTGAAAATGCGGTCAAGTACATTAAAGACCCTGCTAATAAAGGAAAACCTGTTGGAATCCTTCTGATGGAGGTTGGAAAAATTGTCATTGCCGGATTAACTGGCGCAGGAGCATTATTGTTAGGAGAAGTAATTGAAAAAGGGCTTATGACTATTCCGGTGTTTGCTTTTGAGATTCCGCTGCTTGGAAGTTTAGCTAACATCGTGGGTATTTTTCTTGGTGCCGTTGTTGCAGGAATAATTGGTGCAATTGCAATCAACCTTCTTGATAAATTGATTTCTAAAAAACAAAAGGAAGAAGTACAAGCTGCTATAATAGAAAAGGGAAATCAGATTATCGCTAAACAGCATCAAATTCAGATTGTAAACGAAGTTTTGCTCGATAGAGATAAAGAAAATGCCCAATCTAATATTTCGGGAAGACATCAAGAGGCATCTTCTATTATGAAGGATGCATATGGAAATATTATGGAGGATTTTGTAGAAGATTTTTCCGAAAATGAATGCCCAACAGTAATAGATGAAGAAGATGTAATCACTAATAATGAAATTGATAAAGCAAACAATGATTTAGATGATTTGCTTGCTGGGTTGAAGTAAGGAGGAAAGAGATAATGAAAAAATTGTTCATTTATGCTTCTGTAGCCGGATTAGCAGCAGGAGCGGTTTACTGGTTATGCAAAAAGAGTAAGTCGAACACCGCTGCATCCCAGATGGTAGATCAAAAGGTTAATTTTGAAACTAACGCTCAAGAGGAAGAAAATTCTCAGAATGCTGGTGTTGTAGAGGAAATGTATCAAGCTAAGAGTGAAAGTGAACAGGCTGTATATGAAAGACATGCTGAAGCTAGTTCTATAATGAAAGATGCATACAACAACATTATGGAAGATTTTGTGGAAGATTTTTCCGGCGAAAACGATACAAATGAAAAAAACGAAAACAAAGAGGTTGTTATCGATAGCGAATCTGTTTCAGTTATGAAAGATATTGATTCGATTTCTGATGAGTTAGACGACCTGTTAAAGTAGGAGCATGTAGATTATGAATGAGATAGATATTAAAAGACATAGCTTTGATGTGGCAAAAAATCGTTTGAAGGAATTTTCGGAGAAAACAGAAGCCGAACTTGAAATTGATAAAGTTAGAACAGATGGTGGCTTTTTAGGTCTTGGTGACCATAAAGTAACCGGATATGAGTTGAACAGAAGACTCGAAACTATTCAAGAACATTTTATTGCTGTTAATACTACAAACAACAAGGTAATTAAAGAGTTCCGAGAAGTTTATAATGCACTTGACGTACTTGATAAGGACTATATCACAAGCATTGTTGCCAATGTTAAAGCTATAGAAAAAACTAGCAATGATGTTAGAGTGCAGCAAGGAACGTTGAAACAGCATAATGAAAAACTTGCAAATCAGCAAAGTAAATTGGATGCTCATCAGGTGGAAATAGAAAAGAACGTAGCAAATATCTCAAAGATTGTTACTGCGTTAAAAGTTTTCAAAGAAAAACTGGAGGGCTACAAGCATCTAACTGATATTGATAAAATATGGAATGATTGCAAAGCCATACAAAATGAAATCAGAGTAGTGTCAGAGAGCATTACAAAGTTTTCAAAGAAAGCGGCAGAAGATATTGCAACGGCTAATAATAAAAATAAGGCTTTGTCAGATCAGGTGAACAGAGATATTTTTACTCTGCGCAATGAAGCGAAATCATTTAAGGAGTTTTTCTCTGATTTGTCTGAAAAATTAGAATACACAGCGAATTTGCTAGATGGCCAGATTCCTGTAATAAAGGAAACAGCTTCTTTTTCAGAACAATTAAAAAACATGGAACATCTTGATGATGTAGATTCTATGTGGGAGGACATAAAACAATCGAAGCAAAACTTTGCGACCGTCGAAAACCATTTGCAAAATATTGAGTCGGATATTTTGCAAATGAAAAAGCATTTAGAAAAAATAGATTCCTTTGTTGCCGTTATGGAGGGTTATACTCACCTGCAAGACGTCGACAATATGTGGGATGATATAGATATTTGCAAGAAAAATATCGAAAAAATAAATGAAGATATCCAAACGCAGCAAAGTGAATTAGATATTCTTGCTACAACAAGTGAGAACCACACGGAGTCTATTGCTAGCCTGTTTGAAAAATTGGCTGATGCAGAAGAATATGCAACGGATAGCAGAAACCTAATTACTAAATTAGAGGCTTTCAGAGGAAAGGTATCTGCACTTAATCACTTGATGGAAGTTGATGAGATTTGGAAACAAACCGAAGACCATCAAATTCGCATAAACCGAGTGGAACAAGAAGGTAAGGTTCATGTGAACAAATTGAACGAGTTGGAACAGACTGATAGTAAAATGTGTGAGAGCATCACTTCAAATGCCCATGAAATTAGCCTCTTAAAGAAGTACAAGGATAAATTAAGTGTAATCTCTCATTTGGATGATATTGATGGTATGTGGAACGATATCGAAGAACATAGGTCTAAGCTTATTGAATCTGAAAAAAGGGATGCGGAACTTACTGATACTATTCAGAAAAATAATGAAGAAGTAAATGAGAATATTGCGGAAGTGGTACAGGCGGCCAATATAGCTATTGAAACCTTAACAAAAAAGGTTAAATATGCGTATTGGATTGCTGGAGGCTCTGCAGGACTTGTAATTGTTGAACTGATTTTGCTTCTTATGAAGGTGATATAATGGACAAGTATGGACAAACATTAATAAATAATGCATCAAAATTTGATGCTGTCTCTGATGCTTGTGGGGAAATAACCAAACTGGCTACGGCAATTGTTGAGGATAGTAGCAAATCAGCTACGATTGCACTTCTCAAGAAAATTTCGGAGACGGTTGATAATCCTAAACACAAGGTTGACGCTAAAAGAGCTGCACAGATTGTTAATACCAGTTTGATTGAATTTTACGGCTATTCGACCATACAAGGGATTTGTAAGCCGACTGTAGATACCGAGGAAGATACACGAACACTCCAAGATTTATTGGATGAACTGAATGCACTTGTAGGCTTAGAAAAAGTAAAGAATAAAGTTCAAGACTTAATTGTGTATCAGAAGGTTCAGAAAATGCGTCGAGAGAAAAATCTCCATTCGGCAAAGAACACATTGCATCTTGCATTTACCGGAAATCCTGGAACAGGAAAAACGACAGTGGCTCGCATCGTAGGTCGAATTTATAAACGTATAGGGTTGCTTTCAAAGGGGCATTTTGTTGAGGTCTCAAGAACTGATTTGATTGCTGGATATCAGGGTCAGACAGCGCTTAAGGTAAAAAAAGTAATCGAACAGGCTAAAGGTGGTGTCTTGTTTATTGATGAGGCTTATAGTATCACAGAAAATGATCATTCAGATTCCTATGGAAGGGAATGTCTAACAGAACTAACCAAAGCTTTAGAGGACTATCGAGAAGACTTAGTTGTGATTGTTGCAGGCTATACAGAACCTATGAATAAGTTTTTTGAATCTAATCCAGGTTTGAAGTCCAGATTCAATACATTTATAGAATTTGATGATTATAGACCAAATGAGTTGGATAAGATACTTATTTTCATGTGCAAGAGTAATGACTATAGTCTGGATGAAGAAGCAAAAGAAAGAATTCATTTGTATTTTGAACAGCAGACATCATCTAAGGATGAGAATTTTGCAAACGGTAGGTTAGTAAGAAATCTTTATGATGATTTGGTTATGAATCATGCAAGACGTGTGATAAATATGGTCAACCCTGGGAGTGTAGAATTATCAACGATTAAAGCGGAAGATGTCACTTTTGCAATCAATGAAAATGTGGATAAATGATATATTCCTACAAAGGCTCAACCATAAAAATGTTGTAAATATATTTTTTGTTCGTAAAAAGCAAAGACATTCAGCCTATCTATTGAGGCATGGCAAAAAGAATGTATTGAGAAAAGGTGCAAAATTGACCGGAAGGATTCCTGTTATAGGATTAGGATTAGCTGTAGTTACTGGATTTGTAGGTGGAATGGTAGGATATTTTGGGGGTTTGAAATTGGGAGATACTATCTATTCTGCTGGTAAAAAAGTTGCGGGAGCTGCGAAAACCGTAGCAAAAGCGGCATGGAATGGGATTAAATCTGCTGGTAGAGCCATTGGAAATGGAATTAAGTCTGCTGGTCGAGCAATTGTAAGTTTTTTCGGTTTTTAGCGGTTTACCTAATTATATTATGGTTGTGGATATTTTATTATAGTATCTGAATGTATTAAACTGATGAAGGAATAAGCAGGAAAAGAAAGTTTGAAACAAAATAGTAGAGGTTTCCCAAAAATAAAAGGGCATAGCAAACA
>CAMHLZ010000050.1 GCA_946186125.1 uncultured Lachnospira sp. | reverse complement strand
TACAATGCTCTTCTCCGTCTACCTTTTCATAATGAGAATTATCCCTACGATAAATAATGGATTCGTGCTTATCCTTTTTAAGCTTTCCTTCTGCGATTAGACGTTGTTTTTCCTCACGGATACGCTCCAATAACGCAGATGCTGGCTCATCATTCTCATTCTGAGGAACAAGTTTACCCATAACTGCTTCTTGCAAGATGGATTTTTTAAGTTTTGCCGGAAACGAAACGTTTAGCTCAGCTGAATTATCAGAGAAACTCTTATATAGTTTTATATAAGGCTCTATCTCCTGGATTCTATCTACAATTCTATTCTGCTCTTCTAGCGGTGGTACTGGAATAAGAAAATTACCAACCTTACCTGTAGAGATATGAACAATAATATCACCGGTAGCTGTCCTTCGCTTAAGCTCAACTGCATATGGTGAGTTTAGGAAATATACTAGGTAAAATGGGTTCATACCATGAGCTGTCCAATATGCTAAATCACCACCGGCAGCAACAGGTATACTTCCTGTATAGGTAATAGCTTTTGCAATATCAGGCTTATTTTCTCCTGTTAATGTAAATAAGACATCACCTTGATTAAAATGATTACAATTTACATTAACATCTTTGGGAATAAATGATACCGTGTGGTCAAAGGAAATAGTATAGCTTGTATATATTTCTCCATATCTTACACAGGGGAACCCTTCTTTAATGGTTTCTGTTCTTTTTATACCTTTCCCGCGAATCATTGTACCTAGTGATGAGCATCGACACCACTCCCAGCTCTCTGGTATCTCAAATGGTACCTCATCCGCAATAGAAACAGGCTCATTATTCCCCACCTTCTCATAAGGAATATTATCTTCACCACGGAAAATATAAGAAGGGTTCTTCTCCTTCTTAATTTTACCTTCCTTAATAAGTTTTTCTTTTTCTTCACGTATTCTCTTGATAAGTTCACTTGCTGGTTCATCATTAGGGTCTTGTGGCACAAGTTTCCCTTGCACAGCCATTTGCAATATAGAATTTTTTAATTGTTCTGCTGTCATTTTTCATCTATCCTTTTCTAATCGATTACTTCCCAGTAGCCATTTTTATTAGCTCCATGTCTCAAAATTTTACCTTGGTCTTTCAATTTTGAAAGAATTCTCTGTGCCTGTCTTTGTGTAATTCCTATTGAATTTGCAAGCATTGTAGCTGACATCTTTCCATCCTGTTTCAACATTGACAATACTTTATCTTCATTTGTTACGACATTTATTACGACATTTGTTACGACATCGTTTTCATTTTGTGTCGTACTAATTTCACTTAAGGCATCCCGTATCATGCCAAGCATAAATTCAACAAACTCAGTCGAATCTCCTTTGTTATCAGCACTTTGTAATACTTTATAATATTCTTCCTGATTTTCATAAACTAATGTTTCTACAGGCAACCATGTAAAAATATCCTTCCATTTTTGAAGAATTAAAGATTGCCACAATCTTCCCATCCTGCCATTACCATCCTGAAACGGATGGATAAATTCAAACTCATAATGAAATATACATGATTTCACAAGTGGATGATACTTAGATTCCTTTAGCCACGTAAAAAGCTGCTGCATAAGATCAGGAACGTATTTAGCCGGTGTACCTGCATGTATTAATTCTGTACCTGCATATACACCTACATTACCGCTTCGAAATACACCTGCTTCCTTTACCAGTCCATTCATCATAATCTTGTGTGCTGTGAGTAGGTTCTTTACATTGTATGGATCTAGCGTACTAATTCTTTCATATGCTTCATAAGCATTTTTTACTTCATGAATATCCTGAGGCGGTCCTAATATTCTTTTACCATTGATAATGTCCGTTACCTGTTCCAATGATAATGTATTTTGTTCAATCGCCAAAGATGAATGTATTGTTTTAATCCTACTTTCTCTTCTTAAAATCGGATTCGGATTCATAGCCTCATAAGTTGTAATTGAACCAACTAATTCACCAATCTCAACAATTAAATTTGTAATCTCACCAGTCATTATAAATGGTGGTTCATAATGTTCACTCATTTATACGCCTCCATTACTATTTGTCGTATCAACATCTTCTAAATCTATTCCAAGAATATTGGTTATCTCAGCTAAAATACGGTCAATGTCCGCATTTAAACTTGCTCTTTTCTCCTGATATTGCTGAATCAATTCTTTCGGTGGAAGTATTTCTTCCTCTTCATGAGGATAACCACAAAGATCTATATTAAACGTCCTATTTTCAATTTCTTCAACAGTATATTTTTTTGCTTTATCAAAGCCATCCTCATTAATCTCAACTCTATTATTCCACCACTCAATAACAGGATTAAAATGTTCCAGTTTCATTGGCTTTGTTTTAGAGAAATTCTTATATCCTTCCGGCATATCCAAACGATAAAACCATGTTTCCTTTGTTGAATCTGTATTATCAAAGAAAAGAATATTTGTCGTAATACTGGTATATGGTGCAAATACACTATGTGGCAAACGGATAACGGTATGTAAATTAAAATCAGACAATAACTTCTTTTTTATCGCTACCTTTGCATTATCAGTACCAAATAAAAATCCATCCGGCAAAATAACTGCTGCCCTACCATCCTTTTTCAATCGATACATTATGACTGACATAAAAAGATCAGCTGTTTCTGAGCTTGCCAAATCATCTGGGAAAAATCCTTGAATACTCTTGTCCTCATGACCACCATAAGGAGGATTCATTAATATTACATCGAATTTATCATCATCCGTATAATCTAATAAATTTTTACGCAATGAATTATCATGAAAAATATTAGGAACCTCTATATCATGCAAAAGCATATTTGTTACACAAAGCAAATACGGAAATGGTTTTTTCTCAATTCCATAAATACTTTCATCTAATAACTTTTGTTTATTTGTATCTGTAACCTGCTTATTTAACTGTGATAACCAACTTGTAATAAAGCCTCCCGTTCCACATGCAAAATCAGCCATCTTTTCACCAAGTTGTGGTTTTATCATAAGCGCCATAAAGTCTGTCACAGCTCTTGGAGTATAAAATTCACCTGATGAACCTGCTGCCTGTAATTCACGAAGAATTTCTTCATACACAGTACCAAATGCATGACTTTCCTTTACATCATCAAATTCAACTTCATCAATTACATCGATTACCTGACGAAGATATACTCCATCTTTCATATAGTTATTTGCATCTTCAAAGGTCGATTTAACAATTGCCTTTTTTACGGGTGTATTCGGTGTTACTGTCAGATTCTTTAATGTTGGAAACAATGTATTATTCACAAAATCAAGAAGCTCATCCCCAGTCATCGCATGTCCATTATCATTTCCCTGTGCCCAGTTTCTCCATCTGCAATTATCCGGAATAATAGAATGGTAATCATCTTCATTAAGTTCCCAATCATCCTCTTTTGCATCGTAAACCTTAAGAAAAAGCATCCATACCATCTGCTCAATTCTCTGTGCATCACCATTGATTCCTGCGTCCATGCGCATAATGTCTCTTATTCTCTTTATAAAACCTGATTGCATTGCCATTTGTCTATCTCCTACGCTTATAATTTATTAACCTACTTCTATTCCATATAATTCTTCTTCAAGTTCTTTTACTGCCTGTTCATACTGCATCTTGCCACCAAATAGTTTAACTATCTTTGCCGGCTTACCATAATTCGCAAAATCAGCTAGCGAAAGAACTTTGATATCCTCAACTTCTGTAATTCCCTGATTCATATATTTGTCCAATAATATTTCAAGTACAGCCTTTGCGTCTCCCGAATATTTACTAAAAAAATCTCTCTTCTTCACATTATTTGCTCTTTCTGCACGAGTAAGTGGTTTCTTACCATATGCAACATAACAGATAAAATCAAAATCATCTACATCATCCATTCCTTGGTCATGTTTTAACATTTTGATATCTATTCCCAATTCAGCAAAAGACTGTTCTATTATTATTTTCTTATCTTCAGTTTTCCATTTTCTAATAAAATCAGATAATGATGCATACTCACCTTTTATATTTGTTCTCGTATAATCAATGATATCTTCCTGACGTAATAACTTGCCATCTGAATCATATACTGAAACAGTTTTGTTAATTATTCGAACTGTACAACCATCCTTGTCAACAATAGGTCTACCCAGCTTATCAGGATCAACAAGGATAACATCACGAGGATCTTTTGAATATTCAGTTCTTGGATTATCTTTTTCTTCTACATGGCGAAATCCTTCATCTTGTTCGATTGGACCGTCCCAATCTGGGTCTGTAAACAGCCTCGTAACATTACGAAAATCCATTACTACAAAATGCGTCTTCCCCTCTTTTTCTCTAATTCGAGTACCTCGTCCAATAATCTGTTTAAAAGTAGTCATACTATCTACTGTCTTATCTAAGACTATCAACTTAGTCATCTTACAGTCTGCACCTGTCGACAACAATTCAGAAGTTGTTGCAATTACAGGATACTTTTCTGATGTAGAAATAAAATATTTCAACTTTGATTTTCCATAATCATCGCTACCTGTAATTCGTACTACATAATCTGGATTCTTTGCAACCATATCAGAATTCAAATTAATCAAAGCAATCCTCATCATTTCAGCATGTTCTTCAGTAGCACAAAATACAATCGTTTTCTGCATCCGATCCGTACTCTTTAAGTATGCTGTTATTTCATCAGCTACCTGATTAATTCTATCTTCCAAGATAATGTTATAATCATAATCTTTATTATTATAAATACGATCCTCAATTTCATTTCCTGCAATATCAAGTTGTCCTTTATACGGACGCCATCCATCGCCAATATTAGTTGTAATATTTACAACCTTAAATGGAGCCAAGAATCCATCTTCTATTCCCTGTTTTAAGCTATATGTATATACAGGCTCACCAAAATAATCAATATTGGATACCGTCTCACTTTCCTTAGGTGTTGCGGTCATACCAATCTGAGTCGCTGAACTAAAATATTCTAAAATACGACGCCACCTACTATCTTCTTTTGCAGAACCTCTGTGGCATTCTGCTCGTGTCAAGTAAGAAACAAAAAAAATTAATTTTTTTATCAATGGGGAACCTTTAGCAAGATTCCCCATGTTACTTCTTTATATTTTTGTTTTCTCGCTATTACTACTGATTATACCATCATCCAGCCTGAAAGTCATCAAAGTTCCATCTGATTTCAATATGCTCATTATCATACACCAACACATAATCAATGAGATATCTGATTACTTCTTCATCAAACTCATCCAACTTACTAAGCTTTGTTAGCTGTTCCTGCTTTGCATCAAGAAAGAGATCCTTTTGCATATCAAGTGTTTCCTGCTTCTCTGTAATCAGACTTTCTATCTCTGCGATTTTCTGCTTAACTTCGGCAGTCTTTTTTGCCATCTGATCACGAGTGATATTTGCCTTTGTATAATCATCGTATATCTCAAACTTGAGCTTTGCATAGTGCGCCTTTGACTTTTTAAGTGATTCGATTTCCCTCTCAAGATTATCTGGACAATTACCACTATTAGTTTTTAACTCAAATTCATGCAACTGAGACAGTGCCATATTTCTAGCAATGTCCAGAAGTGCCGCCTCAAGTTCTTTACCTCTAATACGTGACACATGACCGTTATGGCATCTGTATGAGGATTTATTTCCGTATTTGCAAAGTCCCTTACCACATATTCCACAACGAATATATGATTTACGCCACTTTCCATTTGGTTTTCTCTTAGTCACTTCTCGTCTTGCTATAATCTTGTGAGCAAGCTTGAAGTCTTCCACAGAAACTAATGGTTCATGACAGTTTTCAACAATTATCCAGTCCTCTTTATCTCTCTGCACAACCTGATGACCAGTATCAATATTATCAGCCGTCTTGTTATTGATTACAGAACCAATATAGACTTCATTATATAAAATCTCCATTACTGTACTGGCACTCCACATGTGCTCACCAATATCCCTGTCGTAACATCTCTTAACTCCAATCTTTTGGTAATACTCAAATATGCTATCATATCCATTATTATTCAGATAATTGGCAATCTCGGTGTATTTCATGCCTTTAATAGCCAGTTCAAATATCTGCTGGACAACAGGTGCTGTTACGGGGTCAGGAACTAACATATGCTTATCATCTTCACTTTTCTGGTATCCAAAAGGAGCAAATGCAGCAATGTACTTTCCCTGCTTAGCCAACACTGCCTTAGCAGCTCTTACTTTTTTTGATGCATCCTTACAATACAATGCATTCACAAGATTTTTCAGTGCAACACTCATACCTCCGGTTGAACCAAAGCTGTTTGCAGAATCGTAATTATCATTCACACTGATATATCTTACCTGAAGAACCGGAAATATACATTCCATATAGTTACCGACTTCAAGATAATCTCGTCCGAGTCTGCTGTAGTCCTTCGTCACAATAACCTGAATCTTACCAGCCTTTACCAGATCCATCATTTTTACAAAATTAGGTCTGCTAAAGTCTGCTCCGGAATATCCATCATCTGAAAATTCCATTATGTTGCAGTCCTTTAGTTCAGGCAGTTTCTGGATATGATCAAGCATTAACTTTCGCTGATGGGAAATACTGTTACTTTCCTCATGAGCAGCTAAGTTGTCATCTTCATCTGATAATCTCATATAAAGAGCTATCGTCTTATCCATTGCTGCTCACCTCTCTTTCTTCTGCCACCTCAAGCAGTTCCTTAAGGAAATCATCATACAGAAGCTTTACTTCTATATTATTATCAGTAAATATAATTTCTGATACAAACGCTTCCACAAGTTCCCTTGTAAGTTTCCTCTTTGACAAATACTTATTAACGGTTTCTTCCCAGCCTTCATCAATGTGAAAATCTTTCTCATAGAGACTTCTGCGGTAAAGCAGCTCAGTGATTTGAGCCTCAATCTCATTTACTCTGCTTTCATACTCTTTCTGATACTGGCATAACTCTTCCGCCGTTATAAGCTGTTCCCTGTAATCTTCATACAAGCCGCTTTTGTTAGCAGTAATTCTTCTAACATCATTCTGAAGCTTTGCTATCTGTTTTGTATAAATGTCATATTGCAGGACATTCTCTTTTCTACTGTTCATTTTCTGAACAAATTTAGTTTTTTCAATACACAGATTCATGTGCTGGCGGATAACGGAAAATACGCTGTCCATAACCTCATTGTATTCATAAGAAGATTTATTCCCGCACAATGCTGCTAATTTCCTACGCTTACTGCACTTATATATGAACTTGTCCGAATGAGTATGATGTCTGGTAACCAAAACACTTCCTCCACAACAGGCGCATTTTGTTTTATATACCAGAATATTATCTGGCTTCTTGGGAGCATCAGGGTTAGGTTTTGATGCTTCCAAATGCTTGTTCTTGATAAGTTCCATTCTTTCCTGAACTCTATAGAAAGTATCTTTATCAATGATAGGTTCATGAGCATTTTCTACTCGCTGCCACTTGGACTTATCTGTTTTTTTATTCTTTCTTCCCGTATCAAGAGCCTTCCTCTGCTTTCCATGAACAATATTGCCAATATAGTATTCTCCCTGAAGTATCTCTTTTACGTGTGAATAGTGCCATTCCCTTGCTTTTTCGGCAAACTCAGTTTTTCCGGCTTTGTAAAATCTGTATTTCGGTGGCGAAAGGATTCCTTCGCTTTGCAGAGTTTTTGCAATACCAGCATACCCTTTCCCATCCAGAAACATATTGAAAATCCTGACTACATTGTCAGATACTTCTTCATCAATCAAAAGCTTTCTTGAACCATCTGTAGCTCTGTAATACCCATATGGTGGCGTTCCTTCGCTGAAGCCGCCCTGTGCCCAAATACTATGCTTACCAGTTTCTACTTTCTTTGAAAGGTCTTTGGAATAATATTCGTTCACAATATTCTTAAGCGGTACAGATAAATCAGTTCCCGGTCTTGCTGTATCAAAATCATCTGTGATAGCAATATATCTCACATCAAGAAAAGGAAATACTCTCTCAATGTAGTTACCTGCTTCCACATAATTTCTTCCAAGCCTGCTAAGGTCACGGGTAATAACAGTATTGATTTTGCCGGCTCGAATATCCTGAATCATTCGGTCAAATTCCGGTCTTTCAAAAGTTGTTCCTGTAACAGATATATCAGCATACACACAAACTTCTACCATATCATCCTGCCCATTAATAAACTCTCTGATATATGCAATCTGTGTATCTACAGTATCTCTTTCCTTATTCGCCTCTGATTCGAATGAAAGTCTCGCATAGATTCCAACCTGATATGGTTTTGCCTCCTTATCAAGGCTTAAAACTGCTTTTGTTGTCAGATTGTCAGTTGGCTTTGCAACTGCAATCGGCGTATTTTTTCTACTCTTTCTTGCCATACTACACAGCCTCCTTTAATCTGATATTCAGTTTTCCCGTACTGTCCACTTCAACAAAATGTCCCTGACTTTCTATTACATCAAGACATTCCTTGTAGCAGTCATCAAAGTCAAACACTACATCAATGTGATTCTTATCAAATACCTTTATTTCACGGATAAGAGATACAACCACTTCCCTCGTGAGTTTCTCAATGTTTTTATGTTCCGTAAAATAATCAAGCCATACAAAACCTTTGCTCTTACGATTCAACACATCATCCATTTCCAATTCAATCTGATGAATAGCAATCTCAGCATTCTTTTTCCTCTGCTCATATGCCGCATGAAGTTCCTTGTAATCTTCCTTTGAAATAATACCATCCTTCATATCCTCATAAAGCATTCCTCTGAGATCTGCACATCTGTCTACTTCTGCCTGTTTCTTTTCACGCCTTTCCTCAAGCTTTTTCATATCCAGCTGCTGAAATGGCACGTTGCCGATAAAAGAAAGAATTCTTTTAAGGTCAATAATGTTATCAATGTGTGTCTGCAAAATCTCCAGCACCACTTCTTCCAACTTATCCGTGGAAATTCTGTGAGAGCTACACTGCTTTGAATCCTTATGGGTAGCACACAGATAATAGGCATAAGTTTTTCCGCCGACTTTTGATGTTTTTCTTACCATAGGCACACCACAATCTCCGCAAGTCACAATACCAGACAAAGGATAAACCTCTTCTCTGTCAGGCGATGTCCTTGTATCCATAGCAAGTAATCTCTGTACCACCTCAAAATCTCTGTCAGTGATAATCGGTTCATGGTTCTTTTCAATCCTTACCCACTCGCACTCCTCTTTGATTATGGTCTTTTTGACCTTGTGGTTTGGTGTGGTCTGTTTTCCTTGTACGAGATTTCCTATATAAATCTCATTTGTCAGGATTCTTCTTACCATAACTGAAGTCCATTCAGACTTTTCCTTTGTCTTAAAGCAGGTCTGATAATTACTTCCCGTACTTGCCTTATACTCAGCCGGTGGCAGTATTCCCAAAGAATTAAGTTCAGATGCAATAGCATCCTGACTTTTTCCATGCAGCTTCATTCTGAAAATATCTTTTACAACATTCGCTGCATACACATCAATTTCTAATTTGTGCTTGTCTTTTTCATTCTTTTTGTATCCATACGCAACAAATGCAGTGATTACATCCCCTTGCTTTCTCTTAATCTCCAGATGAGAACGAATTTTAATAGAAATATCTCTACAGTAAGCATCGTTTATAAGGTTCTTAAATGGGATAATAATTTCATCTGACTGTGATTTTGCTTCACCAGAATCAATGCCATCGTTAATCGCTATAAATCTTACTCCCATCGCTGGAAATAATCGCTCTATATACATACCTGAATCGATATACTCTCTACCAAATCGGCTCAGGTCCTTTGTAACAACGCAGTCGATTTTGCCTTTTTTGATGTCTTCCAGCATCATCTGGAATGCCGGACGCTCAAAGTTAGAGCCGCTGAAACCATCATCGACATACTCCTGTTCAATCACTATATCGTTTTTGCTCTTAAGGAATTCCCTAATCAGTGATTTCTGATTTGCGATACTATTACTCTCTGCTTTTTCATGCGAAGCAACAGCGCCATCTTCTTTCGATAAACGAACATAGATGGCTGCATGATAGATCTTTTTGATCTGACTTATTTGACTCATATGCACATCCTCCTATTGTTGTTTAAGTTAGAAGATAACTTTTCAATAAGGTGATATGCACTAATTTAGAATTTTTATACCGAGTCCATCATAGCACATATCCCTTAAAGATTCCACCACTTCTTTTCATTTTTAGACATTTAATAACAGATTCTCAAATGCCTGTTCCATGGAAAGTCCGTTATTAGCGAAGCTGACCTTAATCATCATACTGCCTCTTCGTAACAGATAAGGATTTCCAACCTGCTTTAAATATTGAGCTTGTCGCTTTTCTTGTGGCAGATTTTTATCGATTTTGATTTTTCTGACATCCGTCAGGTCTTCAATATCTACATCGCTAAAATCTGTATCAAGCAATGCTCTGTATTCCTCTGCCGTCATAAAGTCCCTCCAATCTATAAAATAATAAATGCCACCCGGATGAGTGGCTATGTAAAGCCGGGGCAGATGCTCCGGCACTATTCTTTATTCGTTATACTTTCCTACCATTCCAAGCTGTATCTGCATCCCCAGTGTAATCTTAAGCATCTGAAATGTGCTTACCTTTCCGACCTGACGCATCAAATCTCCATATCTTACACAGCATAACTGTTCACACAATGCTATGCTGTGCCTGTCAAGCCCTTCTGCCTGAAAACCATTGATAAATACATGAGTCGGCATATAACGCTTCTTATTTATCTTACTGGTAAGAGGAACAGCATGAAGTACCATGCTGTGTTCATTCGCCCGGTTATTGCTGACAATCACTACAGGACGTATGCTGTGCTGAAGATGATCCTCGTTATCTTCCGGTGGTCCGAAATCAACCATCCAGATATCGCCTCTCTTAATTTCCATCAGATTCACTTCCTTCCTGTTCTCTGATATATTCCCTTGCTTCGTCCTCTGTAGGACAAGAGACCACACGACTGCCTTTCTCATCGATCACTGTGGTCTCTGATGGATAAATGATACAGCCTAGCACCCAGCGCCACCGTCCCAGACAAGCGTAGCCGGTTCAAAGCCTTTGTTCTCCTCATTGATGCTGATATTGTGGTCGGATGCCAGCTTCATAATGCTTTTTACTGTTTCCCTGTCCGTTGAAATATCCCAGATACTTCTAACCAGAATACAGATAATCCCTTCTCTTTCTATATAGTAGGTAAGCTTATCTATGGCTTTATCATCCTTAAATACCGTATCAACAACATTCATATCATTCTGTCTTGCGTAATCTTCCATTCTGTCAGCAACATGGGTTTCCATGCTGCCGACAAACACAAGACACTGATTAGTTCCTGTCTGTTCCATCACTGCCTCCTTAATCCTGCTGTCTGCCTGATACCATACGGATAAGCTTGTCCAGTTCCTTAATAATCTGGGTATCATCCATACTGCTGTCATCACAGCCACAGTATCCATCGCTGCCAAGTGCATCATAATAAGCAGACATGTCTTCCTTTGCTGTCTCAACCGTAATTCCATAATGAGCCAGCAGATCAATCGTCTCCATAATCTCGTCATCCGTTGTGCCCACCATCGCACTAGAAAGTGTTACAACCGTATCAATGTCCTCAACCTCTGCCATGCCAATAAAGGAATACTTCATAGGCATACTCATACCTGACTGGGAACTTTCACCGAGAAGGGCAGCAATCTCATACCCGTGCTTCTCACAATATCTCTCAATCACTCTCACAACCATGTTGTCCACAGTTTCATTCATTGTTCCACTAATATAAATTACAGCTTTATTCATCGTAATAATCTCCTTCACGAAATAATTTTTGTGTTTACCGGAAGCTACTCTGAGCTTCCGTATATCTGATTTGATATTCGCGCGATATTATCTCCTCACATAAAGGGACTTAACTCTCATTCACTGTCTGTTGGTCCGGTAAAATATGGCACAGGTTGACAATGCTAAATCCCTTTGTGTGAGAAGACAATGTGGAAAGCAAAACCTTCCAATATCTTCTCAAGTCTCTCTGACTCATCCCCCGGCGGGGTAAAGCGATTCTATGCCAGCTGCAATCATTATGTAGTATCCATGCCCATCAAGGACTTGCATCGGTAGCCACTCCTCGGAAATGCTTTTCGCTGAAATCCGAATGCGTTATTAAACTCATTATCTCCGGGTGCTAATCCGGTAGGCTCTGCTCTCTGCTCTTAACCTTCACAGGCACACATAATATCTGTTTCTCATAATCAGCATAAAAGTGAGGTCAGTCATCGCACGAAACGGGGCATCGCCACCTGGCAAATGTCAGGCGAGAAATAATTAACGGAATCGCCGTGTCCTATTCAGTTTTCAAAGATCATGCAGGTTTTGCCGTTCTGCTTCATCAGTGTCTATTCGCTCTTTCCTTCGGAAAGTTGTTTCTTCTGATTTCGCTTAGGCATTAACCATGGTTAAATTGTATAAAAAAAAGACGCATCCTAACACGGAGCGTCCTTCCGAAATTCCAATTTTTAGTCGTAGGATTTTACGAATTTTATACGGCTACAGGTTTCATTCGTATTATTTTCAGCATTTCCATAAGCTGCTTCTTTTCAAACTCAGAACATTCTTCCAGCTCTTTTGTAAATGCATTGGCAATATTGTCATCCTCCACCAGAGGCTTGTCTATCTCAAAAAAGAAAAAATCAGCAGACACATTGAACTTCTGACAAAGTATCGTTATTACATCATGAGGAATTAGTGTTATTCCTCTTTCATAATTGGATATTGTATCTTTACTGAGATTCAATTTCTCTGCAAAGTTTTCCTGATTCATGCCTGTAGAATTTCTCAATTTTCTTAACTGCTTTCCCATAACTTCTTTATTGAATACTTTATCCTGAGTTCCCATGTTCTGCTTCACCTCCTTTGTACTAAATTTTTCTGTGGAGGCAAATAAAAAAAGACCTCCACAACAAAACAGAAAATTCTCTCAAAGTCTAAATTTCCACTTTTTCAATCGTTTCTAAAATTTTGTTATGTAAGTCTTTTAAATTATTCTTTATTAAATCAAATATGTATTAAAATCTATCTTATCGTCTTTGCCTAATCATTTTTTCTCTCTAATCATCTTTTCTAAATCAATCTCGGCATATGTCTTTTCACTAAATTACAATACACTTAAAATATTCATTCTTATCAATCAATTTCATTACATTTTTCTAAGTTTAATATTCATTCATTTGATTTTAGACATTTCAATATTCAGTTGTAGTTTTGTATTTTACCATTATTTTCCTGTTCTTGTCAACGGCTTTCGACAACTTCTCGACAAATTTCTTACAATCGGTAATATCGGTATCTTTGACTTACATAACACTAAAAGCAAAAAAGACGCAAAGAAAATCAGGTAAGAATCTTACCCAACTTTCCCTGCGTCTCTGGTGCTTGACAATACTTCACTACACCCTGTGTAGCTTTTTTATGAAATATGCCGCCCTTATCAGGTGAGCCATAATTCAGTTTTATAATTTAAATACACCTTTTTTACTGTGGCTTATCAAATAGCCTTCTGTGTATTTCTTCAATACTAAGGTTCTCTTACATCTGTCGCATTTCATGCAAACAGCCTGTACAACTACTAAATTATCATCATTCTGGATTAAATAATCCCAAAAATGTCTGCCGCATTTTTTGCAGCGAAATTCAATTACTCCATTTTTATCCATCTCAGTCTGCTCCTTTACAATACAAAATCAACAAGTTTCATTTTGTACTTGAAAAGGAAAGGGAAATCACCTTTGCAAGTCTTCTTACTGCCGGGAGTTCCGACGCATACTGTGTATGCCCCTGCTTATGCTGATCTCGAAGCCAACTGATTACATACCTTCGTATATAATCAGACTCCGGCTCTTCCCTCTACAAACCACATATTGTTATCCTCATAGAATAAATGGCTTTCTTTTCCATCTATAATACAGGTATATCTCATTCCTGCTCCACCAGCTTTTAGACTGGCAGCCCGCCTGATATCTGTAATGCGCTGAATCTCATAAATGTGTCCATCCTGCCATTTAACACTGACCGGCTTCAGCTGTCCCTCTTTACTAAACACAGCAGTCACATCCACATACACTTTATTCGTATTCATGCTTCAGCCACTCCTTTCTCCACAACTGTTATTGTTCTTGGCATTGATTCTATCCATGTGATATGTCCTGAATCTCTTAGATTACTTAACTGTGCAGCCATACTTGATGTTGATTTAAGTCCAACTAATTTGCACAGTTCCCTGACCGTCGGTGAAAAACCATTTTCTTTTTTGAATCTGATAATCTCTGCCAATATCTCCTTCTGTCTTTCCGATAAACTTTTTTCCTGCATTATTCCTACCTCCAATGCAAATTGCGAATACATCAGTGTATTACACCAAATGTACCGTTCTTAAAAGTAACCATGTGGATGAACCTTATATAGACCGTCACTCCGTCAACCCTTGTGTTTATAGTGGTTTTACTGTAGTAACATGTGTATATAGTTCTCTCACCTCATAAAATCTTCATGTATCTGTATATCAACTATAAATTATCATAAATATCTGCACATTGCCTATTCAGTAACAATTCCAGATATCTGACGCGATCTTCTAACTCCTTAATTCTTTTATCCTTAGCTTGTATAACAACATCTTTACTCTTATCTGTTTTTATCTGACCTTTGATTCTTTTTCTTTTTCCTTGATTTTCTCGCAATTCATTGATTCTATCATAAAAATGCTCATAAAGATATTTTTTAGAAACACCTGCAGCTTCACTCACACTATTAAATGAAATAGCTTTATTTTCAAATATAAGCTGTCTAATTGCATCATCAACTCGTTTGCTACAATCTGCCCGCTTCTTTTTGCGATAATCATCCAATCCTTTTGTATTTCTATGGATTTCATTTACCATAATCATTCTCCTCTTTTATGTACTCTCTACTTGCTTTTGAAATACCATGTATCTTTCCCTGTTCCAGTGTTTTTAACACCTTAGTATACTGTTCTAATAAGCTTTCATTTTTCTCCACCCAGACAGTACGACCTTGACTGCGCCCTATCTTAATAACCTTTTCTATTTCACGAATTTCCTTTCTAAACTCAGGGATGAAATCCGGTGTTGTACATAAACTGTGACAGTTGAGACATGGATTTTGCTGCATTCTACAATCTACTTTTGATGGTTTCATGCAATAACCTAACGGAAGTCTAACAGCATCAAGATTATTTTTTATGTACTCCCATTCTATAAGATCTTCATCCGGTTCACTATCAGGGTTAATTCCTACTGCATTCCCCTCTGTATCTATACGGAACAATCCTTTTTTAATAACTTCTTCCCAAGAAGCCCTCATATTATCATCCAGAATCTTTGCATATCGCATTGTCATTTCTGGTGATGCGTGTGCTAACCACTTTTGAACATGTAATACATTCATTCCATTATTTATTAATTCTACAGCTTTTGTATGTCTAAAGGCATGGTTCTTAAAATGGAATCTTTTTCCATTCATATCCCTAATGTCATTAATTTCAGCACATTTATTAATTGCTTGGAGCACCTCTGATGCGGTATAACTGATGCCCCTTCTCTGACCATGAAATGTGTTAAATAACAGCTTATGCGGATTATTAAACGATGTACTTTTTTCAGCAACTTCTTCAGCATATGATGCAATACACTTAGCTACATCCTCCGTAATTGGAATTCTATGTTCTCTCAGTGCAACCTTTGAAATGTCACCTTTTAAGTACCATCCTTTTGATGTATGCTCAAGACATTTATCATATCTTAGGCTCAATACATCCGAAATTCTCCAACCACTCGCTCTCATAACAATGACCACAGGCACATATCTTTCCGGCTTGATTTCTTCAATGTGTTCATCAAACTGTCGAATAACTTCTTCTGGAATATATTTAATCTCTTCCTCTGATTTCCTTGGCATTCTTGGAATATCTTCCTGAAATATCAAGCATGCTACTGAAATTTTTGGTGCTTCTGAATATCCAGCTCTCTGAATGTATTCAAGAAACGATCTGATTGTCGTTAAATACTCATAATACTTCTTTTTTTTTCCGATTGTTTGTGTTCGATACCATGAAAAAAAGCACTCCATATGTTTTCTTGTTAATTTTTGTAAATCTGTCCACTCAGGCTCCTGCATATGAATTCCAATGAAGAACCATCTGATTGCAATCAGGTCTGCCCTACACTGTGAATAACTATATATCGTTGTCCGGTATTTTAGATATTTCTTTGCAAGTGACATAAAATTCAAAGGCACATCTGTAAAATTTAGCAGATATGAAGTCGATGTTTTTGTAATAGATGCTCCATCGATCTTTCTGCAGTCCCAAATGTCTTTCTCGAATTCATCCCTGTCATCATAAAAGTCATTAATAAACTTATAGAACATATGGTATGTTCCACACCACGCATTTCCATTCTTAACATTATAACCTTGTGTTGAAAGAAAATTCGTCCATTGAAGTCTATATTTTTCATATGGTATTCTCCTAATTGAGTCAATCTCAGGATAATAGTTTTCAATAAATTCACCTATCTTTCTCAACACTAGTACAACTCCAAACGCTGAATGTGCAGTTATTGTATCGTTAGTAAATCTCCACCAGATCCAATATTTTGCTTCTAATTTTATTGGTTCCGGGATACCAGAAAAATTAAGATTATGCTGTTTTCTGTTAATTCTTTCATTATACTTCATCAGTTCCTGCATCTCTTCTGTATTGATGTCCCAGATATCATTATCAAAATATCCTGTAATAGTTTCTAGCATAGTGTTCTTTTGGTAATTATCTGATTCTTTTGCTAATTTTAATGTCACTTTTTATTTTCACCACCTTTAATTTCAAAGCTTTTTTCTACTTTTTGCCATTCGTTTCTAATTTCATCTTCCGACGGGTGTGAGTAAGTTGACATAGGAGTCTGCACATTGGACCATCCGCCTCTTTTCTGTATTTTCTCAAATCCCCATCCTTCTGTTCTCAACTTATCAAAATGAGTATGTCTAAAAGAATGTGGAGTCGCATATATCCCAGTCCTTTTTCTAAGTTTTTTAAAAAGGGCATCTATGCATTGATAGTCAAGTGGTTCCCCTTGGTGCATACCCGTTATTTTAAAAAAGACAAAATTTGTTTCTATAGTTTCATCATGATAATCCGCTACATAATCCAAAAATCTGTTGATTAGGTTCTCAGAAACATTAATCGTTCTTTCACTTGTTACTGTTTTTATCTCTGCATTATTTGATAAATATCCTCTATCCATGATTGTTATTGTTCTTGCTACAATATCAATATCTTCCAACCACAACGCTAGACATTCACCAATGCGAAATCCCGTCTCATACAAGAGGGTTAATAAAAAAGCGTCTCTGCCATTTCTACAAGCATCAACTAGTTGTTGAACCTCAAGCGGTTCCAACACTCTTTTCTCTATTTTTTCTTCCTTTAATTTTAAATATCTTCCATCAAAGTTCTTACCCCTATTGACATGATATAAAAAATCCTTATAACCTCTTTTGCTACTTGATAGTTGAATCTTTAACTTCTCTGATAATTTATTTTTATCATCTTCGATTCTCATTAGAAACGAATAAAACTCCGTAACCGTTGACACATAGGTATTTATAGTTACATTTCTTAAAGACCTGCCAGATTTCCTCATCTCAACAATTCCATCTTGTCGTTCCAACTTCTGCAACCATCGCATGTATGCAGCTATATCCTCTAATACTGCTTCTCGATAATCTAATTTTTTCTGCTCAAGATATTCAAAATATAATGATAGCTGATACGCATAAGCTCTAAGCGTATTTCGAGCCTTTCCTGCGTTATCCTTAAACTTTAAGAATCTGTTAATTACCAATACAGGTTCTGCTCGTGAATCAACAACCATATATCTCTCCTGCCCCTGCAAGGTTATAAATTTTTCTACTCTCATATATCTCCTTCTCTACGGTAACATAGTCTGAGATATTATTTACCGCAGATAGATAATTATCTATTTCTTTTACATTGGTTACTATGGTAACATCAAGAATAATGGTATGGATAATGAACCGTATGCTCTTCCTTTGCATTTACTGCCGAAAGAATCGTGTCACCCAGCATCAGTCCACGTTGTATACTGTAGAAACCGAATCGTCTCCGTATGTCATCAACCGCTGCATCCATCTTCATCATTTTGTCTCTCAATTCTGCATTATGGAATAAATCCAGCTGCTCCCAATAGTTATCATTCACAAGGTCTGCTCCACGAATACCAACACTCCTGATCGGCTTCTGCCAGTTATAGCTTTGCTTAAAAAGTCTGAATCCTGCATCAGCAATCTCTTTTGTAATATTCGTAGCATTTGAAACCTTTGTCTGTTTTGTGTATGAATGCAGCTCATTATCACGGATACTGATTTCTACCGTCCTGCAACGAAAACCATTCTCTCTTAGTCTCGCTGCAACACTCTCTGCAAGAACATACAATACAATTTTTACATCTTCGTCATTCTCTAAATCTCTTGGAGTGGTTGTACTATTTCCAATTGACTTAACCGGAGCTGATGTATTCTCTTTTCTTACTGGTGAAGTATCATAGCCGTTTGCAAATGCCCACAAGATACTTCCCATTTTACCAAGATAACTGTTCAACCATTTTTCATCAGCCCTTGCTATATCACCTATGGTATGAATGCCCATTTTCTGTAATTTACTGTCTGTACTTCTTCCCACATATAACAAATCAGAAGCCGGAAGATTCCATGCTTTTGTCTGAAACTCATCCTTATACATGGTTGTGATGGCGTCGGGTTTCTTATAATCAGAACCAAGCTTTGCAAATATCTTATTAAATGACACACCAACACTTACTGTTATGCCAAGTTCTGATTTCATGCGATTACTTATTTCATGTGCAATCTTGTAACCATCACCTTTAATAGAAGCACTTGCTGTAACATCCAGCCAGCTTTCATCAATTCCATAGGGTTCCTGTAAATCCGTGTACTCACTGTATATCTCGTGAGCCATTTTTGAAAAACGAAGATACAAGTCCATTCTCGGAGGAACAAATGTAATGTCAGGGCAAACCTGTCTTGCCTGCCACAGAGCCATTCCTGTCTTTACTCCATGTTTCTTCGCTACATAATCAGCAGTTAATACGATTCCGTGTCTTGCCTCCGGATCACCACCTACTGCCACAGGCTTTCCACGAAGCTCCGGATGATGCAACAGCTCAATACTCGCATAACAGGAGTTAATATCACTATGTAAAATCACTCTGTCTCCCACAACATTCACCTCCAGTCTGTATGTGTTGTATTGCTTCTTGCAGGTACAAGTATAACTCTCTCATAAAGAGATTGTCAACGGACACATGTGTCCTTTCATCTCTCATACAGAGATTTTACACTTGAAATATTCTATTATCTGATATATACTGTAAGAGAAAACTATACATAATATAATCATAGGAATGAGGCGAGAATATGAGAAACATAGGTGATATCATTTCTTCTAACAGAAAGAAACTGAAGTTATCTCAGCCAAAGTTAGCTGAATTACTACAGCAGGAAGGAATTAATCTTACTGTAAAAGCAATCTCCAAATGGGAGACAAATGCTACTGAACCCAGTGTGGCAACCTTCCTTGCCGTATGCAAAATATTAAATATTACAAATATATATGAAGAATATTTTGGAGAAAATCCGGCAGATCCACTCTCTTCCCTTAATGATGAAGGGAAAGAAAAAGCTTTGGATTACATTGGATTGTTGCATGACAGTGGCAAATATGAGAAACAGACTGCAAAGGTTATTCCATTTTGCAGATATATTGATGTGTATGATAATGCAGTATCTGCCGGAACCGGTAACTTTCTGGTAGATGGACCGAAAGAAACACTTCAGCTTACGAAGGATATTATCCCAGATACTGCAAGCTACGGCGTAAAAATCAGTGGTGACAGTATGGAACCGGAATTTGAAGATGGACAGATTGCCTGGGTTCTGAAACAGGATATTCTTGAAAACGGAGAAATTGGTATCTTCTATCTGAACGGAGATGCCTATATAAAAAAACTACAGGATGATAAGAATGGCGTATTTCTTATTTCTCTCAACAAGAAATACCCTCCTATTCCTGTTAATGAAAATGATCGTTTCGATATACTTGGAAAAGTGGTTGGAAAGAATCATCCGAATGAGATTAGAGATTTTCTGCAATAAACGAGTCCGAATTTTAGGACAGTATTTTCTGTATCCTTGTTAATATAAGATATGTATGAAAGTAGGTGTTTACTATGGCGGTCGTTAATAACCTTAAAGAAATTCGTGAATCACAAGGTCTTCTCCAAGAGGATTTAGCCTCTGCCACCGGATTCTGCACAAAAACTATCGGCAGAGTGGAACGTGGTGAACGGGCACCATCCGCTGAATTTATGCTCCGTATTGCAGCATATTTTAATCTGCTTGTTGAAGATGTCTTTAAGTTGGAAGAGCACTGACTTTGGTCGGTGTTCTTCCTTTTTGAGTACACTAATATATACCTTTTTATTTACTCTATATATTATTTATTCTATACATCATCAATTCGATAAACAGGAATTGCACATCCTTTAATATTTTATAACATACTTTTAGGTCAGTTTACAAGGAACTACACGCAGACCGTGAAACGGGCTGCTGACAACAAACGGCGCTATGCTCCCGGCTGGGTGCATAGCACCTGTTTGTTGCGGGGGTTTCCAAAGGGGGCAGCGCCCCATTTGGCACACGACTTTGCGGAGCAAAGTGTAGTGTGTTATACGCTCTGTCGGCGTTGCCCTGAAAATACCGTTGCCGCCGGGGAGGGCAAGGGCATTTGACGCGGCAGGAAAGCAGGGCTTTGTTTGGGGCTGGTAAGCCGGAAACAAAGGGCTGATTTCAGCAGCAGACAGGGCGTATTATGAAAGCCCCCGTCCCTCGTCCTCCGCCCCCGGCCTATGGGACAAAAAGTCCCAAAGCTCTGGACACCGTGACCAGATGTCCCGGCTCGGTGCTGATACCGAAGTCCGCAGCCAGTCTTTGCGCCGCTTCGTAGTTGCTGAGATCAAGCAGCCTTGCTACAAAGTCAATCACATCTCCCTTGGCTCCGCAGCCGAAGCAATAGAAGTAATCCTCGTTCAGCTTCAAACTCGGATTCCGGTCATTGTGGAACGGACAGCAAGCCATACCGTTTCGGTTGACCCGCAACCCGTAGTGTTCGGCGGCTTGTCTGACCGGGACAGCCGTCTTGATGGTTTCATAGATTGTCATTGAAAATCCTCCATTTCATAGTTTTGGAAAAGAAAAACACCCGCCGGGTGGCAGGTGCTTTGCTCCTTCTACTATGGTTATGCCAGATTTCGTAAAAAACAGGCTAATCGGAGGACAACCCCGTTTCAAAAAACAGGACAGCAGTAGATTTCTTCACATTTGGATGATATAATGAGAGAAAAAGGAAAACAGGACAGGAGGACGAATATGAATCAGGAACTGATGACGCTGGACTTCTGGCAGGATACGGTCATATATGAGGATAAAACGCTGCCCACCGGCACGCTCGCCTGTGATGCGCTGAATGTATCCGCCGATACCCTTGCCCGGATGAACGAGCAGTGCGACAAAATCAATCTGCTGCTGGGAAAGCTGAACGATGCAGAGGATGCTTCGACATTGTTTCCCATGGTAAGGGAAGCTGCGCTGACGATGCTTGATATTCTCAGCGTCACCCCTCCGTTTTCCTATATGGACATCCCAAAGCACCGGGAACGAATTCAAACGGTCTTTACAGCAGAGAACGCACAAAAATATGTGGAGTTCGCAATCAGGGCAACGACTAATTCACTGCCATTCGAGGAAGTCCCCATGTATGCAGATGCGGTGCTGCTCCAACGCTACACAGCAGTTTTCGGGCATCTGGCATACTCTCTTGGCGAGTATCAAAAAGCTATGCTTGATTTTGCAGAAAAAACGGATGGCAATGAAGCAGACCGTACAGCAGAAGGATTTGCAAAGCTGTTTGGAACCTATTTTCCACCGAAGTTCTCCATTACGGAGGGCAATGCCTGGATGGCTGCATCCAATAATTCTATCCAGTATGTTTCTGCGCTCCGTCCCGGCTATGATGTGCCGATGCTGGTCAAGCGGATGCACTTCCTGACTTTTGTAGGGATGTTCCGCACAGATTTATTTGAGGGACTGTGTGTCGGTCACGCACCAAAGAAATGCCGTATCTGTGGCAAATGGTTTCTGACCACCAATGCCAGACACACCAAATACTGCGGCGGATATGCGCCGGGGGACAAGCTGCACCGTACCTGTCGGCAGATTGGCAATCTGAAAGGCAGAACGCAGCGGGAGCTTGCAGACGATCATCCAATAAAACAGGTATATGTAACCCGGCTGAATACCATAAACCGATATATCAAGCGTGGCACTCTGGATGCAGAACTTGCCAAGACTATGAAAAAGCTGGCAAAGGATAAGATGCTCCGGGCAATCAGCGATGTTGCCTATGCCCGTGGGGATTATGAAAAAGAAATGGAACAGGATGCTTTGCAACGAGAAGCTGAAAAGATAATCAGAATTTGTGGAGGTAAAGTATAGATGAATCAAGGAAGAATTATTGTAATCACAGGTTCACCGGGAATAGGAAAGACAACAACGGCATCTGTTGTCGCAAAAGAATCAGATTTGGAAAAATCTGTGCATATGCACACAGATGACTTTTATCATTATTTGAGCAAGGGTGCAATACCACCATATTTGCCAGAGTCAAATGAGCAAAATTTGATTGTAATAGAAGCATTTTTGGAAGCAGCAAAACGATACGTCAGAGGTGGATACGATGTAATTGTGGATGGTATCATAGGGACATGGTTTTTGGAGCCGTGGCTAAACATTGTTCAAGAGCATTATGAAGTACACTATATCGTTTTGAGAGCGAGTAAAGAAGAAACTATGAAGCGTGCTATCGAACGCTCAAAGTTAGACAGAAAAACAAATATAGAATTAGTGGAAACAATGTGGGAACAATTTTCCAATTTAGGAATATATGAATCAAATGTTATAGATACAACTATGCACTCAATTAAAGATACTGTTTCCGCAATAAAAGAAAAAGTCGCAAGTGGTACGGCTTTATTATCTTAAACAATTACAGTTTGTCTAAGAGATAAGATACAATCAGCCAAGCCGAAGGGAGGTGCGCTGCTATGCTGAGAGAATACGCATGGGACATGACCGGATACAAGCCTAAATCCGTCCCCAGTACACCTGACGGCGGCATTACAAGATATATGGCAGAGCGCATCTTCCAACTGGAACCGGAGCCGCCAAAGGAAGAGAACATCAATGACTACATTCTCTCAGCCCTCCGGGAAAAGGAACTTAAATACTTTTCGTTTTTCCTGCACCACTACGAACAGCAGCTCAACAAGCGCATCCGCTCATTTCTTTGCACGGACGGAAGCGATCAGTATGACCCGGAGCGTTTTGTAGATATAAAACTGTCCTGCCGGGAAGCTATGATCCAGAAGTTGCCGGACTATGACCCTGAAAAGGGTGCTGAATATGCCACCTATATTTATCCCTTCATACGGGATGCCATGCTCCGTTTCCGTATAGGAGAAGAACAATGGTCGGTATCCTCGCTGACCAGCTATAAGATGCTCCGTACCATGGCATGGCTTTACCACAACACGAAAGACGCCATTGGTGAATTTGCAAAGAAATATGACTGTGATCTTACGCTGGCAGAGGAATATTTGAAAGTTGTCCGTGGTTTCCGCAATCAGCAGCCATTCTTTGTGACCGAGCAGGACGAGGACGGCGAAGAAACAGGCGAGGATGTGACCCGTGACGATAGCTGGAACTATGCGGACATTCTTTGGGATGGTATACAGGCTGAAAAGGTGCGAAAAGCATTTGAAAAGCTGAACTACCGGGAACAGACCTTGCTGGAAAAGCGGCTTGCCATCTGCATGACTTGCGGGCGTGTTGGTTCTTGGAAAGACCGCTCCACCTTTGAGGAATTGGCTGTTATGTTTGAGGGCAGCTCCGCCAGCGGTGCGGAACGAGCCTACCGAAAGGCAGCGGAACATCTGACCCTACTATTGGTGGAAAACGGCGGTGTCCATGCAGTCCGGCTGAAACAGAAGTCCAAAACTAAACGAAAAAAGAAAATCGCCACCGCAGTCTACGAATATCAAGCGGACTGCGATGGCGAATGGGGCGAAATTGTATTCGATTTTGAAAACGGCACAGGGTCGATTGTCCGGCTTGCCGATTGGGATACCATGATTTCCAATGTGTTTGCACAACAGGCAATCCGGTATCTGCTGAATTGCGAAAATGATAGATTGCCAAAAGAAACCATGTTTG
>CAMHLZ010000049.1 GCA_946186125.1 uncultured Lachnospira sp. | reverse complement strand
TTGAGTATATTTACTCACATTTAATAATATTATTAGTTACTTAAGCATTTCTCCTGTCTTAAATCGACTGTTAGATTGATTTTTCATGCTACTGCAAGTATTTTAATAGTAGATGTACTAGTATAATTTGTAATATCAATATCATTGGCATCCCAATAACAAAATACCAATGTTTAGTTTTATGCCTGCATATCATCATCCCAAGGTTTGAACCAATACTTCCACCCATAATCGCAACAACAAATAATGTTTTTTCCGATATTCTCCATTTTTTATTTATAGCTCTTCTTTTATCTATGTACATAGTTAAAAACCCTATAATTGTCATTATACATATATAAATCAAACTTATTTTTGTAACCAGTTCCATTTACCTTTCTGCTACTCAAAATGTGATTAAATATACTCACATCGAGATATTGTAAGTTCTTACGAACATTACTTACTGTTTCATTGTGTATGCTTTGGTAGTTATAAATAACACACTACTCGCAAGTTCTTGTACACTCCACAGTCGTTAATTCCCGAAATAGCCTTCGGTACATACTTACGCTTGCTTGATTATGCAACTTCGTAAGTTTTAGCATCCTTTAGATTAAGACTTGCATTAAAATCTCTATCCTCAACATAGCCACATGAACATCGATATATTCTATCTGAAAGTTTTAAATCTTTCTTGATAGAACCACAGCAGTGACATAGTTTAGATGATGGATAAAATCTGTCTACAACTCTTAGTTCTATTCCATTATCATCACATTTTGTTTTAAGTTTAATCCTGAACTCATAGAACTTCTGCGATGCAACAGCCTTTGAAAGATGTCTATTTTTCATCATTCCTTTTACATTCAAATCTTCAATAGTTATATAAGATGGTTTGGTTTTCACTATCTCAGCTATTGTCTTGTTGATGTAATCAGTACGAATATTATCCAACTTATGATGAAGTTTCTGTACCTTGAGTTTTTGTTTTTGTATATTCGCTCTTTGAGTAGGCTCTCCTTTCTTTAAATTTTCATACTTACGAGAGAGACATCTTTGCTCTCTACGTAATTGTTTTTCAAGTTTTCTAACTCTGTCAGATTTGTTGATGTTTTTATATGTTTTACCACTAGAAACAATCGCCAAGTCTTTTAATCCTAAATCAATACCAATACCGTCATTACTATTGTTAGTAATCTTGGTATCAGGAATTTCAACAAGAACTGATACATAGTATCTGTCTGCTCTGATGGACACTGTACCGCTTTTGATTTTCCATCCGTCTTTAGTTGTAGGTAAATAGCCTTTTTCTTTGAGTTTTACCCAGCCAAGAGTAGGGATGTTTAATCTATGTCTCTCACATCTACAATCTTTTGGATTATTCTTTACGAAATACATTTTTACATCGGACTTTCCCTTCTTCTTGTATTTAGGAAAAGCACTTTGGTGTTTGAAAAATCTTGTGAATGCGGTGTACCCATCTTCAATGGATTTCTTAACGGCTTTTGAATACACTTCCTTAATCCATACTTTATCAGGATTATTAGGAACATACTCATTATTAAGCCATACGCTAAAACTCTTGCCCGTCATGAACTTCTCGCCTTTGTCATGTAAGTTTTTGTTATGACCAAGATAGAAGTTGTAGACATATCTACAAGTACCAATAGTCTTGTTAATCTTAACTTTTTGCTCGGCTGTCGGATTTATTTCCGTCTTGAAGCTCTTTAGCAATATCCTCATCCCTTTCTATTTGTTTTTTATACTTACGAAGTCCATACAACCTACAAGAAAACACTTGAAGGATTGAAACAATATCCTGTACAAGTTCTTCTTGTGGTGATAGTTCTTCATTGTTTACTACCACAATGGTTGTTTTAAACTTTATACAGAATTTTTCAAACCAGTCATAGCCGAATCTGATAAATCTATCTTTATGTGTAACTATGATAGTTTTAATTTTTTGTTCCATCACTTCATCTAATAATTCATTCCATTTTTTACGGTTGTAATTTAAACCACTTCCATAATCTTCAATACATTGGTCTATAATAATACCTTTGGCATTACAAAATTGTCGTAAAAAAGATACTTGATTTTGTAAATCATCTTTTTGGTTTCTTGTGGATACTCTGGCATAAATAACAGTTTGACGACTATCATTTTCTGTATTTATACCTTTAAACTGAAGATATTGGTCATAAGTGTAATAACGCCTATCAGTTGGAGTTCGGTTTGCTTTTAGAGTTCCTTCTCTATCCCATCGTTGAAGCGTTTTTACTGAAACACCTAACAATTCGGCAAAGTCTTTTGGTTTATAGTTTGTAATATTTGACGTGTTCATAATAATATACTCCTTTGTATACCTTTTTGAGTATGTTTAAACACATTTAATCACATTTGTCAATTCTTTTAATTACTTAACATTCTCTCCTTTGCTTTTTATTCTAAAAAATTTTGTTTTCATGGTTTTAGTCCGTAGTAATCTCCGTCTTACTACGATTTTTTCCCGAAGTAAAAACAGGCAGCTATCTGCATAGCTGCCTGCCAAACATTTTTAAGAATCATAGAACTGCTGCCCATCGTCCGTAACCAGACGCTCCACCTTCGGATACTCAAATATCTTGGCATTTTCTGAATTTGATTCAAGATATTCGGTAAATTCTGCCGCATACCATTTTGCCATGCCCAGATTATGCATAAGATAATGTCCACAGTTAACCGGTGCAGCCCCCGGGACTTCTTCTGAATCATTTACAGATTTGAACGAATTCAATATCAGCTCATAAATATCCTTAGAAGAACGGTTACCTTTAAGAATAAGGTAAAATCCTGTCAGGCATCCCATAGGTCCCCAGTAGATAACTTCGTCTTTCCAATCAGGATCATTACGAAGAAATGTCGCTATAATGTGTTCGAGTGAATGCATCGCTGCAACATCAATTACCGGCTCTCTGTTCGGTCTCTTAAGTCTTATATCATATGTTGTAACGAAATCATCCCCAACCTTATCTTCACGGCTGACAAAAATACCGGGAACAATAAGTGTATGATCAACGGAAAAGCTCTGTATAAGCTCCATATAAATCACTCCTTTTGTAAAATCTTAGAAACTTTTTTCGTTAAAAATATACCATAAATCAATATGTTTGTAAATATATTTGATTAAGCATAAAAACTATTTCCTATTTTCCAAAAACACTGCTCCATAAACTACTCTATAAACTTCTTATCCGGTGTAAAACGCCACTCGTACCTATGAGGACATTTAGGCAACACTTCCCTTACCGACCTGATTATGCGTTCCTTTGTAAAAGGCCGCACAATAAAATCATGTATATGATTCTTAATTGCCACAGATGCAAAATCTTTATCACTCGTAATCCAGATAATCTGTGTATCAGGATAACGCTCGCTAATAGAATCTACAACATTCATTCCCCGTGCTCCCTCAAGTGCCACGACAACCAAATCATACTCATGCTCATAATGTGAAAAACCATCCATAGGATCTCTATAAATATCTATGAGTTCAGCTTCATTTTCAAGCACATCACAAAACATTTTATATTCTTCTTCATTTTTTTCATATATTATCGCTTCCATTTTTCACCTCCTAATCCGAAAAATCAAAACATCATTAGCGCCATTATAACATTATATAATTATTATTCAATATTTCTGTGACAAACAGCCAGCATCTGTGACAAACAGCCAGCATCTGTGACAAAACGGAAAACAAGTTACATATATGGTATTTTTTTTTCATCCATAAAAAGTCCGTTTTTTGTAGAATTTATATTGTTTTTATGCTATGATTACACTGATTCCAATATAGAAACGAGGTGTCAGAAATGAATATAGCCATTGTAGATGATTTATCTTCAGAAAGCGATAAATTAAAAGATATACTGAATGAATATGCAGCTATCAACAGACTGGATTTTTCATTAGACATTTTTAAAAGTGGGGAAGAATTCCTGGATAATTTTTCTGCATTTTCCTATACCATAATTTTTATGGACATTTATATGCAGGAAATGACCGGCATTGAAACTGCAAAAAAAGTGCGCGAAACCGACACCACATCCCTAATTGTCTTTCTTACTACAAGCGGCGACCATATGGCAGATGCATTTTCCATTCATGCCTATGATTATGTTGAAAAGCCGGCAGCTAAAGAAAAGCTCTTTCATGTTATGGATGACATTTTACATAACCATACAACTCTTTTTTCAAATAAACTTTCATTTAATACAGACGGTCATGATTACATAATACCTTATCCTGATATCGTGTCTGTGGAAACCGCAAAACGTAACTACCTCAACATAGCAGACATATCCGGAGCAGTATATCTGACACGAATGACATTTTCTACCATTTTAAAGGAACTTGGTACAGATAACCGCTTCTTACAGATAAACAGAAATATTCTTGTTAATCTGGAACAGATTAAATCAATTAATGAAGGAATTTGTACACTAAAATCCGGCAGTTCTTTTTCGGTCTACTCAAAAAAGGCTAAAGAACTCGAACAAAAATGGCAAAATTACATATTTTCAAATATACGTAAAAACAATCATGAAAGAGGGATTCATCTATGAAAGAATTTATTACCATACTGCTTAGCGAAATGATTATCGTGCCGTCAGCAGCAATGTGCTATTTCCCAATGAAGAACCATTTAAAATACAGTTATACCAAAATAATTCTGCACACTTTTTTTATGCTTCTCATTGCGCTACCACTTATGGCATTGGTAACATATCACTTTTCATTATATCCGAACGCTATGTTACTGCCTATGCTCCTGATATTTTACATATTATACCAAAAAAGTCTTACAATAACACTTGACAGGTCTGTTGCAATATTTGCTTATGTATGTGCCCTTATGTCATTAATTTCCAATTTTTCCAATGGATATGATGCACTTAAAAATCCTATGTCAGGAGCTAACACATTCAGCATTGATAACTCATTATTTTCACTAATATTGAGTATTTTCGTGGCCGCACTGTTTTTTTATCCGGTAACAAAATATGGAGCTGAACTGATCGACAGACTTTTACTCCCTCATGTATGGTACACGACAGTCTTAATATCAATGCTGTTCCTTTCAATAAACCTGTTAATACGTCCGCAGAAATACCAGACACTCTACACAAACAAAGTATTTCTTGCCTATTGGGGGTCACTTAGCATGATGATTGTAACCCTGTTGCTTTTAACCGTTTTATTCTATTTTATCGTGTCGGGAATCTTACGCGAAACGCAGGCAATTGAAAAGAATCGTATTCTTGAGATGCAGCAAAGCCAATATATAAAACAACAAAATTATATGCAGGCAACCGCCACTGAACGTCACAATTTTCGCCAGACCATCCGTACATTAGCAAGTCTTGCTGAAGCAAACGATTATGAGACTTTAAGTACATACCTAAAAAAATATGTACATTCATTACCTCAAAATGATGTTACTGGATTTTGCAAAAACACTGCAGTAAACGCACTTTTAAATTACTATGCTGAAAACGCAAAATCAAAGAATATTTCACTTCATTTTTCGATTAACATTCCGGATTCCTGCCGGATAGAAGACACAGACTTTTGCAATGTAATAGGAAATCTGCTTGAAAATGCTATCACTGCGTGCTCTAATGTGGAGACTGAAAACCGTTTTATCAATCTCTATATAGAAAATCCTGATATGAACGAATATCTCTATATCACAATGAGCAACAGCTACAAAGGAAAGTTCAGAATCACTAAAGGAAAATACCTCTCCTCGCACCACTCCGGAAATGGTATCGGATTAGTATCAATAGCATCTATTGCAGAGAAAAATGGGGGCAGGGCAAAATTCTATCATGACGAACATTCTTTTAATGCAGATATTTTTATGAAAATTTAACACGCAAAAGCTGTCGCAGTGTTTAAATTATGCGACAGCTTTTTAATACGTCTAGGTTTCAAAATTTCTCTCCCTCATTTCATAATCAGTATCCTCGTCTATCATTTCAATCATAACAGATGCAAATTCCGGATCAAACTGTGTTCCAATACCTTTTCGTATTTCTTCCTTTACAATCTCTTGCGATAACGGTTTACGATAACTTCTGTTACTAGTCATAGCATCATAAGCATCAGCAACCGCTATAATTCTTGCAACTCTTGGAATATCTCCACCTTGTAATCCGTCCGGGTAACCTTTACCGTCATATCTCTCATGATGCCATCTTGCTCCTTTCGAAAGTGCTGGCATCTCAGTTATAGTTTCAAGAATCTGAGTTCCAATAATAGGATGATTTTTAATTATCTTAAATTCTTCATCATCAAGTTTTGAAACCTTATTAATTATACCATCCGGGATACCTATTTTCCCTACATCATGAAGCAGTCCAATAATATATATTTCATTCTGTTCACTTTCACTGAAGCCGCATCTTGATGCTATTTTCCTCGAATATTCCGCAACTCTTAACGAATGACCGTTTGTATATCTGTCTTTTGCATCTATTGCATAAGCCAGAGCTTTAATAATATGCATTGAAAGTTGCTCATTCTCTTCATTCTTTCTCTCTATTTCCTGTTCAAGATTTTTATCAAGATATGAAAGCCTGAGAATATTTTTAACTCTAATATATATTTTTTCTTTAGAAATCGGTATATTTATAAAATCTGCCACTCCAAGTTCCAGCATGCGTTTTTCAAATACACTGTCATCCTCAGATACAATAATAATCGGTATCCGCCTTATTGCACTGCCAAGATCACGTATCATCTCGACTACTTTAATACTATTTATATCATTCAGCTCTCCGGCGATCATAATCATATCTGTCATGTTTTCTTTGAGATATCCGCACAATTCCCCTCCACCTTTAACAACCGTGACATTATAACCTTTTTCTACAAGAACCTCTTTTACAAAATCAAGATTCAGACTATCATCATAAGCAATTACAATACTGTCGTCTTTCTTCTCTTCATTGTATTTATCATTTGACCAATGACTTATACTCTCTGTCTCAACCTCGAGTTTTGCAAGTCTGCCATACTCATTATTCTCCCATGCCTGCATTATCCGTTGAATTACACGCTCAATATTATAGTCATTTATCTCCGGCAGCATAAGAAAGAAATGATTCTCACCTATCTGCATCATTATATCACTGTTTCTTAAAGATTCCTGCAATAATTTTCTAAGGACCAGCAATATCTTTTCTTTTTCACTTTTTGATAATTTTTTAGGTATAAATTTCGCGGTAAAAAGCATTTTATATGCAGTCCCACGGTATCTTTCCATATACCTTATCATATATTTATATATATTTCCAAAAGCTTCTCCCCCCATCCACATAGCGTTACGCGGAATGTTTCGTTCTTCTAATATCTTTGAAAACATAGAAAGACTTTCGTCTTCTGCAATGATGTATTCATCATTTTCATCTTTGTATATAGTGTATCCGTGTTTTCCGGTATTCTTAGTAGTATATAATGCTCTGTCGCATAAATTGAATAATTCATTATAGTCTGCATCGTGTTTATCTACAAATACAACTCCAAATGATGCTCCCAGTGGAATACTCATTCCAGAACCCATCAATTCATGTGCCTGTGACATAATTTCACTATTAACAGCCTCAGCATATATGGCAATATCTTTTTCGTCCTGAAGATTCTCTGCAAATATAAGAAACTCATCACCACCAAACCTTCCAAATACAGCCGGATAATCCAAATTATCCCTAAGCACATTTGAGAAAGAATTAAGAACCCTGTCTCCCATTTCATGACCGTAAATATCATTAACAAGTTTAAATGAATCCAAATCTACAATCATCAAAGCACCGGATTTTTCAACGCACATTTTAGTAATCTTTTCATCTGCTGCATTTTTATTATAAAATCCGGTAAGTTTATCTATAGTAGCTTCTATTTCAAAATCTCGCATCTTTTTTTGTGTTTTTATGGTGCCGTTAACTCTGCTGACCAATACGTCAGCGTTAAATGGCTTTCTGATAAAATCAGTTGCACCGAGCAATAATCCCTTCGCTTCCGTTGCTTCGCTTTCATCTGCCGTTAAAAATATAATCGGTATATTTTTTCCAAACCTTGTTTTTCGAAGAGTTTTAAATGTCTCAAAACCATCCATTCCGGGCATCTTCACATCCAAAAGAATAAGATCAGGAATGTTATTTTTACTGATATAATCTATAAGTGCTTCTCCTGACTTTATCGCAGTAACACGCATATGAGCCCGGCTTAATATATTCCCTGCCATCTTAAGATTCATTTCATCGTCATCGACTACTATTACCCAATCCGCCATCTAATCCTCCTTTTTTTCCTGATGTACACAAGTATAGCTGTTCTAAAATAACCTAGGAATCTTGTATTATCACTTTATAAATCTCTTCGGCAATCTTTTCATATTCCAAAGCAAATTTGGCATATGTACGTTTTATATACTCTTCATTTTCTTCCCGTGCAGCTTTCTCAAGTAAAAGTGCTTTTTCCGAAATATCCATTATTCCTAATGTCTTTGATGTGCTTTTTAATGCATGAATTTGTATCTCAAAATTATGCCAGTCCGATGCCATATAATAATCGTCAAGTTCTGCTTTTTTCTCTATTGCACTCCTTGAATACTCATCAAGCAGCTGACTATACATTTCATAATTGTCACCACAAAATGAAATAGCTTTTTCTACATCAATTCCCAGTTTAGTCAAGCTTCCTTGTATATCACCTTCCATATAATTCTTCTCATACTGTACATCATCATTTTCATCATATGGCGCAAACTCCATAATGAACTCCTCTTTTTGATTCTTTTCATCAGTTTCCCATGATACTTTGTTTTCGTGAATATATATCATCAGTTTCTTTTCTAACACCTCAACTTCAATAGGTTTCGAAATATAATCATCAAAACCTGCTTCAAGATATTTTTCTCTTGCTCCCGAAATAGCATTAGCCGTAAGTGCAATAACCACACATCCCTCAGGAACCAGATTTGATTCCTTAAGTTTTTTCAAAGTTTCAACACCATCCATCTTAGGCATCATATGATCCAGGAATACTATATCATATGTATTCTCAGTCATTTTCTCTATAGCTTCCATTCCTGATGCAGCCTCATCCGGAACGATCCCGTTTCTCTTCATCAGATTTCGGGCGACCTTAAGATTCATCTCATTATCATCTACCACCAGTACTCTTGCATCATGAATTAACAGATTCTTTTTAGTTATATCATGTTCCTCATGTCTTCTGAGTCTGTCTGTGAAATCGCCAATCGGCTCATCATTTACAATTTCCTGTTTCAACTCAAATGAAAATTCTGACCCTTCACCATATTCACTTTTCAAATCAAGTGTACTTTTCATCATATCAAGGAGCTTTGTAACTATTGCCATTCCTAAACCGGTTCCCTCAATATTTCTATTCGTCGTCTCATCCAGTCTTGAAAATGATTCAAATAATTTTTCTCTATCTTCCTCCCTGATTCCAATACCTGTATCTTTTACACTTACACATAAGTACATCTCTTTTTCATTACATCTCTTTCCATGTATCGAAAATGTAACTGTTCCTTTTTCTGTATATTTAACCGCATTAGTAAGCAGATTCATAATTATCTGTTTAATCCGGACATCATCCCCAAACAGTACAGATGGAAGATTACTGTCAGCATCTGTTATAAATTCAAGACCTTTACCTTTAGCACGTTGCGATATTGAATTAACCAAATCGTTAATAAGCGATGCTGTATCATATTCCGCAGGAACAAGTTCCATCTTGCCATCCTCAATTTTTGAAAAATCAAGGATACTATTTATAAGAGATAGCAGTGTTTTGCCCGCAGACCGGATATTCTCCGCATATTCTGTTATATCTTCATCATCTGATTCTCTAAGAATCATCTCATTCATTCCAAGCACGGCATTAATAGGTGTACGTATCTCGTGGGACATCTGCGCAAGAAAATTGCTCTTGGCATTTCCGGCTGAAATAGCAGCTTCTGCCGATTCTTTTAATTTTTGGTTTATATCTTCCTGCCATATTATAAAATGCGTCAAAAGATTATATACCAGAATAATACATATCATAAAAGTCACAAAACACACGAATGCGTATAGTATTGCCTTACCGTAAACTTCCCATGCGCTTAACACTACATAAACAGTAAAATTCGAATCTTTATTTCTGGCAGCTATTAGAATCTTTTTTAATCCGTCATAATCCTTAATCAGGTTTATCATCTTTCCATCTGCTCTTATTTCTCCATACGGAGAAGTCTGGATATTTATTGATTTATCCTGTGTCATCTGGTACGCCCCATATGGATGATTTATAATCTCACCTTCAGGATCAACTAAAAATGCATATCCTTCATCCAAATAGCTGTCTCCCAGAATATCAACAAGTTTATCCATAAAAAAGTCAATTCCAAAAACCCCCATGAATTCACCCGTTTTAGCATCATACACTGTCTCTGAAATCGTAAGACAGTATCCTCCTGTCTGCTCGTCATAATATGGTGCAGAAACACTGAAACCTTTTTTTGATGCCAATGTATCAATATACCACTGTCTCTCTTCTACATGCCATCCTTCTTCAGGCTCCCATCCATTGCTCATATATACAGTATGTTCAAGATTCGGATTAGTCATATATGTCACGGAAATCTCCGGATATTGTGATGTTATATCATTAAGATATTTTACAGTACCATCATAATCAGACAACATATTTGGATTCGTAGAAAACACACTTACAAACATATCCAGAATACTTTTTTCTTTATTAATCCAGCCCGCAAGCTGATCTTCATATTTCATGGATTCATTCTGCATTCTCATCTTTCCCCACTGATATGCTGATGAAATACATATATACATACTCACGCATAGACTTAAAATCAGTACAGAAATAATGATACTTCTGAAACGTTTGTTCACGCCTAAGCCTTTTCTCTCACTATTTTTTTCAGGAATCGTCTTCTTTTCTGCTGCTATAATACTCTTATACGACATAATCTGATTGATCATCTCTGACAAACTTTTCCCTGCGAGATGAACCTGTAACATCTTATTTTTATAATCATTACCTTCACTTAAATCCCCTTCAGAAGAATAATCCAATATTTTAGTTAACGGGTCATTTAATTTTGCCGTAATTCCATTTATAAATTCTTCTCTTGAACGGAGTGCTATTTCAGCTTTTTCCCTGTTTTTTTGTGCCAGCAAATATGACGTTATAACTACTATAAAAAGAACAACAGATAAAAATATCGTAAGCGCAAACTGTATGTAAGAATCCTTATACAGTCTCCAGTCGCTGACACCAACAATGAGATACCATCCATTTCCCGACCTCATGGCAAACAGATTTTCAAAGAAATAACCATCCCTGATTCTTGCAGTTGTCACACCTGTTTTTTTCCTTACACGCGCATATATTCCTGCATAATCAGGAACTGCAGCAACAAGTTTGCTTCCAACCTGTGACTCATCAGAACATCCCGCAATAATCCCCTCATCCGTAACAATTACTGCACGCACTGCATTATCAGCCATCCGTGCAACATAGCTTCTTACACCTTCCATGGTGTAATCTATACTAAGAACCGTATCATTATCACCTAAAGCAACAGATACCGAATAGCATATTTCTCCTGTCATGGCATCCTGATATGGAGGTGATACATAAGGCTGTCCTTTACTTTTCACGGCGCCTTTATACCATACACGTTCTGTAGCATTATAATCATCCGGCATATCAAAATCCGGTATAATTGCAAAATCAGAACCTGCAATATAAATATTAAAAACACCTGTTTCATTTGAAACGATTTCTTTCTTTTGAGCATAAATAAATTTCTCAAGCTGTTCCTTATCATCAAGATACTCCCTTGCCTTTATCGCAAGCTCTGTAGTCAAAAGCTCAGCATCCCCAAAAGCATTCTCCATTTTTTCGCTTACCGTTGCAAGCTGCAATACTCCTTCCTGTCTGGACTGCTTCTGCGTATGATTATATAGAATAAAGATATTCATAAAAACAACTGCAAAAAGCAGAATTGCAACTATAACTACAAGTATATTCTTTCTCTTTTTCATAGACATTTTCTCCCGGAAATACGTTCAAATTACAAAAGCTATTGCAATTATTCTAACATTGCAATAGCCTGTTGTCAATTATTCATCAGCTTTTGAAGTTATTATAATATCAACACCTGATTCTGGATTATCGTTTATTATTTCATTCACTTTCTGAACTTCTATACGTCCACGAAGCGGTTTTTTAATACTAATCACCGGCGTAGTGACAGTTGCTTCAACCTCTGACTTTTCAAATGCGAGATCAGCATCTGTCATTTTACAGTTTATCAGCCTTAATTCCATGAACTCTAAACCCGGATTTTACTCCGCACACTTGTACAACTGTGCATATGCTCCATTTATCTTCATAAGTTCATCATGAGTTCCACTTTCCTCAATTCCTTTTTCAGTCAAAACAAGTATTTTCTCAGCATTTCGTATTGTGGATAATCTGTGTGCAATCACAAACGTTGTCCTGTTATGTGCGAGCCTTTCCAATGATTCTTTGACAATATTTTCACTCTCATTATCTAATGCACTCGTCGCTTCGTCAAATATTAAAATCGGAGGATTCTTAAGGAACACTCTTGCTATTGATAATCTCTGTTTCTGACCACCCGAAAGTTTAATTCCTCTCTGACCTATATCTGTTTCATAACCATTTGGAAGTCCCATTATAAACTCATGTGCATTTGCATTTTTTGCAGCTTCAATAACTTCTTCCCTCGTTGCTGCCGGCTTTCCATATACTATATTATCATAAACCGTTCCCGAAAAAAGATACACATCCTGCTGCACGATTCCTATATTTTCATGAAGACTCTTTAATCTTATATCTCTTATATCTGTTCCGTCAATCATGATTTTTCCCTTTGTCACATCATAAAATCTTGGAATCAGATTGCATAATGTTGTCTTTCCGCCACCTGAAGAACCTACCAATGCAACATATGCTCCGGCCTTAACATCAAGATTTATGTGTTTTAACACTCTGTGTGCCGTATCATTATACTTAAACGATACATCATCAAACGTTATATCTCCCCTGACATTTTCAAGTGTCTTTGCATCCGGCTTATCCGTTATCTCCGGCTCAATTTCTAAAATCTCAACAAATCTTTCAAATCCGGAATAACCATTCTGAAACGATTCCGTAAAATCAATCAATGTCTTAATAGGATCCGTAAATATATTAATATACAGCAAAAACGCGATAAAATCCGGTATGCTTAAGGCTTCTCCTGCAAGAAGCATACCACCTGTCATTATAACAATTATATTTATTAACATCGTAAATGCAGTCATTCCTGAATTAAAAAATCCCATGTAAAAATAACTGTTTTTCTTTGCACTAAGGAATCCTTCATTACCTAACTTGAATTTTTCATTTTCAATATCTTCATTTGCAAATGACTTAACCACACGAATACCCGACAGACTGTCCTCTATCTGTGTGTTTATTTCCGATATCTTAACCCTGTTTTCTTTAAAAGCCCGCTTCATCCTTCTGTTAAGGAAAAATGCAAATGCAAACATAACCGGTACGATTGCAAACGCTGCCAGGGTAAGTTTAATACTAATGTGTGCCAGAACGATAAACGCCCCTATTATTTTAATAAGTGATATGGCAAGATTTTCCGGTCCGTGATGCAATAATTCTGAAATATCAAACAAATCATTTGTTACCCTGCTCATTAACTGACCTATCTTTTGCTCATCATAAAATGAAAATGATAGTTTCTGATAATGAGAAAAAATCTGCGCTCTCATATCATATTCCATTTTCGCACCCATAACATGACCGATATTGGTAATGAAATAGTTTGCACCAAATTGAATCAATACAAGTATTATCAGCACCATCCCTATAAATAGTATTTCGTTTGTTCCGCCTTTTTCTTTTATATTCATTATATTAGAAGTGATATATCTTACCGCAATCGGTATTATAAGTGCTATAACAGACGACACCAATGCAAAAAACATGTCTGCGATAAATGTTCCTATGTATGGCTTGTAATAACTAACCATTCTTCTTAAATTACTCTTCATACTATATCAGCCACCTTACATCCCACAACTTTTATCAGATCTTCCGGTGCTAATTCTATCTGTACTCCGACTTTTCCGCCACTGAGAAATATTTTATCAAAACCCGGTGCCGTCTCATGTATAAATGTTGTAAACTGCTTTTTCATCCCAATTGGCGAACAGCCTCCATGCACATATCCTGTCAGTGGAAGCAGTTCTTTTTGTTTTATCATGGCAACCGACTTCTCTCCTGAAGCTTTTGCTGCTTTTTTTAAATCCAACTCTGCACACACCGGTACTACAAACACATAATAATTACCTGTTTTTCCCTGTGTCACGAGAGTCTTAAATACCTTATCCGGATTTTCTCCCAGTATTCCCGCGATTTCTTCTCCACTCATGGTCGAATCCGGCTCATAATAATGGCTCTCATAGGATATTTTTTTTCCGTCAAGGATGCGCATTACATTTGTCTTTTCATTTTTCTTCATTTCCATTATCCTCACATCGTTATAAAATTATATCTTCACCGGAATGAACGTATTCAAGCCGGTCACCCATGATTTTCTTCATTTCTTCGAAAGCCGGAATTCCGGTGCAATGGCAGGTGAAAAATTTTATAGGATAGGTTATTAGTTTCTTTGCAATATTTCTGACCTCTTCCAATTCATTCTCCCGATATTCACGCTTAACCATCAGATGGAATCCACTGATTACAATATCCGGAAGTTTTCCATATTTCACCTTATACGCATCAAGAATACTTAAAATTCCATTATGGGCGCAGCCGGACATTAAGACTGTGAGTCCTTTCTCTTTTAAAACAAGAAAATGCTCATGCGTAAAATCATCAGATATAAACCCGTCTTTTGTCCTTATCAGTAGTCGCTTGTTTGTGAACGGAAGCATATGCGTTCTTTCTTTTATCGTAAAAATCTCAAGCTCATCATCAATCACATAATTGCCCTTAAGCCGCCTTACCTGGGGAAGATTTAAAATTTCTTTGTCTATCCCTATATACCTATAGCGTTCATCCCCTGCCATTATTCCATCATCTGCATAATAGTCACCACCGGCAGAAGTTTGCATATAAATGGTGGCATGATCGTTGATCTTTGTAAATGGAATTATGCCACCTGAATGGTCATAGTGCCCATGGCTTAGTATAACTGTGTCCACATCATGCAGATTAACTCCAAGAGATTTTGCATTTCTAATGGAATTATCTGTCTGTCCTAGATCAAGTAAAGCCTTATGACCCTCAGTTTCAATATAAAAAGATAATCCATGCTCGTTTACACATTCAGTTTTTCCTTCTGTATTTTCAATCAGATTGACTATTCTCATTTTCTCTTCTATCCTTTTAGATTCTTTTTTTACTCTCTAACACATTTTTGAACAGAAATCGATGATTTCCTTTCTTCTCGGTTCGACTTGTTCTTTGAATTCAATCGAAGTGAGACTAATATGTCCCGCACACTCTATTTCCAGGTGCCCATAGAAATGTTCTATACTTCCGATTATCCTCTCACACTCCGGCATACCTGGTCCTGTCCGCAGTGCTAGCGCATATCCTTTTTTACCGGATTTAATTCCTGCGTGTGGTTCATGAGTGTTACACCATGGCGTACACCTGTCGATAAAAGATTTATACTGTCCCGGAATATCAGCCCAATAAGATGGTGCTACAGACACTATAACATCTGCTTCATCAAATTCTTTCATTATACTGCGGATAACATCTGCATCATTCATAATACACGAAGCAGTTTTGTGACATGATCTGCATCCCTTACAGAATTTAAAATCATAATCATCTATACAAATACATCTGACTTCATAACGTTTCAAAAGTTCTTCGCTTATAATTTTTACAATTTCCGCTGTTGCACCATTTCTTACAGGACTACAGTTTATAACAAGTGCTCTCATATTCTTATTCCTTTCACTCGAGTTGTGTTTCATGCATCATTCATATTTTGATACAAGAATATCATTTATATATATTTTTTTCAATTATAAAATTTGCAAATTATAGCGATGCTCTAAATATATCAGCTATATCCTTCTGCATAAGCGGAGCCCATGCATGCTCCATCCCATGACACGGCCAGCCTGACCGACTATTTCCAAGTGAATAAATTCTGTTACATCCATACGTACAGCAAATCATCATCTCTGCTCTTGCGGTATAATCCTCAGGATTCTCCAGACACTTTGATGCATTCACCATAAGACTCTTAAGTTCAGCTTCCATAAAACCATCATTTAGAAGTGTTTATTCCAACCGGAACAAATAACGCATCTTCCTGCCAATCATTTGTACCTGGCTTTTCAAGCCATAGCGCAGATGAAAACAAAACTGAAATCTATCATATGCGATTACTTTTACCAATCCCTGTCAGGAATTCGTTCAAAAGGTGCTACGCCCTCATCTTCGAAACGATATCCCTCCGGTAACAGAAATCCATGTTCCTGCATCATCTTAATTTTTTCCTCGCTTCCTTCATAAATACACATGGATGTTTTTGCCCTCTTAAATCCAAATTTCTCATAGTAAGACACCCCCGGTGGATTGGTATAAAGAATTACGCTTTGTCCCTTTAATAAATCAAGAAGCGTCTTAATCAATTCAGTTCCCAAACCCATATGTCTATATGCTTCACGAAAAGCAATGTTATAAATGGCTCCCTGACAAACTCCGTCGGAGATTGCCCGTCCACATCCAATTACCTTTCTATCATCATATACAATCACAACAGCGTAACTATTTCGAAACACCTTTTCCTGCATTCTTGCATCCAAATCCGAAAGACCGGCATTTTGCAAAATCTCCGCCACTTCCTCCCAGGGAACATTTTCCCTTGATGTGCTAAAATAAATTGACATTTGTTACCTCCTAAAATCGACGTTTTATTTATATCATCTATTTTTTGTGAAAAAAAGCCGTGTTTCTCCGGCTTTTAAAAAAAAATACATTTTTAATTATTATCATAGATATCTTCCGTGAAGGTCAAACTTCCACGATATCCTGCATAAGTACGGTTAAAGACTAAACGCTCGTTCATAGGAAATGCCCCAAGAATAAACTGAATATCTTTCTCAAGAGCAATTTCTCTTTCATTACTGCTTCCTACTAAAAGTGTAATTTCCTTTTCTTCATTTCGAATAGCCTGATTAATTTCATATTGATCTGTTAAAAACAGCACCCTGGGTGGTGCAGCATATTCCAAATCCTGTATTTCTGCAATAATACGCTCCTTGTCTTCTTCTCTGAAAATTGGTTCCGAAACAATTACCAGAACCGGAGTAAAACTGAAATCATTTGCCAGGTATCTGGTAAATCCCACTGCATTATTTGCATCGGCTACAACTGCAAATCGCTTCCAACTCACCACGCCGATTGCCTGACCCAGATACTTATAAACATAATCTTCCTCTGAATCTATTACACTCTCTACTAATTTCTGTTCCAACCCCAAAGCCTCACCAACTGCCCGGACAAATTTTGTTGTATCTGTTGCTCCGGTAAACAAACCCGCAATACGAATACTTGGCACCCCAAATTTCCGTTCAAATTTTTTAGCCGGTCCCTGAAACAGCCATGGATTAACTATAATATTAAGCGCCGCACCAGAGCTTTTTCGAATCGTCTCCATTCCCTGATGTTTTGTAAAAAAAGTATTTACTTTCAATCCCAGACGAGAAAGAATTCGGTCAATTTCTTCTAATGTTCCACTCCAAAAAGGATCATGATAAGGAACAATTCCGAAAATGTTCACAAGTTTTTCATCCTTTGGCACATCGTTTTCAATCACCTGATCGATTAACGTATTCCAGACAACTTCATATCCAAGGTTACTGTCTCCTGCAAAACCCGGTGTTTCAATTGGATAAACCTGATGTCCTTTCTTCTGAAATCCATCGGTAACACTGACGATATCATCTCCTATAATTCCTGCCGTACATCCTGTTAATACAAAGTAAGCATCTGCATCAATGATATCAACAGCTCCTTGTATTGTTGTTCTAAGTTTATCTGTTCCCCCAAATACAACTTCCTTTTCAAGCATATTACTGGAAGGCATGGACACGCTGCTTACAAAGCAGGAACTTTTGTGTCCTGATTGTCCCTGATCTGCTGCTGTAGTCTGCATACAGCACCCCGGTCCTGAATGATAAATGGGACATACCCTGTCAATAGCACCTAATACCGAATTAATTCCTGCAAGTACACAGCCACCCTTTGGATTTTCCATAATCTGTGACATCTCTATCTTTCATCCTTTCTTCCTTAAACTTTAAAATTTCTGTTTCTTCTCTATTTTTGAATATATTTAAATGCATCTTCTTCATACCATGAATCTTTATAAGGCAATTTAACATGCTTTGCCAACTTCTTATTAAATCCCGGATTCTGTAACTGATCTGCAATCTTGTTGCCCAAAAACAGTAATCCGTCATATCCCATGGTAGGTCGCTTCCCATCTAATACATGGGTTGTCGGAACTCCTAATTTTGCAGCCCACTCCGGCACTCCAATAAAGGCATCCGGTTTCAGTTTATTCACCAGATTTACCTGTTCAAACGGCTGCATATTTGCAATATCCACCACATAATCCTTGTGAATTCCGTTGAGATATTCAATATCCACCTGAGCATCTTCGTCGTAGGTCGGTGTTTCCAGCCCCACCAGTTCCATTCCAAAATCATCAATCAATGCAGCTGCTGCAAAGGAACGCCCGGTACCACCACAGATGAATACTCTTGTCCCCCGGAGTCTTTCTCGCAAGACTGCAACAAGTGGCTCGATACGTTCATGCTCCTTAGCAATAATCTCTTCCACTTCTTTTTCTTTTCCAAGAACCTTTGCAATGCCACGATACCATTTGTCCGTATTTCGGATACCAATCGGCATAACTGTATGAGAATATGGAATCTGATAATCTTCCCATAATGTTTTCATGAATTCATCGGCAAACACTTTACAAATTGATGTTGATGCTTCTGCTGCCGGAATTCTCTTGATTTTTTCCAGAGAACTATAAAACGGAATATAATTTACCTGAACCCCTAACTGGTTCAACATTCGCTCCATTTCTTTCTGATCTGCATAGCTGACAGTTGTTGGTGCAAAAAGATTCACCAATCCTTTCTCCTTTGGGATAATCTCCTTTTTCAAAATATATTTATTAATTGAGATAAATGCTGCATCAAAACCTGACGCACATATTTTTGATTTAAAGCCTTCGCAATGGATTGGGATCAAAGTTGTATCCGGATACTCTGTCTGCAAATCTGACGTTATGGCATCAATATCATCCCCGATAATTCCTGAAGCACAAGAGGCATAAATAAATGCCAGCTTAGGATGATATCGGTCCACTGCTTTCTTTACGGTATCTCTCAGTTTCTGCTCCCCACCAAACACAACACTTTTCTGGTCAATGTTGGTAACAAACAATCGTGGATTTTTCACATGTTTAATTCCACGGTGAATTTGTCCGACACGATACATATCAACAGCCATAATCGCACATCCCACACATCCCTGTGGAGAATGGGAAATAAAAACTGAATCTTCCAAGGACATCAACGCTGCCATACTATTAATCTGTTGACACTGAAGTCCCTGGGCAAAACTTCTGTCTGCTCGTTTCAGACATCCCTTTCGAAACTGTTCTTCCGCTTCTTTTCCTGTAGTTCCCAAATCATTAATTCGCCCCGGTCTGCTTTCTCGCACGCCGGAATATTGCACTTCTGCCATAGTTTTTCCTCCTACGATTACTGATATACTTTCAATTCTTCTAAAGATATTTCTGTTTCCAATATTTTATAACTTCTGAATCTCCATTTATTTTAATTCATATTATTCCTGTAGGAATTATATGTATTTAAAGTTATAACATTTTCTTTCTATAAAGTCTAGATGTTTTTTTCTCTTTTTATGTTCTGATTCAAAGAATTTAGGTTAGAAAGACCTTCCGCTCCAAGTCTTTTAGTTGCTATCCATATCGTTTTTGAACAAATACCCATGTAATAAGTAGTGTAAAACTAAGTAGGATTACAGACATTAAAAAACAGCCATATCTCAATTATCCTTTACGTAATTCATTAAGTCGCTCTTCTGATATATGTTCTACTCTGCTTATCATATCTTTGTAATTACTTATCAGCCATATTTGATTGTTTTGATCTTACAGTTCTTGGATTGGCAATGGATACGAATATGAAAAGATGTCATGATAATGCACGATGTGAAAGTATATGGGCAAGATTTAAAGAAGAATTATTATATGGTATATATGATACTTCTAAAATGAAAGCAGTTCTGAAATAATGTCATAAACCGGTTTTATGCAATCGTCACGATTTGACTTTTATTATAAATCGTTCCCCAAACCGTCGACTTTCCGGGCAAAAAGTTGACTGGAAGACAACTTGCGGTAAAAAACAAAAAGAAAAGGCGTATGAAACAAACGTCTCATACGCCTCAAGCTTTATACATCGTCAATATTACAGTTTGGTATATTCATCCAACTGTTTGTCTACATCCCTTCCGGAGTACATTACACGTATCACGTTCACTATTGCTTTGTCATTATCATGAATATAGAAGATCACAAAATTGTCAACCGGAACAACTCTTGTGTTGCGGCTTTTCCATGGTTCTCTTTCATATAACCTGAACTTTTCCGGATAATCCGCAAGTGATAATATCCTGTTCTCTATACGTTCAAGTTGTCCTGCGGCATTTTCCGGAGCAAGCAATTCAAAAGCGATATACTCGAAGATACCTCTCAGGTCAACCTCAGCCTGTTCTGTAAGGATCACATCACACTTCATACATTATAATCCTTACGGATGTCTGCAAAAACCTGTGCAGCCGGCTTGGTACGACCTGCTAACATATCCGCATATCCTTTCTCCAGTTCTGCGTCCAGTGCTTCTGCTCCCAAGCCGGATATATCTATAGGTCTGGCTGTAGGGATCTTCACGTCAAAGGGAAGTCCCCTGTTAAGAATGATCTGTTTATAAAACATATTGATAGCATTAGATGCCGATATTCCAAGTGTAGCGAGAATCCCCTCTGCCTGTTCCTTTACATCCGGCTCTATTCTTGCATATAAGTTTGCTGATTTAGTTGCCATGAAATCACGCCCCTTTCTTGCTATCATTATACAACGTTGTGCGCACAAAAGCAATACAATTATAACAGTGCTCTCATCTGTTTCAAAAGCATCTCTCTTACAGAATCATCCTTTATTCCCTGTAATATCCCCAGTGCTTCCGCCTCAAAGGAATCCTGCTCCTCTTCAAATCCCAAAAGATAATCCGGTGTCATATGAAATGCCTTTGCAAGATCTGCCAGCCCGCTTGCACGCATCTCTTTCTTGTCATTCTCATAATTGAATATTTCAACGCTTGAGTGACATCCTCAACCACAACATATAGTGTTTGAGGCTGGTTTTTACCAGCCTCTTTTTATACTATGATATTAATATTTTAATTGATTATTTACTTGAATTATCAAATATCATTTCGACTTTCTTAGAATCAAATATCTTTCTAAGATTAATATTATTTGTTGGAATAGTATATGATACTCTCATGCTGCACTTACACTTTTTACAATAAAAATCAATCTGCTGCATTTAGACTCCTTCTTAATACAAAATATTTTAAATCTGATTTTGTACCTGAAAAGGAAAAGGGATGAGTGCTGCAAACCACGCTGTTCCCTGTCTGTTTTCCGTCTAAAGAGATAAAACTTCATCCGCTTCAACGTGTGTAGATTCTGCCGCGCTGTTTCTTTCGTAAAATCATGTCCTCCATTACCTCCTCCAAAAATTTATGCAGAACTTATGTTTGATACTTCTGCATTATAACCAAGTTCATTTTAAAGTACAAGTGCAGCATACTGCACTCACCCTCTAACTACAGCCAAAGCTCTATCCCTCGTCCCCAGGATAGAGCTCCTCAAAAGTAATCTCAAAATATTTCAGCAACCGCTTCACGGTTCCTACAGATGGATTGGCACCGTCTTCATTTTCAATCGTAATGATTGTCCGCTTGCCGATGCCTGTTTCATCCGCCAACTCCTCAAGGGTAAGACCTGCAGCCAGTCTCAACTCCTTGAGGTTTGATTTGTACTTCTCCAATCGTGTTCACCCCCATCAGAAAACACCTGCCTATTCAACAATGCCTCTGCATTCTTCCTTCACTAAAAGCCTGCAAAGAACGCCCTTTGGAAGAACATACATAACTTCGCCATATGCTTCATCCCCAATTTTGTCATAAAGCCTTCCTGCACTGTAGCTCTCTCCGATTACGGTGTATGGGCTGTTTGCCACATAACCAATCTGACCGATTCCGGGCATTTCAACCTTAATAGCCTCCGTATCCACTTCGTTATCAGGTTCCTTGACAAGCTTCACTTCCATTTTGGGTTCAATGAACTCATCGCCGTGCCAATGGTTTGTCCCTGCGATTGTAAAATAAATCTCTGACATAGAAAACGCCTCCTCGTGTAGTAGTCATATGCATTGGTTTGCTTCTGACTATACAATACACGACGAGGTGTCCGTTAAAAACGCCAGCTTATAATAATGACTCAGGCTTTGTCATTCTGCCTGTCCAGCCCATCCATTTGGCCCATTCCTTCATGTCTTCCTTCTCATCCGGGTCTTCTCCGTGAATAACACGCAGGAAGTCTACATATCCACCGATACCGCCTACATCATCCATAAGACTAAGTCCATCGACAGTTAAACCTACCGGTTTTTTCTTCATGACAACAGTTGCCACCTTTAAAGTCATTGCTTTTCCTAGCTTTTGGTTATTCATATCAAAAGCGGTCTTGTCTGCCAAAACCTGCTTGTCCGTAACCGGAATTATAATCCCTCCTTCAAGGCCGCTTTCTTTTTGTGCATCAAATCCATCTTTTGTATAATAGCAATCTTCAAAAGTAATTCTGACATCCCATCCATCGCCGTAATCATAAGAATAGATCAGCTCATGCGCTACTGGCAATACCGATATATCCTTCGCTTCTTTCTCCTGTCGTTTCTGCAGAAACTTAATCTTATCTAAAATCCCCGAGTCTTCCTTGATTCCCTTCGGAATCAGAAGCTCTACCAACGGGATTCTTTCAAGTAGTTCATCCATTCCGCCCTGATAATCAAAGAGCAAATCCTGAATCGAATGCTTTTCCAGCGAGTGTTCCTTCATGTCTCGGTTTGCCGCCGCATTTGCAACACTGTAGTGTTCCCATTCACCCTTATATCTGTAGGGACCGGTGTACTTCTTGCGGAACCAGGTCTTGATGCTCTGTCCCTCTTCATAGTCATCGTCCCAATAGATATCCTCAAAGTCTTCCGTCGGATATCTGAAATATAAACCGCAAAGATTTACCCAATCCTTGTATTTGCCGTCGTATTCTACATGATCATATTTATCAACCTTGTTCTTGCCACCGGTCAATTTCTGGAATACGCCTTTCGGAAGACAAAATCTATGGAGGTGACTGTTCTGCCATCCGAAAGACCGAAGGATCGCATAGTTCAACGCATGCAAAGTAATATCCGCCGGAACCAGAATCTCTCTTGTGATTCCATTCTCCACCTTCCCGTACTTACGAAGAACTTCCATATCAGACTCATCCACATATTCCATATCCAGAGACAGCTTCAGCTTTAACACCTCCGGCTGCTTTTGCATATGTTTCGTGTAAAGCTCTTCTGTCGTAAACTCAGAAATGTTTTCCTTTAAAGATGCCTCAGTGATTCGCTTGTCGCTGGCCTTACGCGCAGCTTCCAGTTCATCACGCTCAATAATCTTTATACTTCTTATCTTTTCGTCCATCTCTTCCCGCTCCTTTTTCATATCATCCTTTGATACCTGTGATTCTGCAGCAATTTGCATACGTTTCCGGTAATCTCCACTCTTTCTTGCATCCAATGACCGGTCTTCTCCGCCATAACTTTTCTCCGTCCTGGTGTACGGAAGATAAGCCTGCACTGTCTTCTCCGATACAAAAAGTTCTTCAGCTATCTCAGGAACCGTCTTTCCACGAACATATAAATCAACCACTTTCTCAGAAGTTGGACTGCTCCACAAACCTTCAGTAATCAGTATGCGTTGTGCCCGGACTAATGTCGTGCCAACGTTTTGCGCTGTTTTCTTTACTGATCCGGTTATCTTATAATCAGCTATTACCTGTTGATAAATATCATCATTTCCCACGAATATGCCTCCTTTCGAAGCTTATGAGAATAGGATAAGGTGTTTTCTATGTAGTGTCAACCTAGTATTTTGTTTTTAAAACAAGGCCGTCCAGTGCAAAAAGCAAACGGCCCTCTTTCCTTATTTCACAAGGCATTTCTTAATACTCTCGAATACTATACTTGGTGACTTTCTAAAATCATCCGTAGATTTTCTTAGCTGTTCTTTCCCTGAATCATATACCCGGATGTATGAATTGTCATTATATACTGATACTGTATCATTAAATTTAACAAACAACTCATTTGAATCTCTTTCGCCATATTCAGAATTGCGTTTGTCGGCTTCTTAGGTTTAACTTTTACATTAGCTACAGTTGACATGTTGTCAAAAAGCAATTCTTTTGGAACTCCACCAAATTTTATAAAGCTGTTAATTAATCCTCTTGAAACATCATCAAATCTTTTTTGGATTGACATATCAAGATGACTGTATCTTGAATATTTTAGTGTAGTGTGCAGGACATTTATGGTGAATAATTCGCCATATTTGTTATATATATTGATATCCTCCTTCCAGTCTACATGTGCCTGCTCACCAGGATTTTTTTCAAATCTCGGATGTCCTTCAGTTTTAGATTCAGGTACGAGATTATTTGAGCGTACATACTTGTTGAAATTTGAGTAGGAACCAATACTATTGATGCCGTATGTTTTTACCATAAACTCATATACACCCTGTACAGTAATTCTTTTTATTGAAAGCTTATCAATAATCACATCCTTATACTTATCTAATTTGCTTTTTTGTTTCTCGTTTTTGGCTTCCCTTTGTAACCATTGTGGTATTTTTTTACCGTCCTCCAATCCATACCATATTTTCTTCCAAGGGCAGCATAATTGGATAAGTGACAATTCTCCTTTTAGATTATTCATATGTTATTACACCTCCGAAACAAGTATAACAACATATCAAAAATAACTAAATAAGAATGTAGGTTTTCCGACATT
>CAMHLZ010000048.1 GCA_946186125.1 uncultured Lachnospira sp. | reverse complement strand
TTGACCATAAACGGTTTAGGAAAATGTCAGAGTTAAATCTTATGTGTGTAGTTTTTAAGGTACAATTTGGCCCGGTGGCTCAGTTGGTTAGAGCGCCGCCCTGTCACGGCGGAGGTCATGGGTTCGAACCCCATTCGGGTCGTTAAATATTGTGGGATCTTAGCTCAGCTGGGAGAGCATCTGCCTTACAAGCAGAGGGTCACAGGTTCGAGCCCTGTAGGTCCCATTTAGTATAAACTGAATATGCCGACGTGGCTCAATTGGCAGAGCAGCTGATTTGTAATCAGCAGGTTATCGGTTCGAGTCCGATCGTCGGCTTTTGTTGGTAAAACAACATGGATGGATTCCCGAGTGGCCAAAGGGGACAGACTGTAAATCTGCTGCAAATTGCTTCGGTGGTTCGAATCCACCTCCATCCATTTGATTATCGCGGGGTGGAGCAGTCTGGAAGCTCGTCGGGCTCATAACCCGAAGGTCGTAGGTTCAAATCCTGCCCCCGCAATTAGGTACATATGTACCGAGGAATGCCCAGTTAGCTCAGTTGGTAGAGCAGAGGACTGAAAATCCTCGTGTCTCTGGTTCGATTCCGGAACTGGGCACTATGGGATATTAGCTCAGGTGGTAGAGCACTTGACTTTTAATCAAGTTGTCCGGGGTTCGAATCCCCGATGTCTCATGTGCAAAGGAAGTATCGTTGATACTTCCTTTTTTTCATAAAAATATAGAGGAGCGGAATGGAGATTATTGTGAATGAATTTTTAATAATAACATTTTTGTTTTTTATAGGAAGTATGACAGGCTGGATATTGGAGTTAATTTATAGAAGGTTTTCTATCAAAGGCAGAAAAATGAAGAAATGGATAAATCCGGGATTTTTGACCGGTCCATATCTGCCGTTATATGGATTTAGTCTTGTATCATTATATTTACTTGCGCATATAAAAATAAACAATATAAATGGCATAGTATTACAAAAAGTATGTTTATTTATTGTAATGGCTATTGTAGTAACATTTATTGAATACATAGCAGGAATGATATTTATTAATACTATGAAGATAAAGTTGTGGGATTATTCAAATGAATGGGGAAATATAAAAGGAATTATATGCCCTAAATTTACATGTTATTGGATGATGTTAAGTGCGATATATTATTTTTTGATACATCCAAGTATATTAAATGCTTTACAATGGCTTGCAAAACATCTTGCCTTCTCATTCGTAATAGGATTTTTTTATGGAGTATTTATAGTTGATGTATGCTATTCAATGAAGATAATGGCAAGAATCAGACAATTCGCAATTGATTACGAATTAGAAGTAAGATATGAAGAATTGAAAAATGAAATAGCTAAGAGAAATGAGGAATATAAAAAGAAAGTAAGTTTCCTATTTGCGTTTAAATTTGAAGATATTACATTAATAGAGTATATGGAAAAATATATGGATAATTTAAATCATATAAAGGACAAAGTAATAAAGAATAAATGATAGTATTTTAGGAGCTGTTGCATTAAGAGCGCAGCTCCTTTACTGTAAAAAAATATGGTATATATTTATGTGTATTTAATGGGAAAAATATGAAAGGGTGCTGTAGGGAAGTTCCGTAATAAAATACCCCTATAAAAGGGAGGAGCCGGTTGTCTAATTTGAGGGGAGGAAAGACAACCGGCGAAATATGAAAAAGATTTTAATTTAAATGCTAAAGGGATTGGGGAAATCCCTTCAACAATTAGTATTCTACATTATGAATGTGAAGAATATATATTGGAAATCTGAAAATAATGTGAAAATTAAAAAATATTATTTTAAGATAAAAAAGGGAGATTATTAGACAGTTTTATTGACATTTATATAAAAAAAGGTTATTATTGTTGAATAGCATAAAAATATACAGGAGGAAATATTATGTGGACAAGGTCAGAACTGAAATTTAGAGCTAAGGAAGTATTGCAAGCACACAGATGGGCAATTGTAGCTGTTTGCTTCATTTGGATGATTGTTAACAGTATAGGTAGTAGTTCTTCATCTTCTTCATCATTGAATGAAACTAATAATGCAACAATGGGTCAAAATAATTACATGCAGCAATTTGATTTATCAAATCCAATGAATAAAGTATTATTATCAGTAATGGTATTTGCAATGATATTTAGTATATTGCTTACAATATTTATCAAAGGACCATTTGAAGTTGGCGTTGAAAAGTTTTTCTTAAGTGCCAGGGAAGATGATGCGGAAGTAAGATATATTGGTTATGGATTTACAAATAATTATATAAGAAATGTTGCTACAATGTTTTTTAGAAATTTGTATGTATTTTTATGGTCACTTTTGTTTATTGTTCCGGGTATAATAAAGGGATATGAATATAGAATGATTCCGTACATTTTAGCTGAAAATCCGGATATTACAAGAGAGCAGGCATTTCAGCTTAGTAAAAAGATGATGGATGGAGAGAAATGGAATGCATTTATTCTTGATTTATCATTTATATTATGGTGGATTGGATCAATATTTACTTGTTTTATACTTGCAATTTTTCACGTAATTCCGTACGTATATTGTACAAACGCAGAATTATATGTTGAATTAAAAAATAATCTTGTTGCGAATGACAGCGAAGCAGCACAGCTTTTGGGATATAGTAAAGAAGAAGTTATTTATTAATAATTTAAGGCTAAACAACCGGATTACCGGATGTTTAGCCTTTTTAGTAATTTATTTCTGAATAAATCGTCATTTTCGATAAAATATTTTTTATAAGCATTAATTTTAAGCTGAATATCTTCATCAGATTCATAGCTGCGTTTTATTTTATGCATTCTTTCATCTAAATCACAATTATAAAATTCTTCAAGTGTTTCAAGGCAAATTGCGCACAGAAAACATGGATATTGTCTATAATTATCTGAAAAGCAGCAGCCACCGTCAATATTGATAGAATTGTGCCTATAGGCAATCATTCCCGGCCGGGTAAAGCCGGTGGATTTATACATATCGGAAATTGTAGGGGTGTGACCATGGACAATTATTATGTCGTTTTCATAGTTACCATAGCAATTCCTTTTCCAAAGATTAATATTCTTTATTTCGTCTTCTGAAAGATTTTTATCAAAAGCATCCCATGCATGGACAATATTATATTGAATATGTCTGCCTGATGGAGTAGTTATAATAATTTCTTTTCTTGTAGGCAATGATTTAAAAAAAGAAATTATTGGTTCTATTTTTTCAGGAGAGAGGCAGTTCATTGAGTCAAGCCAGTACGTAAAATCAAAATGAGTTTCAGGCATGAGGTCTTCTCCGTCAAATCCACCACGATTCCACCAGTAAAGCCATTCTTTGTACCAATCGATGATCAGAGATTCATGATTGCCCATAACAGACTGATACTTGCCGTCAATAGAAATATTATTCATTATCCATTCTAAAACTTTCCATACATCGGGTCCTCTGTCGACAAAATCTCCTAAAAAAATGAATCTGGCATCATTGTCATGTTTCTCAATCATATTTAATAAGTCCATAAGTTCATCGTAAGAACCATGAACATCACCAATTGCATAATGCATAATTATGTTCCTTTCAAAAATGTTGTCATATACCATACTATATCAATTAAAAATATTTTTCAATTGTAGATAATCTACAAAATAAGGTTGTTTATATAAAAATATTATAGTATAATTATACATAAGTCTGTAAAGAAATGAATAGATTAGAATAGTGAGGAGGAAAGTCGATGAACATAGGTGATGTGAAAAATCTTGTTAACGCATTAGTTCTGGGTGCGGATAATATGGGACAGGATACAATTGTCATTAAGAGCAACGATTCGTGGAGTATAACAAAAGATATTATCTTAGAATGTGTATCTTCACATGAAAATGTAAAATTGCTTTATCATGAATTCAGACCTGATGTGATGCATTCTGCCTATGAACCTTTTTTAGATTGGATAAAAGAGCTATATGAAGAGAGTGATTGTGATACTCCTGAAGAATTTGTTGAAGAAAGCCAGGTTTATTCTCTGCAAAGGGAAATGATCTGTAATTATATAAAGACTGATAAATGTAAGCGTAAAGAGCCTATTGTGATACCAGAGATAGATTATGACTTGAAAAGATTACTTGGATCCATAACAAATATATTGCAATATATGGCTGATGAAGGCAAAATACTCATAGTACTTGAAAAAATTCATTATGCAGGATATTCAACTATTGAATATCTTAGTGATTTAATTCAAAATGAAGAGGTAGATAACATCGCATTACTGTGCACATATGATAATGCAAGTGGAATTCCTAATTACATGGCTAAGAAATGGGACGAATTCATTGATTATGTTGAGCAGAAAAACCTTGGTATAGCTATGTATAGTGAAGATACCGATGGTGACTATTACAATGACAAGAATTATTTTGTTATAAAACAGGATAAGTATGATGAATATTACCATAAAATAAAAAATATGATTGAGACTTTGGCTATCGAGCAATCTATGTATTATCTTGAGCATATATATAACAAGGTAAAAATTGAGCAGGCTGACATGGATTATGAAAATAAGATGAAATTATTCAAATTATCGGTCATTGCAAGAGTATACGGTGGACAGTATCAGAATGCACTTATTATATGTGATGACATTAGAAATCTGAATAATAGAAATCTTAGGGATGAATTTGATTATAATTATTTGATGTGCCTCGCACAGATATATAACGGACAGACTGTAAGTGCTGTTCTTTTGACAAAAAAGTGTCAGTTGATTGCTGAAGAAATGAGAGATCAGGATAGGCTGTTTCACGCAAAACTTATGAGGGGAATTGCCCTTATGAGGGGATTTGTTAATGTAATATTCGAACTTGAGGGTGTATCTGATTATGTTACAGATGAATTTTTGAAGGAAGTAGAAGAGAGAGAATACTATAATCATCTTGCATATTTTTGTATATATGCCTTTGAGCAGCAAAAAGAGTGTTATGAAGTAGAAAATGCCGAAAGAAAACTTGTATATTTTAATAAAGGACTTGAAATAATCAAAAAGAATGAGAATGATAAGTTTTTAATGGGGGCATATAGAAAATGCGCCATGTTCTATTCAATCGTCGGTAATATAGATGAAGTTGACAGAAATTATAAAAAATGTATTGATGTATTAAGAAGATTAAATGGAAAAGCGGAAGAAGCTGATATATATAACGGACTTGGTTACAACAGAATGATAAGGGAAGATTTTGAACAGGCTAATATTTATTATAATCAGGCTTTAGAAATTTTTTACAAAATATGCAATCCGGAGATGGTCAGTGAGACGTTTTACAATATGAGTATTAATGCATTAATGGCTGAGGATTACAGAAAAGCCTGTATTTGTATAACAGCTGCAATTCAGTTGCTGGATAACTATGGTGTATATAAGCCAAGAGTGTGTCACAGGGCTAAATTGTATGGAATAGCAGGACTTTGTAACTTAAAACTTGGAAACGGTTACAGGACACAGATATATATCGAAAAGATTGAAAGAATAGTAAGGCATATCCTTTTTCCTGATGGAGAGCCATGTTATGATATGTGGGATGATGAGTTATTCTATTATTATCATATAAAGGCATTGATATACAAGAGAGAAGGAAAACTTGAAGAAGCGATAAAAGCATTTGATAATGCTGAATTTCATATGAGAAGATCTCAAGGAAGTATGTTTGTTTCATATTCTATGTATGCCATAGAAAAGGCTGAGATTCTCAAGGAATTGAACAGGATGGATGAGAGAAAAGCGTTGCTTTTAGATTGTATGGAATTTAGTAAAAATATTGAGAATGATTATACAGCTACAAGAATGAAGAGTCTCATTGCAGACAGACGTGTTAAAAAGTCAGTGTTTGCGTTGGATATTAATGTTGATATAGAGGATACACTCTTGATGGCCAAGAGGCTTGGAGCTGAGAGAGAATTAAGAGTAAATAAGAAAAACATGGAATTCTTGTCTAATTGGCAGGAAATGTTCCTTGAAGAGGGTATTGGTACAGAAAGATTAATTGAAAGAGCGATGAAGACGCTTCAAAATAATTTTGGTCTGAACAGGCTTTTGTTCTTTGATGTTGAGCAAAACGGGAAGGCTGATATAAAGTATAGTAGTGAGGGAATTCCTATTTCTACAGCTGTTTTGGACAGTATTATCAGGTACTTCAAGGGGAGAGGAAATAGTTTTGTAGTCTCACGTGTTGATAGTGAGTTTGAAGAATATAAAGATATTGTGAGCAATTTTGGAATGAATACGGTAGTATCGATTATAGGTATTCCGGTGTTTATTAAAGATGAATTGAGAACAGTATTTATTACTTATCAGATTATGCATGAGAATTTTATAGGAATGGAAATCATGCTCGATGAATCAGACCTTAATATATTCAAGTTTGCATTCAGACAGTTAATGAATGAGATATACAGAGCAAATGCCAGAGCTAAAATTGATGATATGAACAGAGAATTAAAGGCTAAAAACATGATGCTTGAAAATCTTGCTCATACAGATAATCTTACTGGATTGCTTAACAGACAGGGATTTAATAAAATTGTCGATGAAAAACTGGATACGTCAGGTTCAACATTGGGAATTGAACAGTACATTACGGTTATGTACATTGATCTTGATAACTTTAAATATTGCAATGATAATTTTGGACATGATGTTGGTGATATGGTTCTTAAAGAATTTTCAAAAATGTTTACGGGAATCATCGGAAAGAGTGGATATGTCGTAAGATATGGTGGTGACGAGTTCGTCATAGTTGTGGAGAATATCAACAAGAATTATGGTGAAGAAGTTGCTGAAGCGATATTTGAAGAATTAGATGATAATAATGCATTTAGAGATAAGATTGTTAAGTCAATCGGCAGAGAAGTTGTTATACCGGAAAACAAGAGATTAGCTTGTTCCATCGGTATAGCCGTTGACAAGTCACATAATGTAAGTATGATTTCTGAGTTGCTTAAACATGCGGACGATGCGTTATATAAAGTTAAAAAATCGACTAAGAATAATTACAGCGTTTGGGAGAAAGAAGGTAATTAGTTATTATGACTCAGAGTTTGGGATATGAATTTTTTAACAGGTATGACATAGGAGATACTCCGGAAGAATTCATTGATGCGGCAGATAAGTTTGCGGAAATGATCTGCTGGTACGAGAGTGCAATCAAAGAAATCAGAACTAAATTAGAGGTTTTGAATGCCGAGTTTAAGGCAAAGAAGAGTAGAAATCCTATTGAGACTATTAAGTCCAGGGTAAAGTCTCCTATGAGTATCTATGAAAAAATGGAGAGAAGAGGGTACGATATAACAATTGATTCTATAATGTCATCTTTACATGATATAGCGGGTGTCAGGGTAATTTGTCCTTTTATTGATGATATTTATTCAGTGGCAGAAATGATTACGCAGCAGGATGATATAACTTTGATTGAGAAAAAAGATTATATTGAGAATCCAAAACCAAACGGATACAGAAGTCTGCATCTGGTTTTGCAGGTTCCGATATTTTTGTCAACCGGTAAAAAAATGATAAGCGTTGAGGTTCAGATAAGAACAATAGCAATGGATTTCTGGGCAAGTCTTGAGCATCAGATACATTATAAAAAGTTTAAAGAAGATAAAGTAGAGATCGTTGAACAGCTTGCTGAATGTGCAACGGTAATTTATGAAACGGATTTGAAGATGCAAAGTATTCATAAGGAATTGTTTTCTGTAAAAGAATTAAGAAAAGAGTATTCTGCAAGACAGTCGGAATATGAGAAAATGTACATAAATAAATGCCGTATGGAAAAATTAAATGGCGGTGGAAGGGATATTTATACTTGACACTTGATAAAAGCGGTAGTAGGATATTTTTAGATTGTTTAAAATATTATTGAATGTACATTCAGAAGTGTGAAAGGAAGTAATTCATTATGGAAAAAAAGAATATTGACTGGCAGAATCTTGGATTTGGATATGTTAAGACAGACAAAAGATTTGTATCAAATTTTAAAGATGGAGCATGGGATGAAGGTGCCCTTGTGGAAGATGATACTATAACTATAAGTGAGTGTGCCGGAGTACTTCAATATGCACAGACTGTATTTGAAGGATTAAAAGCATATACTACAGAGAAAGGACAGATTGTTATATTCCGTCCTGATTTAAATGCTGAGCGTTTAGAGGCTTCTGCAAAGAGACTTGAGATGCCTGTATTTCCAAGAGACAGATTTATAGATGCAGTTGTTAAGACTGTTGAAGCAAATGAGGCATATGTTCCACCATATGGTTCAGGTGCTACTTTATATATAAGACCTTACATGTTTGGAAGTTCACCTGTTATTGGTGTTAAGCCTGCGCAGGAGTATCAGTTCAGAGTGTTCACTACACCGGTTGGACCATATTTCAAGGGTGGTGCAAAGCCTATTACTATTAAAGTAAGTGACTTTGACAGAGCAGCTCCTCATGGAACTGGTAATATCAAAGCAGGTCTTAACTATGCGATGAGTTTACATGCAATTGTAACGGCTCATGAAGAAGGATTTGATGAGAATATGTATCTTGATGCCGGTACAAGAACAAAGGTAGAAGAGACAGGTGGAGCAAACTTCTTATTTATTACAAAAGACGGTAAGGTAGTTACACCTAAGTCTGACAGTATTCTTCCATCAATTACAAGGCGTTCGTTAGTAGCAGTTGCTAGGGATTATCTTGGTCTTGAGGTTGAAGAGAGAGAAGTATATTTTGATGAAGTAAAAGATTTTGCTGAGTGTGGTTTATGTGGTACGGCAGCAGTTATTTCTCCGGTTGGAAGAATTAATGATCACGGAAATGTTATTAATTTCCCGAGTGGTATGGATGATATGGGACCTGTTACCAAGAAGTTATATGATACACTTACAGGAATTCAGATGGGCAGATTAGATGCACCTGAAGGATGGATTAAGGTAATTAAGTAAGAGATTTTTGAACGGCCGCAGTGATGCGGCCGTTTTTTGGAGAAGAAGAATGTATGCAGAAAATAATATTGTGAAAGTTGCAAAGAGAGATAATAACCCAAAAAGAAAATATCTTGTTTTAAATACGCTTCAGGGTAAGCATATGTCAGCTGAACCTAAAGAGGCTCTTAAAATGTATAAGGCGCTTGCAGAAAAAGTTAAAGAAGGGTATGGGGGAGACAGTGTTTTATTTGTCGGATTTGCTGAAACGGCTACAGCTATAGGCACGGCTGTTGCTGCGGAATTTGATGCATTTTATATGCAGACGACACGAGAGATAATACCTGGAGAGGAGTATCTTTATTTTTCAGAAGAGCACAGTCATGCAACTGAACAAAAATTGGTAAGGGGATATCTGGAAAAAAATAAAAATCAGATTAAACATATTATATTTGTCGAGGATGAGCTTACGACAGGAAAGACTATTTTAAATATAGTTAATATCTTAAAAAAGGAATTTCCGGATATTAAGTCATATTCGGTAGCATCTTTGCTAAATGGAATGGATGAAAGTGCGATATTAAAATATCAGGAAATGAATATTGATTTGCTTTATCTTATAAAGACTAATCATGCAGATTATGATGAAATCGTAGAAAGTTATAAAGGAGACGGTATTTGTCATGAATTGTGTACTGACAAACCGGATGAAAGCATCGAAGTAACTGAATTAAATTATGGGGATTATATTAATCCAAGGTGTGGAGTAAATTCAGTGGATTATGTGAAGCATGTGGATAACCTGTGTAGTAAGATATTAAAAAAGATAGACATCATCGGTATGGAAAAAATCCTTGTTATGGGAACCGAGGAGTTAATGTATCCTGCTATTTACATGGGAAGCATGATTGATAGTGCAAAGGTATATACGCATTCAACCACCAGAAGTCCGATATCTCCGGGTACGGAAAATGATTATCCTATAAGAGAGAGATATGAACTTCGCAGTTTATATGATTCTGACAGGAGAACATTTATATATGATATAGGAGAATATGATTGTGTTATTGTTATTACGGATGCTTCGGATAATGAAAAAATGGGCATGTTCAGTTTGATTAATGCACTTGGAAACAAGAATAAAAAAATATACATAGTCAGGTGGTGCTAAATGAATACTACGTATAAGAAAGAAGATGTCGTATTATTATTAAAGGATATAACAGGCGTGGTAGAGCCATTGTCTGCTGAGGCGAGAGAAAAACTGATTCAGTCGGGAAAGCATTATTGTGAAATGCTTCCTATCGAATATGTTCCTACAGAAAAATATATGCAGGTATATGAGGAGGTTCTAAAAACATATGCTCATACAATGGCCATGGCGGTAGGAAAGCTTTCGGACAAAATTATTGAAAAGAAAGGGAAAGACGTTGTTATAGTATCTTTAGCAAGGGCAGGGATTCCTATTGGAATACTTGTTAAGCGCTATATAAAGAAAAAATATAATGTCGATGTTAAGCACTATTCCATTTCAATTATCAGAGGAAGGGGAATAGATAAAAATGCAATGAAATATATTTTAGACAGATATCGTCCTGAGCAAATATTGTTTTTAGACGGATGGATTGGCAAGGGTGCAATTCTTAATCAGCTGAGAGAAGCTGTTAAGGATTATGAAGGTGTTTCTTCAGAAATTGCGGTGGTCGCTGACCCGGCTAATGTAACGGAGTTATGTGGTACGCACGAGGATATATTGATTCCGAGTTCATGTCTTAATTCTACGATATCCGGATTAGTAAGCAGGACATTTTTAAGGGATGACATAATAGGTCCTGAGGATTTTCACGGAGCAGTGTATTATGGTGAGTTAAAAGAATCAGATTTATCTTATGAATTTATAAATGCTATCGAGTCGGAATTTGAAATGGAAAATGATTTTCAGGACAGAGTAATTGAGGGAACAGGAATTGAAGAAGTCAGGAAGATAGCGGATGAGTTTGGGATAAATGATATTAATCTGATTAAGCCCGGTATCGGTGAGACAACCAGAGTATTATTAAGACGTGTTCCGTGGAAGGTATTTATAGATGAGCGATACATCGATGATAAAGAATTAAGTCATATTGTACGTCTGGCGGAAGAAAAAAATGTGCCGATAGAATGCCGGCACATGGTTCATTATAAATGTCTAGGAATAATTAAGAAAGTATCTGATGTCTAAAAGCGATATTAGTAGGATTTCTTGGCGAACTACGGACTAAATAGCGATTTCTGGCATTTGGTCCGTAGTTTTTCATGGGAGACTACTTTACTTCGCCTTGCAGAGTGAAATCATATCCCAAATATAAAGTAGGGTTAATTTAAAACGACTATACTAGTTAAATGTGTCAAAATTATACAAAAGTTATCAAAATAATCACTTGAATTATAAAAAAAAATAAGTTATAATTTTCGTGTCATGACAAATACGGTTAATTTTACCAATCAGAAACGTCCGTTTGAGAGCAATGGGTGTAGATTACTTTCAAGATAAAATGCATTAATTGCATCGATTAAACTAAAATTATTATTTTATTTTTGGAGGTATTTCTGATGAAAAAAATTTTAAAAAAGGTTATGGCTACGGCCATGACAGTAACTATTCTTTCAACTAATCTGATATCTGTGCCTGTGAATGTATCGGCATCTACTACTGATAGAAAGATTGATTTCAGTGTTCCGGCCTGGAGCTGGAAAAATCCTACAAAACCCTATACTAAAGATACAAATTCATCTGTATATTTTTATCTTAAATCAGGCTCAGCTTCTGTGCTTGTAAGAACTCATGGATGTACTCTTGATAGTAAATCAAAATATAGTTGGAAGAAGAACTTAACTCTTAATAAGAATGGTGAGAGTGTAAGTTATGTGATATGTAATATTGGAACAGAATATGAGATTTATAATGAAATTAATGAAACAGGCTATTTATATGCTGGTATTAAAATGAAGAGTAAAGGATTTTCAGATAATCATGTAGCAGGTGCATGGAGTCCTGATTTTTCTAGAGAGAGTGGACATACTTATAAGGTTGCTAATTAAGTAATTAAGAACATATGAAAGTACATAATTTATTAATAATTTGAATTAAAGAATGCATAGTTTTGTTTCAAATAAGATATTAATTGTGTACTTTCATCTTTAAAATTTAACTCTACAGAGAGGAATTTCTAATATGAATAAATACAAAAAGCTGGCATTAATTATCGTATTTGTAATGTTTTTTTTATGGTGTTTGAGATATTATCAGCTAAATGATGGTAAACTCGTATCACGTAAGTATCCTGAGAAGATATATGGTATGAATGAAAAAGTTGAATACGGAGAAGATATAGTATATGGAAAAGACGATAGATCTACAGGGTATGCAGTTACTTTGCTGGATAAGCGTATTGTAGATTGTGAAGACTATCTGGATGAAATCGGAAAAACGGAAAAAGATTTCAATATTTATTTACCAGAAAGAGTTATGGAAGTAACGTTAAATATTTCAAATATCAATAATGATGATTTGACACAGGGGGTAGAATTTTTTCCGATTTGGTTAATTGGCAGGGACTGGCATGAAGTATATAGTTCCGAATTTACAGCCTATGCTAATGATATATATGAGGATGATACGAATGCTTCTTTTGGCATTCAGGTAAAGCAGGGAAAAAGTTATGAAATTAAGCTTATTTATCCAATGAGAAGACTTTGTTTTTCATCGTATACATGGAAAAATATTGATGAAGAATCCATGTGGCTGACTATAACAAGTCGTCCTAATCGTAAACTTATTTGTGTGCAATAATATATAAATTATTATATTTGGAGGTGTAAATGATGAAAAAAATAGTTAGCATTTTTATTGTATTAGTTTTGTGTGTACCGCTGGTGGGATGCAGTAATACGGAAAGTAATAAAAATAGTTATGCTGTTATTGATACGGAATCAGAATTTTATGATAATGACGTAGAAGGAAGATTACAATACAAAATTATAGGAGCAAAAGTATATCATTCTTTAGATGAAGCAGGAATCTCAATTAATGACTGTACTGAACCGGATACAAATTTGTTTGAGGACGATAATGACAGGTTAAAGGATGGATGGTGTATGCTGGTTTTAGATGTCGCAGTAAAAAATATTGATGCTGAATATCATTATAAGAATTGGGATGAATCGATTTTTCGGGCAGATTCAATATATTTAGTGACGAAGGATGGAAACGATGTGGAACCTGTTTCTGACTTATGCTATTTTTCTATGCATGATAAATGTGAAGAACATCATTTTGCATATAGACTTTTAAAGGAAGAATCCTGTGAATTTCAGGTAGGACATATAGTTGCAGAAACAGATTTACCTATTACATATGCGTCAAACTGTTCTTCATATGGTAAGGACGCAGTTTATGTATCACTGGATTTTGAAGAGGTAGATTAGAATGAATTATTTAAGATTAGAATATAAGAGAATGCTTAAATGCAGGACATTTATAATGTCAATAATTTTTTCTGTAGCAATAGTGTTGTTAGATGCAGGTCAGGATTATTGGCTTTATATGCAGGGAATTGATGCTCATATGTCGGTGTTTGAGAAGTGGATAGGTGTAAGATACATATCATATGGTTCTGTTGTATGGAATTTTTTGTTTGTTATATTAGTCTCCGTTCCATTCAGCTGCACACTGTGCAGTGAGATAAAAAATCATTATGATTTGCATGTTATATCTAAAATAGGAAAAAGGAAATATTTTTCTGTAAAGGTGCTAATATCGTTTATCAGTGGCTTTTTTATAAGTTTTGTAACTCTTATTTTGGATTTTTTAATACTTGCATTATACAATAAAGCAGTATATCCTGAGGTGGATTCAATGAGTGTATCAATCGGACAGAACGATTTTTTATCTGCCTATTTTTATTCGCACCCATATATTTATTGTACTGTATGGCTTTTAATCATATGTATATGGGCGGGAATATTTTCTGTTTTTACTCTGACTGTAGGTTTGTTTATAAGAAAAGGAGCTATAGCTTTAATAGTATCACAGATATTGGTTATTCTCCAGGACATTTTGTCAAGATTTATCCCTTTTTTAATAAATGGTTTATCGGTTGAATTATCATGGAGGGGGTTATTATATGGCAATAGTCTTGCTTTGAATCCGTGGTGTACAATTTTGGGAAATCAATTGGCCCTGTTGTTATTATGTATGATAGCCATATGCTGGAAAGGAAAAAAGTATTCATATGTATAAACTGATTTTACATGATATAAAAGAAGGAATTATAAAAAATAAGCGCTTTATAGCTGTTTTGTTATGGTTTGTCACGTTTTCGGTATATGCACTGCTTTTTCCGCTGTATTCTATAAATCACAAAGATATAACGTCTTTTGATTTGCTTTTATATTTTTATAAAGGGGAAGACCCTATGTTTGATGCAGTCTTAACCGGAGAACCTTTTGAATTTCCGGTTTTTTGGATGATGAATTTTATACTTTTGCTATTTGTTGTAATGCATTATATGTATAATGACCTTAATGGATTTGGCATTCAGTATATTGTAAGGATAAAAAAAAGAATTACATGGTGGATTTCAAAATGTATATGGTGCTTTTGTTCCTGCTTTATATTCTTTTTTATATGTGTTCTGGTGGCGTTTGCCGTGACAATTTTGATTGGTGGAAAAACTTTTGACTTTACTAATTCATACTCACTGATGGAAAAGCTCGCAAACGATATGAATTACTATAGCATGAAATTTTGGGGTGATATGGAAGTTTCAACAGGGCAGGTAATTATGTGTGAATTAGTTGTTCCGTTTATGGTAAGCTGGGCGGTATGCCAGATTCAGATGACATTGACGCTGTTTTTAAAACCGACGGTCAGTTTTATAGTGAATTGTGCATTTATTCTTGTTTCAGCATACATACAGAATTATATTCCGGGATTATTTATCAGTTGTGGAATGTCACTTCATAACATTAATTTTGTATATGAAGGATTTAGCACTTCGTACTGTGTTCTGGGTTGCTTTATAGCGATTTTTATATCTTTTTTGATAGGTGCAATTAAATTTAAAAAATATAATTTTGTAGAAGAATAGGAGAAAAAATGAAGATTAAAATTAATAATATAAATAAACGTTTCAAAAAACATGATGTACTGAATCAGATAAGTCTTGATATGGAAAGCGGGAATGTATATGGATTTTGCGGTTATAACGGATGCGGAAAAACAATGCTTATGCGTGCTATATGTGGACTGTTAAATCTTGATTCAGGGTCAATCATCATAGATGATAAACAAATGAAAAAAGATTTTGATTTTCCTGAAAATCTTGGATTTTTAATTGAAAATCCGGCGTTTTTGGAAGATTATTCAGGTTTTCAAAATCTTGAATTTTTAACAGGCATAAAAAATATGGCGGATGATGAAAAGATTCGAGATACTTTGATAAAGGTCGGTCTGAATCCGGAAGATAAGAGAAAATACAAAAAATATTCTCTCGGTATGAAACAAAGACTGGGAATAGCGGCTGCTGTTATAGAGGAACCTGAACTGCTTATACTCGATGAACCTACAAATGCACTTGATACAGAAGGTGTAAGAATGGTTAAGAATATAATAAAGGAAGAAAAAAAGAAAAATACTTTGGTAATTTTGGCATGTCATGACAAAATTTTTCTTAATGAGGTTTCAGATGTCTTTATAGAAATTGAATATGGAAAAATTAAATCTATAGAGAGAAATTTGCAAAATGAAGAAGTATAATAAGGATGACAGATCTACAGGGTATGCTGCCACTTTGCTGGATAAGCGTGTTGTAGACTGTGAAGAATATCTGGATGAAATCGGAAAAACGGAAAAGGATTTTGATATTCCATTACCTGAAAGAGTTATGGAAGTAACGTTAAATATTTCAAATATCAGTAATGATGATCCGGATGCTTCTTTTTGAATCCAGATAAAGCAGGGAAAAAGTTATGAAGTCAAGATTGTCTATCCAATGAGGAGGTTTAAATTTTCAGCTTCAACATGGAAAAATATGGATAAAGAAGCTATGTGGCTTACTATGACATGTCGTCCAAATCGTAAACTTATTTGTGTGCAGTAATAAGGTGTAACTAAGTGAAATTTTAGTGCATAATAGTGTCGGAAAACCTGACATTATTTGTTGATTTTTGCATACATTTAGGATATAGTAGTTAATAGCTGGAAGGAGTTGAAACAAATGAATGAAAGATTGAAACAGATAAGAAAAAGACTAAAATTATCGCAAGAGTTTGTGGCAAAACAATTAGAAATGGCGAGGACTACTATTGTTGCAATTGAAGCAGGAACAAGAAAGGTGACATCTGATGAACTAATTAAGTTCGCAAAATTATATGGAGTTAGCACAGATGAAATTCTTTATGGTGAAATGACTGAAGAGACTGAAGTTAGAGCGTTTGCACGTACATTTTCAGAACTCTCAGATATTGATAAAAAAGAAATAATGAACCTAATGAACTTTAAGAAGCGTTATAAGGAGAAATTACGTTGATTGATATCAATAATATTTATAGAAAAGGTATGTCAGCAGAGCAATTAGCTGACAAGGTAATAGAATTTCTTTACAAAGATAAAGAGCCCTCATTTCCAATTAATCCATTTGAGATGATTAATCAATAATGTTATTCATAATAAAAAGAAGTATACGGATGTCAGCGAACCAGACCTTCGTATACTTCTTTAGTTGCACAAATCTTATCAGCGATACACACAATCCATGCTTCTCTGCAGGTGGGTGGAATCACAGTAAGGGGAAACATATGTCTGAGTATAATTTTTTTCTCTAAATCCGAAATACCGTAGTCTCTTACAGCATTTTCCATTGCTTTGGCAGGATGGAAAAAACCGTGTAGTCTGTGCTCATCTGAAGGCTCGTGCCAGTCATATAGAAAATAATCATGTAAGAGAGCACCTCTGATAAGTGAACGCATATTTACCTTTATGCCCAATTTTTTTGCAATCATGCAGCTACACAGCGCAACTGATACACAATGATTATATACACTCACATCTCCATGCTGTATATATTGTTTTGTGTCTGAAAGATTACCGATATATTCCAACCACCGGACTTCTTTTTTTACAGCATTTTCATATCGCCTCATAAATCGCCATCCTTTCGATTTGAAACGTCAATATCTATACTCATTTATAACATACGTGTTTGCAATAATCAACCATTCATATTGAAAAAAATACCGTTTATATGAAATCTATTTGTTTTTTTAGTGACATCTGATATCTTAATAAAAATGAATGTAACTGTTCAGAGTCCTCATCATTTTGACCGGTGCCGGACAGTTACAAATGAATGGAGGAATTAGTATGGCAGATAACATGGTTACACTAAGAAATGTCACTAAAAAATATGGAAAATACAATGCGCTTACCAATATTAACATTTCGCTTGAACGAGGAAAAATATATGGTCTGATTGGAAAAAACGGAGCCGGTAAAACTACTATGATGAGAATTATTGCAGGGCTTTCGTTTTTAAGTGATGGAGAAGCAGAAGTGAATGCTAAAAAAATTGGAACACTGATTGAAGCTCCAAGCCTGAATATGAACATGACGGCAAAACAAAATATAAAATTTTATCGTATGCTTACCGGAGAAGGAGACGATACAACTGATGAAGATATCCTTTCTATGGTTGGTCTTGAAGATACAGGGAAAAGAAAGGTAAAAGATTTTTCGCTGGGAATGAGACAGAGACTTGGCATTGCAATTGCTCTACTTGGAAAACCGGATTTTATAATGCTTGATGAGCCGGTAAATGGATTAGATCCGGTTGGCGTGGTTGAGATAAGAAAGATGATAAAAAAACTGAATGAAGATATGGGAACTACAATACTTATATCAAGTCATAATCTTGCTGAGCTTGATAAGACAGCTACTGATTTTATCATAGTTGATAAAGGGAATATTAAAAAGATAATTAACCAGTCACAGCTTGATGAAGAAGCAGCAGGAAATCTTGAAGAATATTTTTTATCGGTAATAGGTTCGTAAAGGTACTACAATTTTGAAAGAAGGTATGTTATTATGAAAAGGTTATATAAAGCAACAATGTATCGTATGTTTATGAGTAAAGGTGTCAGAGTGTCAGTTGGGCTTACTTATTTGTCGGCAGCCCTGTATTATATATTTGCCGTATGCATTGCAAATGGAAATATAGATGCTTCGAATTCGGGAAATATTACGGCATTCGGGGATGCTATGATTATGTGGTTATTCGGTGCATTGATTGTTGGAATATTAGTTGGAACAGATTTTGAAAGCAAGACAATACATGGCAGTTTAAGATACGGAAGAAAAGCAATTATTCTAAACTATATATTGGTATTTGCAACTATAATATTGATTCTGCTGTTGCCTTATACTATAGGTTCAGCATGTCTTATAGCATCAAATGTGGATATCACCGGTGCAAAAGGAACCATAATATCTATTTATATGGGTAATGTATTTGATTATACAAATGATATCGCCGGACTGCTATTGTCCTATATTGCTTATATTTTTGTATATATAGGTCAGATTGCAATCTGTATACCGGTAGCAGTAAAATTTAAGAAGAGTATCGTGGTTACGGCGTTTGGTTTTATGTTTGGAATGTTTACGGCGTTGATTGCCTCAGTAGCTAAATCATCAGACATATTAGAGCTTATATACAAATTTACACCGTATGATTATGGTATTTCAAAAATAGGATGTAATGCTACGGCAGGAGATATGGTAAGTGGTATAGTGGTAAGTATTGTCTTTGCAGGAATATGTGGAATATTGGCATGGCTCGTGTTCAGGAGGGCTGATGTCAAATAATGAGAGGAACATATGAGAGTAAAGGAATGTATCGAAGAAAAATATGTTGAAATGGAACTTCATGTCTGTAATAACATAATGAATGAGCAGGTAAAAGACATGGTGCGGGAATTGAATGAACTGGTTAACGGCGTCATAAAAGGAACTGACAAGAAAGGCGACAGGTGCATACTTCAGGTTCATGATATTTTCAGATTCTATTCGGAAGGTCAGAAAGTGATGGCACAGGGAGAAGAAGGTGTGTACAGTGTATCTGAAAAATTATATGAGCTGGAAAATAAACTGGACGCAAACCAGTTCATCCGTATCTCCAAGTCAGAGATTGTGAATATAAGAAAGATAAAAAAGCTTGATATAAGTATGGCGGGGACTATAAAAATATTTCTTACAGACGGTACGCAGACATACACGTCAAGAAGGAATGTGAGTAAATTAAAATCTGTACTTGGAATTGGAAAAAGAGGTGACAAATGATGAAAATGGTACTGCAAAGAGGAGTATTCAGCTTTTGTATATCTGCCGTATGCGGGCTGATAACAAATCTTTTGATAGAGATAATCGTAAGATTTATATCGGGGGCAAAAGATTTTGTTCCACTGTCTCCGGAATATATGAGTCTGTTCCCTTCGGAGACTATCGCAATGGAGGTAAACATATTGCTGTATGGAGTGATAGGTTTTGCTTTTTCTGTTGCTGCAATTATATATGAAAAAGAAAGAATAGGTTTTTTATTTCAGAATTTACTCTATTTTCTTATTACAGGAATGGTGTGGGTGCCAATAGTAATATTTGTGTGGCGGCTTAACAGATATCCGCAGGCACTCATTGGAACACTTAGCGGATTTGTAGTTACGTATGTTATAATGACAATGGTCGGATATAGAATAGTCAGGAAGAATATTAGTGAAATAAATATGTGTCTGGCGGACCGGCTATAAAATATCAGAGTATACCTGAAAATCACCTTATCAACGGTGACGGTTTGTGGTATACTCTTTTTGGATGTAATGATGCGACAAGAAGAATCGTGAATAAGACGAGATGGATTGGAGTGAGAGGAATGGAAATGAAACTGGCAACTGGTATACAAAGTTTTGAAAAAATACGAACGGAAAAACTTTTTTTTGTTGATAAAACAAATTTTATAAAAGAATGGTGGGAAAGTAAGGATGACATAACCCTGATTACCCGACCACGTCGTTTTGGAAAGACACTAAATATGAGTATGCTTGACTGTTTCTTTTCACTCGAATATGTTGGCCGCAGTGATTTGTTTGAAGGCTTGTCTATTTGGGAAGAGGAAGAATATAGACAATTACAGGGAACCTATCCTGTGATTAATATGAGTTTTGCAGAAGTGAAGACAGCTTCCTTTGAAGCTGCTAAAAATATGCTTTGTCAGATTATCGCAGATTTATATACAAAGTATTATGGTGAAATAGAATCGTGTATAAAAACAGATGCAGATCGGATGTTTGTTAAAAGTGTTAATTTGGATATGAAAGATAATATTGCAGCGCAGAGTTTGAGAAAACTCTCTGAATTTTTGTCTGTGCATTACCAAAAAAAGGTAATTATCTTATTGGACGAATATGACACACCTCTTATTGAAGCTTACACTCACGGTTATTGGAAAGAAATGACGGAATTTATGCGTGGATTGTTTAATGCGACTTTTAAGTCAAATCCAAGTTTATATCGTGGTGTGATGACGGGAATTACACGTATCAGTCGAGAATCTATGTTTTCTGATCTTAATAATCTTCGTGTAGTGACTACAACTTCGTCGCTTTACAGCACTGCGTTTGGATTTACCGAAGAGGAAGTGTTTGCAGTATTGGATACCTATGGTTACAGTGACCAAAAAGAGGAAGTGAAACGATGGTATGACGGATTTGTGTTTGGCAAAGTGAAGGATATTTATAATCCCTGGTCTATCATTAACTTTTTGTCGGAAGGTGAGTACGACAGCTATTGGGTGAACACAAGCTCTAATGCCTTGTTAAACCGGCTTATGCAAACGGGAAGTGGCTATGTGAAGGAAAAGCTGGAAGATTTAGTACAGGGAAAGAGTATCCTTGTTCCTATTGATGATGAAATTGTATATAATCAACTGGATGATGATGAAAATGCCATTTGGAGTTTAATGGTAGCCAGCGGTTATTTGAAAGTGCTTGAAAGACAAGAAAAACGTAACTTTTTTGGCGGTATTGATAGAAAATACAAATTGGCATTGACAAATCTGGAAGTATATCAAATGTTTGGAAGATTTATTTATCAATGGTTCCATAGCAAAAAACAAAAAGAGTACAATGAATTTGTAAAGGCATTGTTAGAAAACCGCTTATCCGATATGAATGTGTTTTTAAACGAGATAGCAAAAGTGACATTTAGTTCTTTCGATACAGGAAAAAATCCTTCTGAACATGCTGAACCTGAGCGGTTTTATCATGGATTTGTATTGGGATTATTGATAGAACTTTGGGATCAATATGAGGTTTTGTCAAACAGGGAAAGCGGTTTTGGAAGATATGATGTAACATTAGTGCCAAAGAAACCGGAACTAAATGCTTACATTTTAGAATTTAAGGTGTTAGATTCCCGAAAAGAGAAGACACTGGAAGATACGGTAAAATCAGCATTACGGCAGATTGAAGAAAAGGAATACAGTTCATCTTTGATAGCCAGGGGGATTCAGGAGGAGAGGATTTTCTCTTATGGATTTGCTTTTGAAGGAAAGAAAGTGTTGATTGGGGGATAGCGTGTAAATTTGCCTGTCGGCAAATTTACATACGGTAATTTGTGCGGAGCCCAAATTACCTGTGATGAGGGAACTTTCTCGCACAAAGTGCTCGGAATGGAGGAATAGTAGATCGAATAATAAGTAACTGACACATTACACAGCGAAATCCGAGGGCACGGTTTCTCATACATATGATTTTCTGATAATTTCAAAATGAAAGTGTGACAGGTGAGTGAATAGATGATAATACTAGATTATTTAATTAATTTTATACGTAATTTTTATAATTTTTTATGTGGTTATGTAATTGCTAACAAATATTGGTTTTTGTTAACGATTATTGTGTTTTTTATAATAAAATATTTTGTTAATACATATATTTTTTGTTTACCTAAATATGAACCTGGTTCGGATTTTTACGGTTCTTTTAGAGGAGAACCCGGAGAAGCATGGAATTATCGAATAAATCCTTATGATGACATGGATAGTGAAGATGGTATAAGTGCAAAGAGAGCGAATTTGGCTTTGAATGATGATATTATATTGCCTTGTAAAATTATGGCAGTATTATTGGTGCTGGACATAATTGCATTGATAGTGATGCTTGTTATGGAAAAAAGAATGGATGCAGAGCTATCTAAAAGAATCATCGGAAAGACAGCTATGTTTATGGGAGTGCCGGCTATAATTTTAAGATATATACTTGGTAAAATAGTTATTATGAGGTATTTGGTTGTAAAGAATAACGTTCCTATAAAATTAATTGACGGAGAAGTAATTTATATTATCCAAAAGAAAGTGCAGGAAAAGGGAATTGACTATAATGTCAGACAATTAAAAATCCGTTTTACATTAGATGGGACGAATTTTTATATACATTCGGACACTAAGGATTTTTATCGTTGGCATAAATGTCCGAAAGTTAATCAAAAGGTAAAAATGTATGTGTGTCCCTTATTGATGGATATATATAGTGAATATGAAATGAAATATGGAAGATACTTACTGTATGAGACAGATTTTTATCTTTTATTATTCCTGGTTGCCATGTTAGTGATATTGTAGATTGTTACAAAAAAATCATTGACAAAAAAAGGGTTATCTGATATATATGTATGTATACTTTACAGTTAAAGTGTTGACAATTGGAGGTAGATATTAAGGGCAAACTTATAGAAATGTAAGGACGCAAAGCTAGAAGTCTAAGGCATGAAGCATAGATAGTTCGGTTACAATGGATTTCATTGTAGCTTTTTTTATTATTGCAAAACAGTAAATAATATAATCTTTGAAAGCAGTGCCTTCGGACATCAGACTCTGCTGATATCATATCACAGATTAATTATTATGCGAGGTTTAAATTTATGATAAAAGGAAAATCATTCAATATAATAATTGGAATAATCCTCATTGCTTTGATAGCCAGTGCTAAATTAGGAAGTACATATGCTGAAGTTGGCGATAACAAGGTAAAGGATCAGAATTTATATACGTATCAGGATAACAATCACGGAGTACATATCAGAACGGATTGCAGACCGGGATATACACAGGTTACAGCTACAGATGAAATATATTACGGAAGCTATAAAACAGTTGTTTATCATGAAAGCGGATACAGAGCAGGTAGATATTATAGAATATGTGAGGAAAAAAACGATGGATTAGGTGTATGTATTTATACAAGGTATCATGCAGTTGGACCGGATGTGGTAAGACGATATCATAAGGGTACTGTTTCAAGAACCGCAGATGAACAGTCAGGAACGGCTGAAAAATACAGTAAAACGGTATATAGAAGCGAGTTGAATAATAAATTAATAGAAAAGAAATATGGTCTCATAATTAAGATAATAAAGAAGTTGTTTTTTTATGAAATAAAATTTAATTGGAGTGATTAATAAAATACTTGAAAAACATAGTATAAAATAGTAATTGTTAGTTAATACATATACTAAGTATGTTATGTTGCAATCGATGGATTCTAATAGTAATAATATGTCGTATCGTTTCAATTTTAGTCTCAAGAGTTAAAAATATAAAAGAGTATAAGAAATGTATTTTGTAATATCATGTATAAGCGTGATGAGTATTTGGTGAAAATGCATATAGTATTGATTAGCTATAATTCCGCATAAATTTTCGACTTACACCTCAATAGTAGTAAGCGGGATTTTATAAGGTACTTGAACCTTGAAAATATCATATATAGCATTGACTTCCTTGCGCGCTTCCTGTGGTATGGCATAATCTTTATATACCTTGCATTTTTGGTTGCGAAGATAGAGCAGTATGCTTTCGGCATTCAAGGACTTTGCTTTCTTTGATCGTCGCGTTAGCAGATCCTGCTAGAGCTTTTGTATAATGATTGTTGCCATAAAGCTTATGAGCAGATGACCAGCAAATGCCTTTTCACTCTGTACTCGTATAGGCAAAAGATCGGCATAGTTTTTGGTTATGTCAAAAACCTGTTCTACCTGTTGTCTTGTGTAATACATGGGTAGGAGTTTATTCTCAGGGATCTCTTCTGATGTAAGTATGGCAAAAGCTCCGAGTCTTTTGATGGCGGCATCGGTTTCATCTGAATCCTTCTTATAATCCAGTGCATTAAGAATTGTTTTCTTATGCTGCATGAGATACATGTCTTCATCGATGCAAAGGTAGACATATGCATCATATCCGCATACATGGACCTTTATCTTTTTGATGAAGACCAGTCTTTCACCATAACGGTAGGCATACTTCTGGGACATGAGATCATCAATGTTACCGGAAGCAGCATCCTTAAAGACAGTTTTGTTTGGTGCCAGCCTTGTCATGAACGGAATGCCACACTTAAACAGTTCGGCGGCATTCTTTTCCGAGAAATATCCGGCATCAAGGATTGCATGATTGACAGATACGCCGTACTGTTCCAGCTCGCTCACGGTAGTGATAAGCGTACTGACATCAATGGTGTTGCCGGCAACATAACGGAAATAAATCGGCATTCCGTTATTGCGGTCAATCACATAGATCAGTCTGACTTCACGGTTTATATCACCATTGTGGTTGCTTATCTGTGCGATATCCATTTTGGTTGTGTTAGGCACACCGGTACTGTCAACAAGTATTCCCGTGGCTCCTTCATCTCCATAAATACAGGACAGGTACTCATCAAAGAAGTGTCGTTGTACATCTTCATTCCCGAGTGCTTTCAAGACTCTGCTGATGTTCTGGCTGGTCAGGTTAGCTTTTGGAAAAGCCAGATACGAATAGTTTCCCTCGTACCATATCTTCGCATGACAGCCGGCTCCTTTGTTTGTCAGGAGACGGTAGAATATCAAGGCTAAAACTGTATCGCTTTCTTCAGAAAGAACGTCTTTGATGCTTTCGTAAAAAGGCTGTTTAGAGATATACTCCTGCAGAAACCATGTGTCTCCGAAATTCAGGATAAGTTTTTCTGTATCGGGAACAATTGATTCTTTCGGAAGTGCCGTGTCTGGAACATCCTTACGTCCTTCGCCCAGGATATATTGATAGGTTACGCCCTTCTGGCGAAATATGTTGTTTTCCTTATCGATGATCCGACCAAGATTTTCGCCGCGTCTGGTCTTGACCTTGCCATTATCACGGTATGACTCATATATACATGCGTAAATTGCACCGTTAGGTTTTTCGTCATAGTGAATGTAGGACATAGCAGGATACCTCCGAATGTAAGTCTAAAAACAGTGCGGAACTATAGATTAGTTGGCAATAATGATAATATTTTAATATACAAATACAGAAGGTAGTGTCAAGTGACTTATGAAAAAACAGAGCTAAAGAAAAAGGCTCAAATGAACCTTGAAAATTGCAGATATTTAATCTTTTGATGAGTGACGCCACCCTTGAC
>CAMHLZ010000047.1 GCA_946186125.1 uncultured Lachnospira sp. | reverse complement strand
TTCCGAGGTTGAAGCAAGTAACGTTTAGCTAGTTAATTATTATTCAATCTACTAGATAGCATTTTCATAATCAGGTTCAGAGGAAATCAAATTTCCAATCATAGCATCTAAATCATTGATAGAAGATGTGATATAATCCATTTAGAATCAAACTAAGGTGCTTAAACAATTCTTAGTGTACGGATTCATGATGCCACTTATTTGTGCTTGAAAAGACAGAACTTACACTGATTAGTATGCTGTCTAAAACGAAGAAAGTTATTACAACTCCTCCTACCGTGCTTTGTAGTATAGCTTCTTACAAGCATTTTACAGCAAAACGTAGAGAGTTGGAACACTTTCATTACTGATTTGTGCCGCCAGCCGAAGGCGGCGGAATGGAGATTAGTATGAAAAGATTAAAATATTTACGAACATCGTTAAGTATAATGCTTAGTGCAGCTGTAATTGTGACCGGATTACCAGCTGGTTTTGCCATTTCTGCACCGGTAAGGGTAGAAGCTGCGTCAGAAAAATTAGTTATGCAGTTGAGGGGGGGAATATATATTTTGATAAGTCAACCGGATTTATCACAGGAGCAGACAAAACCATAACTGCTGCAAATATTCCGTCTGAGATTGGAGGAGTTACGGTAAAAGGTATAGCAACATGGGCATTTTATGAAGATCATAGCCTTACTTCAATAACACTTCCTGAGAGTATAACTGAAATTGAAAAGGGAGCGTTTTACGGCTCAGATGCTTTTACGGAGATTACAATTCCTGATGGGGTTAAAGAATTGAGTCAGATGGCATTTTATAATTGTAGTTCTTTAAAGAAAATATCGCTGCCCGGTACGCTAAAGGTTATTGGAAAAAGTGCGTTTTACAATTGTACTTCTTTGGAATATGTAGATATACCGGGGGCGGTCTATAAAATAAATAATTATGCATTTTATGGATGCAGCTCATTAAAAGGCGTGTTCTTTGTCAAGGATGTAACAATAGATATGGGAAATATGGTGTTTTCAAATTGCTATAAGTTAGAGAAGGTCGTAAACAATCCTGTAGCAAAGTGGGACACATTTATACGCTCATTAAAGCGAGCTGAAAAATATATGGATAATGATGAAATGAGGGCATCACAGACAGAATTGTGGAGACTTGATGAGTATGAAGATAAGGACGAAAAGGTGGCTGCCATCAGGGCGACAGCGGAAGAGATTACTAAAGGATTAACTACGGACAGAGAAAAAATTCTTGCAATAAGTAAATGGGTAGTTAAACATATAGATTATGAAAGAGGACATGGAAACGCTGCGTGGGATGTATATAATGACATAATGAATCTGAGTGATGGAGAGGTACGTCTGGCAAGCTGTGGAGGATATTCGAATCTTACACAGGTAATGCTGCAGTCGTTAGGAATCCCCTGCGCAACAGTCTGGAGGTCGGTAAAGCAGGGTGAAACCATAGATCATGAGTTTAATATGGCATATTTTGAAGGTAAATGGAGATGGTTAGACTCAACAGCATCGGATGATGGTACGGATGATCCTCAAATTGTCTGGATGGATGCAGGTGCAGCTGGATTTGCGACGAGCAGTGATCATCGGGTTGACATATTATTATGGTACGCACCGGGAGCAAAAACGATTTATACAGAGATACCTGCAGACATTGAGATTGATGAGGATGAAAAAGACTGGGAGGACCAGAATCCTGCATCGGCTTATGTTAAGGGAGAAGAATATGTAAGACAGGATTGGCAGTATACCACATCTGAAACAGACAAACAGGATGAAGCCATAAAAGTTGAAGAAGTAAAGAAAACATTTCCGGATATAGCAGAGACTTCTGAAGAATTATTTATATTTGACAGTGCAAAAGGTGAGATAACGGGAATAACAGATAAAAATGTAACGGAATTAAATATTCCGGATTCAATTGACGGCGTTAACGTTGTTTCCATTGGTGATGAGGCATTTGCTTATCTTAAGAAAGTAAAATATATTAAAATGCCGGATACTATAACAACAATAGGTGAGAAAGCATTTGCAGGATGTAGTGAACTTTTGCAAATACATTTAAGTAAGTCGCTTAAAGAGATTAAAGGGTATACATTTAGCGGATGTAAAAAGATGGAAAACATCATTATACCTGAAAATGTAAGCAGACTTGCAGGATATATATTTACAGGCTGCGATAATCTGGAGGAAATTCTTTTTGAGAATTATTCATTTAAGGAGAAATGCATAGCTACTGATCCAAGGGGAAGTGATGATGATTACCCGGCAGGATATGGAAATATAAGCTGGTATGCATTTAAAAATGTCGGACGTGCTTTATGTGGGCTTGATTTTCATGAAACATACAAAGGTACAAAATGGCACCGTGCGTTGCAGGGGGTAAATCCGGGGACTGATTACAGACAGAATATTCTTGATATATATGACACACAGCTTGGCTATAGAGAGGGATTTTCGCCATACTATATGGGAGGAACAAATACGCAGGAATACCGTACTCCGGCAGAGGCTTCTTATTGGGAATGGGGACATTTTTCGGAAGCGGCAAGATTTCATGGAGTACAGGGTACTACATGGTGTTATGCATTTACACAATGGGTGCATGCACTTGCAGGTATTCCATTAACCGCCGGAAGTGATTATTATGAATGGAAAGACCTTTCTTATGCCGGAGGAACATACACACTTCAGCCGGGAGATATTATAGGTGTCGGAAAAACTCATTTGGCTATGGTCGGATCAGCAACGACTGATGGCGATTATGTTGTAATTAATATTATAAACGGAAATCATCCTAACAGGAATGTTGGTAAGGAACTGGTAAGATATAATAAAACTACGGGAGAGGCAAGTGACATTTTTGAAAATGAGAAATGGGTTTCGCTTGGAGAAGATGCCGAGGATTATAAAATCAGATCGGTGGCCAGTCCTAAACTTTCGGGTATAGTGACGCACACCCTTACGCTTGATGCCGGGGAAGGAACGGTTCCTTATGCATCACGTATTATAGCAGAGGAGGCGATATATGGCGCACTTCCGGATGCAAAATGTGCAGGTAATGTATTTGAGGGATGGTATACATTGCCGGAAGGCGGAGAAAAAATTCTTTCATACAAGATGTTTAAAGAAAAGGGAGATCAGACACTTTATGCGCATTATAAAGCTGATGCAGGTGCAGTACAAAGCATTGCTTTTGAACAGGAGAGTGTAAAAATCCAGCCAAAGGAAACTAAACAGCTTGCCATAAAATTTTCACCTGAAGATGTAACAGATAAAAGCATCTCATGGAGAAGTTCAGATACAGATATTCTTACAATTAATTCAGAAGGCGTGATTGAAGGAGTTTTTGAGGGCGAAGCTGTAGTTGAGGCGCGGGCAGCAGATGGTGCCGATTGTGTATATTGTAATGTTACAGTTAAAAAAGAATCCTCAAAGGAAGAGGAAGAAGAGACAAAAGAGACTAAAGGAGAGACGGATGAGGTAAAATATGCCGTTGAAGGTGGAAATATTACCTTTGATAAAAATACAGGTACTGTATTATCGGCAGATAAAAGTATAACAAAGGCAGATATACCAGATACCATTGATGGCGTTAAGGTTAAGAACATAGGAAAAGAAGCATTTTATCAGTGCAAGAGTCTTACTCAATTAACACTTCCGGAAGGACTTGAAGTTATTGGACAGAGTGCTTTTGAAGAAACGGCAATTTCAAGTGTGAGAATACCGGATAGCGTTAAGACTATTGCCAAGTGGGCGTTTTGTGTTAATTCAAAGCTTTCTAATGTGATTATTGGAAGTGGCATTGAATATATTGGAGTTTATGCATTTTCTCAGGACTCGGCTCTTAAGACAGTATATTTTATCAGTGACTGGAGTAAGGTTGAGATTGTCAGTACGGCATTCCCACAGAAACAGGAATTTAAACTATATGGCAATACAGAGGAGACGACTACATCTAAAGAAAATGAAGAAACTACAAAAGAAGAAGAGACGACTGCATCCGTAGAGGATATAACAAAAGATGCGGATACATCCGATGAGGCTGAATATACTGTTGAAGGATTGAAGTGGAAGTTTTCTAAGAAAACAGGAATTATTACATATATTCCGAATGAGTGGAAAGGTGGAAAGATTCCGTCAACAATAGATGGGGTAAATGTAAAGGCTATTGGCAACAGAGCCGGACAGTCACATAATAATATTAAAAATATTATAATACCTGAGGGTGTGGTATCAATAGGCGAACGAGCATTTGCATGGACGTATTCTATTGAATCACTGTCACTTCCGGCATCTATAAAAACGATAGGTGAGCGGGCATTTCAGGAATGTGACCAGCTGGAAAATATAGTTTGTGCAGCTGATATGAAAAAGATTAAGTGTGGTTATTTTGCTTTCAGAGGTGTTTTATATAATCATCCGGATTTTAGTGAACCATACAAGAATAGTGTATATTATAAGAAATTGTCTGACCTGAAATTAACCGGAGATTTTGTAGATGATGCAATGATGATTGCAAAGTCACAGGAGGGATATCACGAAGGAAATTCATTCGAAGAACTTGACGGAAGCAATAAAAATGGTTTCGGAGAATATTGTGAGATGGGTTATTTCAGGGATTCGCCGGACTGGTTATGGCATCCGGATAATTATGAAAAATATCAGTGGGGAGGCTGGTGTGGTTTATTCTGTGAATGGGTATACGCAATGTCAGGAGCGCCTGATGAAGTTATGAGCGTATTTGATTATAAGCATCAGACAGATCATACATGGGATAAAACTGTATACGCAGGTGGAGAATATGAATTGAAGCCGGGTGACCTTATACATTTTGATTATGGACATTATGCGATGGTTATCAGTACGGAGTATTCAGCTGAAAAAGATACGCTTTCTATAAAAACGTGGAATGGTAATCCTGATGTTGCGATGCGTGACTACGAGTTTAAGGCATCTACAGGTTTATGGACAAACGGAACGGGAACCAAGGATTATTATCTTGCATGGTACGTACCTGTAGGCGGTAAATCTGATATCACATCAAAAAAATATATGATTTCTTTTGATCCACAGGGCGGAGATGTTGATATCAAAGATAAAAATGTATATTATAGTGCGTATTATGGTATTCTGCCTGAACCTGTGAGAGACGGATATACATTTGATGGCTGGTATACAGAAAAAAGCGGAAAAGGAAAGTCTGTTACGTCATATAGAGTTGTGAGAATAGATTCGGATACTGTTCTCTACGCTAAGTGGATTGATAAAAATGGTGAGGTATGGAAGAATCCGGACGAAGAAGAAAGCCAAAAAGAAACAACGACGACAGGCGAAAAGGAAAGCCAGAAAGAAACAACAACTGCCGAAAAAGAAAGCAAAGAAGAAACGACGACAGCCGATGAGAATGAGCCTGCAAAAAAAGGCACAAAATTCAAGGACAAATCAACCGGTGCAATATATATAGTAACTTCAGATAATAAAAAATCTCCGACCGTAGCGTATAAGAGTAATGGAAAGAGTAAAAAAGCAGTTGTAAAAATTCCTAAAACGGTGCGTATTAAAGGTATAACTTATAAAGTTACAAAGGTGGACGATAATGCATTTAAAAATAACAAGAAAATAACTACAGTAAAAATAGCTGATTCAATCACTGTAATTGGGAATTATGCATTTTCGGGATGTAGCAGATTAAAGAGCCTGATTATAGGAGTAAATGTGACTGATATAGGTAATAATGCATTTTCAAATTGTAGTTTGCTGACAAATATTACTATACCGGATAAGGTGAAAAAACTTGGTAATAATATATTTTCGGGCTGTGTTAAGCTTAAGAAAATAACTATTAAAACAAAGAAACTAAATAATTGTTCGGTTGCTAAAGGTGCATTTAAGGGAGTAGGTACAGGAACAGTGATTAAAGTACCTAAAGCAAAGAAGAAGATTTATACAGTACTTTTCAAAAAGAAGGGACTGTCAAAGAAAGTAAAGGTTAAATAGAAGAAACTACCATATTGTTTTTGTACGATATGGTAGTTTTGGTTTGCGCAGTATTAAATTGCACTAATTATATTTAGTGAAACAAGACTAATGGAGTCAATATCCTGGAGCCGTTGATGTATGGGTACGTAATTGGGGGCATATTGAGAAATTATATAACTATGGCAGTGCAGTTCGAAAAGTTATATTAAAAAAAACTTACACACTTTACCTGACAAAACCGGACAAGGGCGGCTAATAAGCCAACACTTTCTCAAGTAATTCATCAGGCACACACAAATTGCCATATCCCGTTCCTAATTCAAGCCCGGGCTTTGCTGTGCCGTGGAAATCGGAACCACCGGTAATATATAAACCATATCGGTTAGCTAAAGCAGTATATTTCTCAGTATCACCGTTCCTATTGCAGGAATACATTGCTTCGATGCCTTTAAGGCCACATTTTTGAAGATTGCAGACAAGTTTATCTAGTGTAGCATCGTCAAAATCGTACAATACGGGGTGAGCCATGACAGGATGACCGCCGGCTATTTTTATAAAATCTACAGCTTCAAATGGAGTCATATGTTTTCTTTCGATGTAAAACTTACAGCCACATCCAAGATACTTTTCAAAAGCTTCATCTTTATCCTTAACCATACCGGATTCTATCATAAGAATGGCATAATGAGCCCTCGTAATAACAGTATCTTTACCAAAACGTCTAACTAAAATATCTTCTGTGATAGGAATATTGTTTTCTTTAAATAAATCAAGCATTTGAGCATTTCTATTATATCTAGCTTCCACAAAAGGTCTGATTTTTTCTAAAAACTCATGGTTTTTATAGTCTATATTAAGTCCTAAAATATGAACTGGTTTATTTTCATATTTTGTAGACAGTTCAATTCCGGGAATAACAGTTAAATCAGAGTTAATAGAAGCAGCATAACGTATAGCTTCATCGATACCGGAACAGGTATCATGGTCTGTTAAAGCAAACGCAGTTAAATTTTTTTTAATAGCATAATCAACAAGTTCAGATGGAGTAAAAGAACCATCTGAACTTGTTGAATGAGCATGTAAGTCTATCATGCCAATCTCCATTCCTATCAATATGATTTTGCATACTAATTATCGTCGTCCTGGTCGTCCATAGAATATACCTGACGTTTTCTTGCCATTTCGTCACTTTCAAGATATTCATCGTATGTAGTAACTTTATCAATAAGAGAACCGTTGACTATCTCCATAATACGGTTTGCAGTAGTCTGTACAAACTGGTGGTCATGAGAAGCAAAAAGTACAACACCAGGGAATTTTATCAAGCCGTTGTTAAGAGCAGTGATAGATTCCATGTCAAGGTGGTTGGTAGGTTCATCAAGTAAGAGAACGTTTGCTCCTGAAATCATCATTTTAGAAAGGAGACAACGAACCTTTTCACCTCCGGATAAAACCTTAACCTTTTTAACACCGTCATCACCGGCGAAAAGCATTCTTCCAAGGAAACCTCTTACATAAGTAGCATCTTTTTCTTCAGAATATTGTGTAAGCCAGTCAACGATAGTATCATCACAATCAAATTCCTTAGTATTATCCTTAGGAAAATAAGTCTGGGAAGTAGTAATGCCCCACTTATAATTACCTTCATCAGGCTCCATTTCACCAGTAAGAATCTTGAATAAAGTAGTTTTAGCTAATTCATTAGCTCCTACAAAAGCAATCTTATCTTCACGTCCGACAATAAATGAAATATTGTCAAGAACCTTTACTCCGTCAATTGTCTTAGAAATATTTTCAACAGTAAGAACCTCATTACCGATTTCACGGTTTGGTCTGAAATCAATGTAAGGATACTTACGGCTGGATGGTTTGATTTCATCCAGTTCGATTTTTTCAAGAGCTCTTTTTCTTGAAGTAGCCTGTTTAGACTTAGAAGCATTAGCACTAAATCTCTGGATAAAGTCCTGAAGTTCCTTAATCTTTTCTTCTTTTTTCTTGTTAGCTTCTTTCATCTGCTTAACAAGCAACTGGCTTGATTCATACCAGAAATCATAGTTACCTGCATATAACTGGATTTTACCATAATCAATATCAGCAATCTGAGTACATACCTTATTAAGAAAATAACGGTCATGCGATACTACGATAACAGTATTGTCAAAATTTATAAGAAATTCCTCTAACCATGCAATAGCATCAAGGTCAAGGTGGTTAGTAGGCTCGTCGAGCAGAAGAATGTCAGGATTACCAAACAATGCCTGAGCCAATAAAACTTTTACCTTCTCACTTCCGCGTAAATCTTTAAGAAATTTATAATGTAAATCAGTGTCAATACCAAGACCGTTAAGAAGAGTAGCTGCATCAGATTCAGCTTCCCAGCCGTTGAGATTAGCAAATTCTTCTTCAAGTTTTCCGGCCTTAATTCCATCTTCCTCAGAAAAGTCTTCTTTTGCATAAATAGCATCTTTTTCCTTCATGATTTCATACAGACGCGCATTTCCCATAATGACGGTATCAAGAACAGGATATTCGTCATATTTAAAGTGATCCTGCTGTAAAAAAGATAATCTCTGCCCCGGTGTAATTACAACCTCACCGTTTGTAGAATCAATCTGTCCTGATAAAATCTTTAAAAAAGTAGATTTTCCGGCTCCATTTGCACCGATAAGACCATAACAGTTACCTTCTGTAAATTTTATGTTCACGTCTTCGAATAAAGCCTTTTTACCTAATCTGAGAGTAATATTATTTGCACTAATCATAATAAAAGTTCATCCTTTCAATTTGTTCATAGTTTATTTTACATGAAATTTGGTAATTTGCAAGTGATTTATTGCTTGTTATGTTTTAAGAGATAGGATATAATAGGAAAAGATAATAAAAATGAAGGATGTACCGGGATGATTGTAGAAAAAGAGCTAAATTATAGAGTCAGAGTAGGAGAACCAGAACCACTCGGAACCTATGAAAAGTCAAGAAAGTTAATTAATATAGCGATAATGGCTTCAGGTGATGAGAAGTATTCTTTGATTATATACAAAAAAGGAACAACAAAGATTGCGACAGAGATACCGTTTACGGAAGATATGAGATTTGGCAGTGTGTATGCCATGGAGATAGAAGGCATATCTTCTGCTGAGTTTGAATATGCTTTCAGAGTGGGAAATGTTATAAAACAGGATCCTTTTGCAAAGTTGATGAATGGAACATCTGTATGGGGCGAGGAGCACCCGTTAAAGACTTCAGGCGTGTACAAGTCTCAGTATGACTGGGAAGGAGATAAGCCTTTATATCACCCATTTGAGGAGACTATAGTATACAGACTTCATGTAAGAGGATTTACAAAGTCAAAGTATTCTAAAGTAAAAAGCAAGGGAACATTTAAAGGATTAGTTGAAAAGATTCCATACTTAAAAGAATTAGGTATTACGATGATAGAGCTTATGCCGGCTTATGAATTTGAAGAAGTAATTCAAAGCAGTGTGGAAAAATCAGAGCCGAGAGTTAAAAGACACCCTAACAGAAATGTTGCACCGAAGCTGAATTACTGGGGGTATTGTGAAGCTAATTATTTTGTTCCTAAAAACTCATATGCCCATTCTAAGATGAAAGGCGGTGCCATAAAAGAATTTAAGGATATGATAAAAGAGTTCCATAAAAATGATATCGAAGTTGCTATGGAATTTTTCTTTGAAGAAGAAACCAATCCCTATCTTATATACCAGTGTTTCAGATATTGGGTAAAAGAGTATCATATAGACGGTATACATTGTAACATCCATCCCGGCATGTGTGATATGATTCAGAAAGACCCTTATCTTAGCCGGACAAAGCTTATGCGGTATGGATGGAATGATGAAAAATTATATGGCAGAAAGCATTTAGCAGAATATAACGATGTATTTATGGATGTCGCAAGGTGCTTTTTAAAAGGCGATGAGGGCAGGGTATCAGATATGGCGTACAGATTCAGATATAATCCTGCTACCGCTGCTACGATAAATTATATAGCTACAAATGATACATTATCAGTAAATGATATGGTTTCATACGGAAGATGTCACAATGAGTTAAATGGTGAGAATAACAGAGACGGCAGAAAGTATAATTATAATTGGAATTGTGGATTTGAGGGGGAGACAAAACGAAAAACAGTGGTTACACTTAGAAACAAGCAGCGAAAAAATGCTTTTTCAATGTTATTATTAAGTCAGGGAACACCAATGATTTATGCCGGTGATGAGTTTGGTAATACAACAGGTGGGAATAATAATCCATATTGTCAGGATAACGAAATCTCATGGACTGACTGGAAGCTGCAAAAGAAAAATAAGGATTTATTTGAATTTGTAAAAGAGTTAATTAATTATCGAAAAGAACATCCGGTCATTCACCTTCCAAAACAAATGCTGTGCAAGGATTATCATGCATTTGGAATGCCTGATTTGTCATATCATAGTGATAGGACCTGGACACTTGATATGGATCCGTATGTCAGACACTTTGGAGTTATGCTAAACGGAAAGTACAGCAGATTATACGGACAGAATGAAGATAAAATTATATTTATCGCATTTAATATGCATTGGGAAGAGCAGAAGATAGGACTTCCAAGAATGGGAAAAGGTAAAGGATGGGAGGTTGTATTTAATACATCAGGTACGCAGAAACCGGCCATAGAGAACAGAATGCTGGTTGTACCACCTAGAACAACGGTTGTACTTGAATGTGTTGATATAGACAAGACAGATGACACAACTATTAAATAAATGCAGATTGAGCGGCTTTCAGTTAAAGGTCATAGCAATGTTATCAATGATGATTGATCATATGGGATTCGTTCTTTTCAAGGGACAGATATGGTTAAGATGTATAGGAAGACTTGCATTCCCTATATATACATTTTTACTGGTGGAAGGATTCATACATACATCTTCCCGAGAAAAATATATGATAAGGCTGTTTATATTTGCATTAATATCAGAAGTATTTTTCGACCTTGCTTTTTTTGGAAAAATGTGTGAAATGAAGCATCAGAATGTATTTTTTACACTCTTTATAGGATTTTTGATGTTATATATTTCAGAAATGACAGTATCATTTAGTGCAAAGTACATTATATTTTTAGTGGCAATGATGACTGCGGTATTAATAAAGACCGACTATTCATGTGGCGGAGTAGCAATTATTTATTTTTATTATAATTACAGGGATAGAAAGATTACATGTAGTATTCTTCAGGCGATTATACATTGTCTGGCATATGGAGGAGTGCAGTGCTTTGCAATCTGTGCTTTCCCGCTAATTTATTTATATAATGAGGAGCGGGGGAGATACGGGAAAAAGTTTTTAACAAAATACTTTTTTTATGAATTCTATCCGGTACATTTATTAGCATTATACTTGATAGCAAGTATAATCGTTTTGAATTAAAATTTCTTATGCCATGTAGAATGAAATCATATCCTAAATATACAGAAAAAAACCGACATCTATACCAGGTACAGATGTCGGTTATATTTTATTTGGATATGCCTCCTTTTTCAGAAATTTTTATTCCTGTTGACATATCATTTAATTTTTGAAGAAACGCTTTTCTTTTTTTACCTGTGAGTCTTTTAACATTTGACATATCATTGATGCAAGGAACAACAGATAAAGAACAAGTATTATTTTTATTTATCTTAACTTTCACGGCTATTGTTTCCAATAAAGAAAAATTATTTATAAAGTTTCCTGTTCCATAAATAATAGGAGTATCTTTATAGTATTCAATACCCATAACAGTTTCAGTTGCACCTACAACAATATCAGCACCTGCTTCAACAAATTTGTGAGCATCTTCTTTCATGGTGTTAGAATCCCACGAAACATTTACAACAAGGAAATTGCATTTTTTCTTTGCATTTTTGATTGCAATGCATATTGAGCCGGTATCTGATTCACCGTATACACCCGGAGTAGGATTGGTATGTCCGTTAGAATCAGTGGCACATCCGGTGGTATCAGTATTATCAGATAGCTTTGTTACCGAGACAAAACCTACTGTTTTATTGTTATATGTATATATTGTGCAGGCTGAAGCTTCAGAAAGACTGTCTGCACCTCCTACACATTTTATACCGTTATTCCTGAGAGCTTCACATGTTGATGAAATATTATCGGAAAAAGACCTGTAATAATTATTCGACATGCATGCTACATTTATTTCCGGCTCTTTAAGAATATTCAGTGTTTCACCCGAAATATTATGGGCGTTCCATGATGACGAAACGGTAAAGCCTTGATTCACCATGGCAATGTCAGCCTTCTTAATAAGTGTCTGCAGTTTAGGTTCAATAATCGTTGATAATCCCTGGGTGTTATATGTTGTCAAAACATTATCGTTAATTACAAAATTTCCCAGAAGCATCAAAGAGACAGTCCCCTTATTATTTGTCTGGATATTCTCTTCTGTAGATATCTGAATCTGTTCTGAATTGTCAATTGTAAGATTACCCTTTATTATATGAAGAATAAAAATAATCAGTATAATTGAAATAATAGATATAACGCCGATATAGTGTTCTTTTGTTAACTTTTTTCTCACTTTGAGACCTCCCTATGAAAATCTATCCCGAATCCACGGCACGAAGTGATTCGGGAATTATATAAAACACATTTAAGTATAATTTGTTTTAATAAAATTTACAAGTCAAAAAAAGATAATATATAGATATTTGTTGCTGGTATGTATAAAAAATCGCAAAATGGTATTTTACACAAAGCCAGTATTCGTATATATTAGCGTTTAGCTTTGAAAATAGGAATGGAGAATTATATGTCACATAATAATCAGAAAAAAATAGCAGTAATTAATGATTTTTCCGGTTATGGCAGATGTTCGGTTGCAGTGGAACTGCCTATAATATCAGCTATGAAGCTTCAATGTTGTGTAGTTCCAACATCGATTTTTTCTAATCATAGTGGATATGAGGATTTCTTCTTTGATGATTATACTGATAAAATGCACAGATACATCGAACAGTGGAAAAAACTTGATTTGAGATTTGAAGGAATAGCTACCGGATTTTTAGGTTCTGTTAAACAGATAGAGATTGTTTCAGAATTTATAAATGAGTTTAAAAATGTTGATACACAGGTTGTCATAGACCCGGTGATAGGGGACGATGGAGTGGCTTATTCTACATATACAGATGAAATGTGCAGAGAGATGAAAAAACTTGTGTCTTATGCTAATATTATCACACCTAATCTTACCGAGGCATGTATGCTTACAGATACAGTTTACAAAGAGTCGATGAGCAGGGATGAAATTGAAGTTATGCTAAAGAAACTTTCGGATTTAGGACCTGAAAAGATAGTGGTTACCGGAATGAAACAAGGGAAATACCTGACAGATGCAATTTATGAAAATCATAAAATACATTTTTTAAAAAACTTAAAAATAGGAAAAGAACGAGCGGGAACAGGAGATGTGTTTGCCGCAATTATTGCTGCAGATGCGGTTAACGGTGTAGGATTTAAGACATCTGTAATGAGAGCAACCGAATTTATAAGAAAATGTATAGTCCGCTCGATAGAATTAGATATTCCGAAGGAAGACGGTATATGCTTTGAGGAATATCTGACGACATTAAAATAATCTGAAGGAGACGTAAATATGAAATTAAATAGGATAATACTGGCATCGGCTTCGCCGAGAAGAAAAGAACTCTTAGAGCAGATAGACATTAAGTTTGAATGTGTTGTAAGTGATACTGAAGAGATAATAACTTCTGTGAATCCTGCCGAAGTAGTAGAAGAACTATCAAAGCAGAAAGCCATGGATGTAGCTAAGCGACTTGAAAATGATTTTGACTTAATAATAGGAGCGGATACTGTGGTTGCATATAAAAATAAAATATTAGGCAAACCTTTGGACAGACAGGATGCTATAGAGACAATCCGTATGCTGCAGGCTGACAAACATCAGGTTTATACAGGAGTAACATTGGTTTTGAAAAATAAAATAATAACATTTCATGAAAAAACAGATGTGTATGTATACCCGATAAGTGACGATTTGATTGAAAAATATGCCGATACAAAAGAATGTATGGATAAAGCCGGATCATATGCGATACAGGGAAGGTTTGCACGTTATATAGAGAAAATAGAAGGAGATTATAATAATGTAGTTGGCCTTCCTATATCAGCGATAATTCATAGATTAACAGAAGAAGGTTTTTTTATTTAATCACATAAAAGATAAGGAGAAAAATATGCAAAAGACAGAATATGCTGTTGAGTTAAAGCACAAAGGATATAATTGTGCGCAGGCTGTATTATGTGCGTTTGCGGATGATACAGAAATCACGGAAGAAAACTTAAAGAAGATCGGAGCTGCATTTGGCGTCGGTATGGGATGCATGGAAGCAACATGTGGTGCACTTTGTGCTGCAGAGATATTATTAGGGTTAAAAAAATATGATGGCAGACCTGTGCTCAGGGATGCAGCAGTATTGCATGATGAATTTAAAAAAATATGTGGTGCAACGATATGTAAAGAATTAAAGGGCAGAGAGACAGGTGTTGTACTATGCGAATGCGATGACTGCGTGAGAAATGCAGTAAGGATTGTTGAGAACAATATTAAATAGTGAAATTAATATATTAAAACGGGCTGTCGCTTTAAGAAACATTCTTAAGCGGCAGCCCGATATTTTATAGATTATCGTTATTAATTATTGTATCTCTTTTTTTCTTTTGATAATCATATATAATAATCGATATAAATGCCATTATACTTAATATTGTAATAGTAATACCAAGATTTCTTCCCTGAGGACAGAATTTTAATTCTACCACATGGTTTCCGGCTTCAAGAGGAACTGTTAATAACGCGCCCTCTAATGAAGAGGTCTCAACCTTTGTGCCATCCACATAAGCTGACCATCCTGCGTCATAAGGAATAGAAGTGAGCATATCGCCATCTTCAGTTACTGATATGCTTCCTTTAACATACGTATCTTCAAGTTTCTCAACGTTAAAAGGCTGAGAGTTTAATTTATTAAATACGTCAATAAAACGCTCCTGATCAAAAGAATAAGCATACAATTGAAGAGAATCTACTTCGCTGTCGTTTGATGTTACTATAACTTTTTGGCCTTCATTAAAATATCCTAAATCCAACGTATGAGAGTGAGTCATATCTGATATGTTTGAAGTATCAGTATTTTCACCGTTGACATCATATTTCTCAACAGTAACGCTGTCAAGAGAAGTAGTAACATATACATATAAATGCATATCCTCAGATGCCGTTACTTCAGCATTGCAGCCATCACTTTCTACATCAAGACGTGTGAATAAAAGATTATCTTCATCGTCCATAACAACATCTGCAAAACTGTTCTGTACGGCAAATGGATCTGAATTTTCATAATCCCACATATCTTCAAAATCTTCAGGAAGCATATAACCTAAAGGAAGAACGTAGTTGTTTTCATATAAGTTCAATGAACCGGAAGTCGAACGGTATGATATAAGATCATCCTCATCCACATAGTTATCATTAAGCACATACTTGACTGATAATAATGCCTCTGTCAAAGGAGTGTGACCATAGTAAGCATATGCATTTGTTGATTCCTCCATACCAATCTGACCGTAAAACTCTGACAAAGCCTGTGGAGCTGTTGACGAGAAGGTTGAAGCACCATGATAATTACTCCATCCGGCATCATTTTTTGATCTTCGGTTAGCCTTTTCAATTCTGAAGAATAAAGATGAATCATCCTTTGTCTCGGAAACCAGTTTTTTAATATCTTTATTATCTTCCATGTAGTAGGTACGTCCGGTTGTACTTATTCCGGTATTATACAGGTTAAAATAAGTTTCCGAAATGGTTATTACAAATATAAAGAATACAATAACGCCGCGTTTATAATTAGGGCTTCTGTATAACATAAATGCAATCATATAAAGAATGATATATGCAACAGAGTAGTATATAATTTTAAATTCGTAATCATCTCCCACAAACATCTGCTCAATCATTAATACAAGTCCTATTGCTCCGGCAAAAGTACCGAAAAGCTGTTTGTTGGTAAATGAGCGGATGTGAAGGAATGCTTCGTAGCTCATCGCAACCATAAGGAAGATATAAATAAATGACTGACGACATGGAAGACTGTTAGGAAAATGGAATCCATGCCATATATAGTTAGGAATGTTAGTGTTAAAGCTGAATATCATAAATCCCAATAAAGCAGCTTTTGCAATCTTTTCTTTATAATCAATCTTATTGCACATGAAGTATAACGGAATAAGCAAAAATACGGCAACGGTACAATAAACGTTAGGATCATGAGCTTCAAATATCGAAGCTTCAACGTTCATAAGAGAACGTGAAATCAAAAAGAATACAGAAAAATAATTCTGCAACAGCTCAGGAAAACCAAAATTACCTGAAGCAGTAGATTTAAGGGCAAAAAATGCCGGTAAAAATACTGCTGCCGCAAATCCGCCGGAAAGCATTGAATATACACCAAAATGCAGTGTTTTATTCACATAATATGCCAATTTCTTTTGTGCGTTGTCTGAGTATATTAATACTATGAAATAGAACACACAGAAAATACAAATCATTATTGAAATATAATAATTTGATACAATTGCAAGTCCGAGGGAGATGCAATAAAGGAAACATTTATTTTCTTTTACAAGTCTTTCTAATCCTAATAATATGAACGGAAGCAGAACAAGACAGTCAAGCCACATTACGTTCCAGCTAAAAGCCGCAAAATAAGATGACAAAGCATAAAATACAGCAAATGCAGCAATACTGATTTGTTTTGTTTTGAATTTTTTGCTGATGTAATAAGCAAATCCAAAACTGCAAAGTCCGGATTTAACTATGATATAACTGTTCATTACTTCAACAATGTATTTTTCAGGGAATATAGCTATAAACCAGTTAACAGGGCTGGCAAGATAATATGCATACAGAGCTGAAAAATTCATTCCCATTCCTATATTCCATGAATAAGACAGGCTTCCTCCATTTTTAAGTTTATTAAATAACTCTTTATGGAACGGTGCATATTGGTGATAACAGTCACTTCTAAGGTACATTTCATCACCAAACGGAAAAATCTTTCTAAGATAATAAATTACAATTAATATTGCCACCGGAATAATAAATGCTACAATAAAAGTGATATTATCCTTAATCCATGTAAACAGAGTCTTAGAATCTTTTTCTTCCTTGTTGAAAATAAAAAATTTACTAAGAATATAGTTAATAATTACTACAAATACGGAAGCAAATATTTTAGCAACAATATCGTTAATTCCTAATAAAATCACACAAAGGTATATGAATAGGAGATTAAAAACAAGACTAAAAACTCTTGCTCCTACAAATGATGTAATTTCATTCATAAGCACCTTGAATTTAACGCTTTTACTTTGAAATACAAAAATTTTATTGGTAATATACGCAAATAATACGGCAACAGTCCATGAAATAACGTTTGATGCCAGATAATTAATGTCAAACAGTTTCCTGAAAATAATATAGACAATGAAGTCAATAGCTGTAGTAAGCACACCAAATATCAAATAAGAAATGGTTTCCTTATTAAGCAGTTTTTCTTTTAATTCGTTCACTTTAATCCTCCTGTTTTTTAATATCCCTTAAGTGTCCAAGTTTTGTGATTGGGATATTAGTTTCTTTTAATATAAATATTGGACGGTTTTTGGCTTCAATATAGATGTGACCAATATATTCACCAATTATTCCAATTGAAAATTCTATTATGCCACCCAGAAACAATACAGCTGAAAGTGTAGTAACATAACCGGGTACATCCACTCCGCTTATCATAGTCTTTATGAGTGTAATAATAATATAAATAAACGCAAAAGCAGAGATGAAAAATCCAAAAGCAGTCACCATACGCAAAGGTGCAATTGAAAATGCAGTAATTCCATCGATTGCATACTTAAACAATCCCCAGAAACTCCACTTGCTTTTGCCTACAGGGCGTTCAACATTATGATATGGGATCCATACAGTGTCAAATCCTACCCATGCAAATATTCCTTTTGAAAATCTTTGGTGTTCTGACAGGGATATTATAGAATCAACCATTTGACGTGACATGATTCTGTAATCAACAACACCCTGCATAAGATTTACATCTGTAAGTTTATTACTTAATTTATAAAATAATCGTGAAAAAGCACTTTTAACATGGCTTTCACCTTTTCTGTCTGTGCGTCTTGCAGCACAGCAGTCATGTCCTTCTTCTATTCGCTTAAGCATGTCCGGAATCATTGAAGGCGGATGCTGCAAATCGGCATCCATTACGATGACATAATCAGAATCGGAGTACTTAAAACCTGCGTACATAGCAGCTTCTTTGCCAAAATTTCTTGAAAAAGAAAGATACCTGACTTCTTTATGTTCTGAAGCTAACTTCATAAGTATATTTAACGTTTTATCCCTGCTTCCGTCATCAGCAAAAATATAGCTGAATGAATAACCGTCTATATGAGAAACTATTTTATCAGTTTCTTCATAGAACATATGAAGAACATCCTCTTCGTTATAGCAGGGAACAACGATATCTACCGTTTTCGTATAAATCACTCCCTTGTATGTGTGTTTAAAATGTCCCAAAACGAACAATAACCATTTTACTATAATAAAATGGAAGTGTAAAGTAAACAATTAAAACTTTATTGACAAAAAATACAGTGTAAATTAAAATTTTAGGTAAGAATATTTGAAATGGAGAAGAAAATGAAAAAATATATTTTATTGTATGGATTTAATCAATTTAACTCAGAACAGATCAGAAAGGCTTTTGCATTGAGAAACTACAAAGTGGTAAATGTCGAAGAAGAAAAATATAATTGGAAAATTGGAGAATTAATAGAAGAATTTGAGCCGGAAGAGAATCATGGGGAACCGCTTGATATTCCGGGAAAGATGGTGGTTATTTCAGGAATTGAAAAAGAAGAAGTTGAAGATTTTTTTGCAATACTCATGAATACAACAGGTAAGTTAAGTTATCATAAAGCGGTTGTTACAGATACGAATGTACATTGGACATCAGCAAGGTTATTTGTGGAGGTTGACAGGGAATACAAAGAAATCAGAAGAATGAAGAAATTCAGAAAATGATAAGAGCGTGCCGGAGGAATAATGTATGATTAAGAAAAAATTATTGTCGTTGACAGTATTCATGACAATAACGGCAACTATAATGATGGGATGCAGTGGCGCCGGGAAGGTTAACGAAAATAAAGAGACGACAGAAGCAATAGAACAAAGCGAAGAGATTATTTCAGAAGAAGAACAGAATAAGATATATAGTGAATTATTTGATATTAACAATAAGGTAACTGTAAAAATAGACATGTCTGAAACTGAGATAGCCAAGATGGAGGCTGATTTTAAGACGTATTATAAAAAACGTTCAAAATCGCCAATTTACAGAAAGGCTGATAAGGTAATCATTACTATTGGGGACGACACATATGAGATTAACGATGTCGGAGTAAGAATGAAAGGAAATCTGTCAAGAACGACATTTTATAATCCTGTGAACGGAATACATAATATGATTCATTTGAGATTAAGTTTTGATGAAACGTTTGATGATGAATCATATTACGGAAATGAAGCAGAAAAGTGGACTGATGATAAGGCGAGAGAACAGAGAAAAAAACGTACTTTTGCAAGTCTTGACGGACTCGAGATAAAGTGGAACAGAAATTATGATAATGCCTATGTACGTCAGCGATATAGTTACGAAATGTTCAGAAATTTTGGTGTTCCTGCACCACAGAGTTCATTTGCGAATCTGAGACTGGGTGATGAAAATTATGGTGTATTTTTCATAGGTGAACCGGTAGATAAAAAATTTATTGAGAGATATATTGACGAAGAAGAACAGGGAGGAGATTTATATAAGGGAGGCTGGACAAACACTCCTGCAAATTACACTCTTAATATGACATACGGAGTTGCAGATAAAGATGAAGGTGATTTTTATAATATGGAACTAAAGACCAATAAATCAACTTCGGAACATAAGAATATGGAGAATCTGCTTGATATGCTTAACAGTAATGATACAACAAAAGAGGATTTTGAAAAATATGTTGATGTTGATGAAGTGATGAAATTTATGGCTGTGAGCTATTTCCTGGGGAATCCTGACGATTTGAGAAATAATTATAATAATCATTATATATATTTTAATAAAAGCACCGGTAAAGCTATATTGATACCGTATGATTATGACAGGACTCTAGGGGTAACATATTCCTATAACCCTGAAGCTACAGGGATGACGGAGGTTTCACCTTTTTCGGAGAGTGCTGAGGCAACGGGACAAAAACAGAACAATCCATTATATAGAAAATCAATTCTTGAAAATGGATTTTTTAGAAGTGAATACAAAGATGCTTTAAAAGAGATTGCTGGCAGTGACTGGATGGATCCTGAAAGAATAGAAGCAGAGTACGAAATTGTTAAGAAAAATTATGAAGATGTGGCAGTTATTGATAAAAAAATGGATAATGTCCAGAATGATAAGCTTGGATTTAGTCTTGAGGGTGAATTTGTGTATGGAAATGATGGCAGCAATATGTCAATCAGAGAATATATGACAAGAATTATGAATACATACAATTCAGTAATTGCACAATTTGACGAATAGGAGTAAAATAGATATTATAAAAATGATGTTAATGGTTTAAGGGTTTGACCCGGAATGGAGAGGAAGATATGAACAGATATTTTGAACTTGGAATTTACAATGGTGAGAAATCAGACGGCTCAGGTGTATGTGGAAAGTATAACAGCTTTGACGAGGCATCAAAAGCTATTAAAGAATTTACAAAATCTGAGGATCAGGTGTTTATAATTGATGAGCTGGAAAAGGATGGAGAGAGTGTTATTCAGCACGCATCATGGCTTTACAGATAAACAGACGGACAGAAGCGTGTTACATATTTTAAAGTGAAAGGAAGCGTTGCATTGCTATATGTGCAACGCTTTTGTGGGTGAAAATGAAGATTGAATTTAAAATGGAAAGAGAAGGCCTTTTAAAGGTTGGAGACGAAGTAGATGTTGAAGAAGAGAAGCTTCTTACATTGCAGGGAATGATGGTGTATTATACAATTATTCCGGCACTTGCAATGTCGAATAATATTCCACAGGGAAAGGCGCTTACTAATTACCATGGAAAGGTTGTATCTATAGAGCCGTCGGGCAGTGCGTATTTTGTAAATGTAGAATTTGAAGAATAAGATAAGCATTTATTCTATTGACAAAATATTTGAATGTGCTATGATTATTCAGAAGATGTAGAAAGGGAAAGAGATTTATCATGAAAAAAATGGTTTTATCTATTCTTGTTGAGAACACATCAGGTGTTTTGAGCAGGATTTCAGGATTGTTTGCAAGAAGAGGATATAATATAGATAGTCTTACCGTAAGTGAGACAGAGAATATCGAATTTTCAAGAATGACTATTGTTGTCAGTGGAGAAGATGATGTTCTTGAACAGATTCGCAAACAGGTGTCAAAGTTAGTTGATGTAAAAGAACTCAGTGTTTTAAAAGACGGAGAGTCAGTATGCAGAGAACTTATACTGTGTAAGGTTGCCGTTGGTGCTGAGAGCAGACAGCAGGTTTTGGCAGTGGCTGACATATTCAGAGCAAAAATTGTTGATGTATCAAGCGATTCCATGATTATTGAGTTAACAGGTAACCAGATGAAACTTGATGCTTTCATTGATTTATTGGAAGGTTTTGAGATAAAAGAATTGGTGAGAACAGGTATCACGGGACTTACTAGAGGACGAGCTGATATGCTTGCAGGTGAATTAGAATAATTACAGATGATTAATTGCTGTATACAGCATTATCACATAAATTAAAATCATTAAAAAATGGAGGCTAAGACAATGGCAAAGATTTTTTATCAGGAAGATTGTAACTTATCATTATTGGATGGCAAGACAATAGCCGTAATCGGATATGGAAGTCAGGGTCATGCACATGCATTAAATGCAAAGGAATCAGGATGTAATGTTATCATCGGTTTATACGAAGGAAGTAAATCCTGGGCAAAAGCAGAAGCACAGGGATTCCAGGTATATACAGCAGCAGAAGCAGCTAAAAAAGCTGATATTATCATGATTCTTATTAATGATGAATTACAGGCTGATATGTATAAGAAGGATATTGAGCCAAACCTTGAAGCTGGAAACATGTTAATGTTCGCTCATGGTTTCAATATTCATTTCGGATGTATTAAACCACCGGCAAATGTTGATGTAACTATGGTTGCACCAAAGGGACCTGGACATACAGTACGTTCAGAGTATCAGGTTGGAAAGGGTGTTCCTTGTCTTGTAGCTGTAGAGCAGGATGCTACAGGTAAGGCACAGGATATCGCACTTGCATACGCATTAGCAATCGGTGGAGCAAGAGCCGGTGTTCTTGAGACGACATTCAGAACAGAGACAGAGACAGACCTTTTCGGTGAGCAGGCAGTACTTTGTGGTGGTGTTTGTGCATTGATGCAGGCAGGTTTTGAGACATTAACAGAGGCAGGATATGATCCAAGAAATGCATATTTCGAGTGTATTCATGAGATGAAGTTGATCGTAGACCTCATTTATCAGTCAGGTTTTGCAGGAATGAGATATTCAATATCTAATACAGCAGAATATGGTGATTATATAACAGGTCCTAAGATTATCACGGAAGAAACAAAGAAGGCAATGAAGAAAGTCCTTTCAGACATTCAGGACGGTTCATTTGCAAAAGAGTTCTTACTTGATATGTCAGATGCAGGACGTAAAGTTCATTTCCAGGCTATGAGAAAGTTAGCTTCAGAGCATCCTGCTGAGAAAGTCGGAGAAGAAGTTAGAAAGCTTTACAGCTGGAATGGTGAAGATAAGTTAATAAATAACTAATATATCTGATACATTTATTCACAGAAAATATAATGATAGAAACATCAATTGCTATTGATGTTTCTATTTTTTTGGGTTAAAATACTATCGTGAGGTGATTGATATGATATTGGGAAAGACTAAAAAAAAGTTAGAGGCGAAGGAAAAAGAACTGTATCAATATTTATCAAATAATTATAAAGACGAAGCATTGCGTACATTTTATGAATATGAGCAGTTGGTCGTTGATCTCCATAACGATGGAAGTCTTAGCGATAAAGATTATAATAAGCTTATTCCTAAAATTGATGAATATAGAAGAATATTTAAAAATTTCAGACATTGAATACTTTTATGTAAAAAAGTGCGTACAAATATTATATGCACTTTTTTTAGTTGTTTTTTAACATGAAAATTTGGTATAATGGGAAAGTATAATAAATAATCAGATTGGAGAAAAGAATATGAAGATTTTAGTAACAGGCGGTACGGGATATATTGGTTCACATACCTGTGTTGAGTTGTTAGATAAAGGATATGAAGTAGTAATATTTGATAATTTGTCGAATTCAAAAAGAAATGTTGTAGATAAAATAAAAGATATAACCGGAAAAGACGTAAAATTTTATGAAGCGGATTTATTGGATAAAGAATCTATGCGCGTTGTGTTTGAAGAGAATAAATTTGATGCTGTTATACATTTTGCAGGTCTGAAAGCGGTAGGAGAGTCAGTTGAAAAACCTTTGTTATACTATGAAAATAATATTTCGGGAACTATTAATCTTTGTCAGTTAATGAATGAATATGGATGCAAGAAGATTATCTTCAGTTCTTCGGCAACAGTTTACGGTTCGCCAAAGACAGTGCCTATAACTGAAGAATTCCCATTAAGTACCACGAATCCGTATGGAAGTACAAAGTTAATGCTTGAGAATATATTGTCTGATTTGTGTGTGCCGGATAAAGAGTGGAGTGTTGTTTTATTAAGATATTTCAATCCGATAGGAGCACATGAAAGTGGAATTATAGGAGAATGTCCGAACGGAATTCCTAATAATCTTATGCCATATATCATGCAGGTGGCTGTAGGTAAACTTCCACAGCTTGGAGTGTTTGGCAATGACTATAATACACATGACGGAACAGGAGTCAGAGATTACATACATGTTGTTGATCTGGCGAAGGGACATGTATGTGCAATTGAAAAAGCAATGTCTTCATCAGGAGTAAATATTTATAATCTGGGAACGGGTATTGGTTATTCTGTACTTGATATTGTCAATGCATTTGAGGAAGCCAATGGTGTAAAAATTCCATATGAGATAAAGCCAAGAAGAGCCGGTGATATAGCAATCTGTTATGCAAATCCTAAGAAAGCACTGGATGAACTCGGATGGAAAGCTGAATACGATATAGAGAGAATGTGTAAAGATTCATGGAGATTTATAAAAAACTATGATGGAGAATAGTGTGGAAATTACAATAGATGAGATATATGAATTAAAAGAAGACAGTTATATTATTATCGATATAAGGAATAGTGAAGATGTATTAAAAGGTGCGATACCGGGCTCAGTGCATATAATGAAACGGGATATAGAAGATAATGCAATAAAGTATAAGGATAAAAAAATAATAGTTTGTTGTGCAAGAGGGGTTATAAGCTGGGATGTTGCATCAGAATTGAGAGAAAATGGGTATGATGCAGTAAGTCTTAAGGGAGGATATGTTTCATATGTGTTAAAAAAAGTGGCTGAAGATGAAAATATCTGCACGGCAGAAGATGTGGAGTTCAGCATAAGAAAAAGATTTAGAAAAAAAATATGGTGTAAATTCACAAAAGCAATTAATACTTATGATCTGGTAAAAGAGGGAGATTGTATTGCTGTATGTATTTCCGGAGGCAAGGATTCTATGCTCATGGCAAAATTATTTCAGGAATTAAAGCTGCATAATAAATTTCCGTTTGAAGTGAAGTTCCTTGTAATGGATCCGGGATATAGTCCGGCTAACAGGCGTGTTATAGAGGAGAATGCTAAAAGATTAGGAATTCCGATAACTATATTTGAGTCGGATATATTTGATTCTGTTTTCAATGTTGAAAAGTCACCGTGTTACCTTTGTGCAAGAATGAGGAGAGGACATTTGTACAGCTTTGCAAAAGAATTAGGATGCAACAAGATAGCACTCGGTCATCATTATGATGATGTTATAGAGACTATACTTATGGGAATGCTTTATGGGGCACAGGTTCAGACCATGATGCCTAAGCTTCACAGTACCAATTTTGAAGGCATGGAGCTGATACGTCCTATGTATCTTATCAGGGAAGAGGATATTAAAGCGTGGAGAGATGCGAATGATTTGTATTTCATACAGTGTGCATGCAAATTTACTGATACATGTTCTACATGCGATAATGAAGAAAACCAATCTAAGAGATTGGAGATAAAGAGACTTATAAGTGAGTTGAAAAAGGCAAATCCTTTTGTGGAAGGAAATATTTTTAAGAGTGTGGAAAACGTAAATCTCGATACAGTGGTTGCTTATAAAAAACAAGGGGTAAGACATCATTTTTTAGATGAATATGATGAGAAAAATGGAGTGGTTGAATGAGAATACTTGTTGTAAATGATGATGGAATAGATGCTTTGGGAATAAAAAAACTTGCCCTGGCAGCTAAAAGCTTTGGAGAAGTGTTTGTGGTTGCACCCGAGGGACAGTGCAGTGCAATGTCTCATAAAATAACGTTATCAGAAAATCTTAAAGTGAAATATTTAAAAGATTACGATGTAGAAGGAGTAAATGCATACAGTGTAAGCGGAACGCCTGCGGATTGTGTAAAAGCTGCGGTAGAGTGCATACTTGATGATAAACCTGATATTGTATTTTCAGGGATAAACAAAGGATACAATGCAGGAACGGAGATAATTTATTCAGGAACTATAGCAGCTGCGATGGAAGGGCTTGTAAAAGGAATACCGGCTATAGCGTTTTCAGTAGATTACAATGAAGTATACGATATAGTAGATGAATATCTTAACCAGGTTATAAAAGATGTGTTGGTTAAGAATATCAGCAAAAGCGAGATATGGAATATAAATTTCCCGGGATGCAGCATAAATGAGTTTAAAGGCACAGAATACGGAGTAGTACCCTCAAAAACACAGTATCACGTTGATGATTACCATTTTAAAGATGAAAATAAAAATGAAATAATACCTGCGGGAAGAAGAATTGAAGAAGCGGAAGAGGGAACGGATTTATGTGCATTGCTTAACAACTACATAGCAATTGGAAAGTTAAAGAGTATTGTAATGTAATATTTTATAGAAGGTACTTAAATAGTTAGATAAATCTTATAAAAAGTTATAAATAAATGTTGGCTTTTATAACTTTTGTTGATAGAATGAAGTATAAACATTATAAGGAGATTTTAAATTATGAGTAAAT
>CAMHLZ010000046.1 GCA_946186125.1 uncultured Lachnospira sp. | reverse complement strand
CAAACATGGTTTCTTTTGGCAATCTATCATTTTCGCAATTCAGCAGATACCGGATCACCCGTTTTGCAAAAACATTGGAAATCATGGTATCCCAGTCGGCAAGCCGGACAATCGACCCTGTGCCGTTTTCAAAATCGAATAAAATTTCTCCCCATTCGCCATCGCAGTCTGCCTGATATTCGTAGACTGCGGTGGCAATTTTCTTTTTTCGTTTGGTTTTGGACTTCTGTTTCAGCCGGACTGCATGGATACCGCCGTTTTCTACCAACAGCAGTGTCAGATGTTCCGCTGCTTTCCGGTAGGCTCGTTCCGCACCGCTGGCGGAGCTGCCCTCAAACATGACAGCCAATTCTTCAAAGGTAGGGCGGTTTTTCCATGAACCGACACGCCCACAGGTCATGCAGATGGCAAGCCGTTTTTCCAACAAGGTTTGTTCCCGGTAGTTCAGCTTTTCAAATGCTTTCCGCACCTTTTCAGCCTGTATACCATCCCATAGAATATCGGCATAGTTCCAGCTATAGTCACGGGTCACATCCTCGCCTGTTTCCTCGCCGTCCTCGTCCTGCTCGGTCACAAAGAATGGCTGCTGATTGCGGATACCACGGACAACTTTCAAATATTCCTCTGCCAGCGCAAGATCGCAGTTATATTTTTTTGAAAATTCAGCAATGGCATCTTTTGTGTTGTGGTAAAGCCATGCCATGGTGCGGAGCATCTTATAGCTGGTCAGCGAGGATACCGACCATTGTTCTTCGCCCATGCGAAAACGGAGCATGGCATCCCGTATGAAGGGATAAATGTAGGTAGCATATTCAGCACCCTTTTCAGGGGCATAGTCCGGCAGCTTCTGGAGCATAGCCTCCCGGCAGGAAAGTTTTATATCCAAAAAACGCTCTGGGTCATACTGATCGCCGCTGTCTACGCCAAGAAAGCTTTTGATGCGATTGTTAAGCTGTGGCTCGTAATGGTGCAGGAAAAACGAAAAGTATTTCAAATCCTTTTCCCGGAGAGCAGACAGAATGTAATCATTGATGTTCTCTGCCTTTGGCAGCTCCGGTTCCAGTTGGAAGATGCGCTCTGCCATATATCTTGTAATGCCACTGTCGGGCGTATCGGGAAAGGACTTTGGCTTGTACCCGGTCATGTCCCATGAATATTCTCTCAGCATAAGCGCACCTCCCCTTCGGCTTCCGTGAGGACATATTTTCTCTTAGACAAACTGGAAGTTGTGCGCTTGATTATTTATCTGAAATATATTTTTCTATGCGCTCTTTTTCTTCTATGCTAAGTTCTCTTGCTATAGGAAGAAAGTCTCTCAATTTGTTCCATTTTCCTTGCACGCAAAGTATCGCCGCATAACAGCAATCATCTTCACTCCCCCGCAAACGGCGGACAACAAAAAAGTTTCTCGCTTTATCGCTGTCTTTTGCGGATGCAGTTTGTTCAAAGATTTTTGCAACTTTTTCTAACGTATCAATTTTCTCATAATACGGAAGTGCATATTTTCTAAAGTAATTTGCAATGCGTTCAGCATAAGTCTGCATAGGTTCATCGGAACAATACTTAAACGTGCTCATTGTGTAGTTTGGAATTTGTGTATAGAACATCCATGCACCCGTAGACCACTTAGGGTCATATTCCATTCCTAAAAATAAACTTGTAAGTCTATCTACCTCTTTATATGTAAATGAAAGCGTAAAATTTACAGAATAGAGATTCCCCGGCAAACCACGATCCCTTGTGAAAGTGATAGTAAAAAATTGTTCACATTCTCCAACCTTTCGAGTTAACCATCCGATTTTTTTCTTTTTAAATCCTGTATCAAAAACCAGCTCTGATAGCAAAGTCGTCAATTCTTTTTGTAAACCATTTGGCGTTATTTCCACTTCATTTCACCTCCACAACTTCAAATTTTCTTTTCAGCTTCACTTTGCAAAGCGTCCTGTTCCATTTCCGTTTCATAATCCCCACGGGCATAGGCAACATCACTGATTGCCCGGAGCATCTTATCCTTTGCCAGCTTTTTCATCGCCTTGGCAAGTTCCGCATCCAGTGTGCCACGCTTGATATATCGGTTTATGGTGTTCAGCCGCTTCTCATATATCTGTTTCAGCGGATGATCATCCGCAAGTTCTCTCTGGGTTCTGCCTTTCAGATTGCCGATCTGCCGACAGGTGCGGTGCAGCTTGTCCCCCGGCGCATATCCGCCGCAGTATTTGGTATGCCTTGCATTGGTGGTCAGGAACCATTTGCCGCAGATACGACATTTCTTTGGTGCGTGACCCACGCACAGACCCTCAAACAAGTCCGTACGGAACATCCCCACAAAAGTAAGGAAGTGCATCCGCTTGACCAGCATCGGCACATCATAGCCGGGACGAAGCGCAGAAACATACTGGATAGAATTATTGGATGCAGCCATCCAGGCATTGCCTTCCGTAATGGAGAACTCCGGTGGAAAACAGGTGCCGAATAACTTGGCAAATCCTTCTGCTGTACGGTCTGCTTCATTGCCGTCCGTTTTTTCGGCAAAATCAAGCATAGCCTTTTGATATTCGCCAAGAGAGTACGCCAGATGCCCGAAAACCGCCGTGTAGCGTTGGAGCAGCATCGCATCTGCATACATCGGGACTTCCTCAAATGGCAATGAATTGGTCGTTGCTTTTATTGCGAACTCTACATATTTTTGTGCATTTTCTGCCGTAAAGACCGTTTGAATCCGTTCCCGGTGCTTTGGAATGTCCATATAAGGAAACGGAGGGGTGACGCTGAGAATATCAAGCATCGTCAGTGCAGCTTCCCTTACCATTGGAAACAATGCAGAAGCATCCTGAGCGGCGTTCAGCTGTCCCAGCAGCAGATTGATTTTGTCACACTGCTCGTTCATCCGGGCAAGGGTATCGGTGGATACATTCAGCGCATCACAGGCAAGTGTGCCGGTGGGCAGCGTTTTATCCTCGTATATGACCGTATCCTGCCAGAAATCCAGCGTCATCAATTCCTGATTCATATTCGTCCTCCTGTCCTGTTTTCCTTTTTCTCTTATTATATCATCCAAATGTGAAGAAATCTACTGCTGTCCTGTTTTTTGAAACGGGGTTGTCCTCCGATTAGCCTGTTTTTTGCGAAATCCGGCATAACCATAGTAGAAGGAGCGAAGCACCTGCCACTCGGCGGGTGTTTTTCTTTTTCAAAACTATGAAATGGAGGATTTTCAATGACAATCTATGAAACAATCAAGGCGGCTGTCCCGGTCAGACAAGCCGCCGAACACTACGGGCTGCGGGTCAACCGAAACGGTATGGCTTGCTGTCCGTTCCACAATGACCGAAATCCGAGCTTGAAGCTAAACGAGGAGTATTTCTACTGCTTCGGCTGCGGAGCAAAGGGAGATGTGATCGACTTCGTGGCAAGGCTGTTTGATCTCAGTAATTACGAAGCGGCGCAAAGGCTGGCTGCGGACTTCGGTATCAGCACCGAGCCGGGACAAGCCGTGGCAGTTCCACACAAGACAAAACGCCCCCATATCCGCCAGTTCCGGGAGGATGAAATGCTCTGCTTCCGGGTGCTGACGGATTATCTGCATCTGCTGGAAGATTGGAAGGTGCGGTATGCGCCCAGAACGCCGGAGGACAAGCTGGATGACCGTTTCGTGGAAGCCTGCCAGATGCTCGACCACATGGAATATCTGGCTGACATCCTGACCGTAGGCACTCTGGAAGAACGGGGTGCCGTGGTGGACGGGATGATGAAGGAGGGCAAGATTGCTTTTCTTCAGGACTATGTGGCACGAAAGAAAAAGGAGGTACTGCCCCATGAGCAAAGAAGCAGCACAGAACCCATCCGCTGATATTGCGGTATGGTTTGACGGTAAAGCAATCAACGAAGTCATTTTCTGTGAAGAATTTCTCAGGGACTATCCCATGATTACGGTAAACGGAACCTTTTTCACGGTAAACGGCATTGTGAACGATGAAAACAGGCTGAAAAAAGAAATCTATGACCGTATCAAGCCCTATGTGACCAGCAACATTGCAAAAAGGGTCACAAATCTTCTGGATGTAATGCGAATGGAGTGCTGTGCTGCCGATCTTCTCCTGTATCAAGACCGCATCCATGTGGCAAACGGCACCTATCATTTGGATGGCACATTCAGCACGGAAAAAGATTACTGCCGCAATCGCTTACCCGTCGCCTATCATCCGGAAGCTCCGCAGCCAGTCACATGGCTGCATTTTTTGTCCCAGCTTTTGGAGCCGGAGGACATTCTGACCTTACAGGAATTTATCGGCTATTGCTTCATCCCCTCCACCAAAGGTCAGAAGATGCTCATGCTGACGGGAAAGGGCGGCGAAGGCAAGAGCCGGATCGGCGTTGTTCTTCGTGCGCTGTTGGGAACCAACATGAAAACCGGAAGCGTGGCAAAGGTGGAGACAAGCAACTTTGCCCGTGCCGACTTGGAACATGAGCTTTTGATGCTGGACGATGATATGAAGCTGGAAGCGCTGCCCCAGACCAACAATATCAAGGCGATTATCACCGCAGAGCTGCCCATGGATTTGGAGAGAAAGCGACAACAAAGCTATCAGGGAGATTTGTATGTGCGGTTCATCGGACTTGGGAACGGTGTCCTGCAAGCCCTCCATGACCGGAGTGTGGGCTTCTTCCGCAGACAGATCATTTTGACAACCAAGGAGAAAGACCCAAACAGAAAAGACGATCCCTATATTGCGGAAAAGATGACTGCCGAAGCAGAGGGCATCTTCCTCTGGGCGTTGGAGGGACTGCACCGCCTGATTGCAAATGATTTCCGATTTACCCTGAGCCAGTCGGCTTTGGACAATCTGAACGATGCCGTTTCTGACGGAAACAACATCATTGATTTTCTGGCTTCCGAGGGATATATCCGCTTCCGTGCGGATTATGAAGCAAGCTCCAAAAACCTGTACGCTGTTTACAAGCAGTGGTGTGATGATAACGCCCTGAACAGCCTTTCCCAAAAGAGCTTCGGTTCCTTCCTAAAGCAGAATGAAAGCCGCTATAACCTTGAATACACCAACAAGGTCAACATCGGCGGCGGGCGATTTGCCAGAGGGTTTGTGGGCATTGAACTTCTGCAAAGACCGTTTCTGTAAAAACAGCAGTAACTCAGAAATACGTGTACCATCCGTACCGGATGGAGCCGAGTGTCAATCGTACACTTGGTACACGTACTTTTCACTTACTATCGTTTTTCTATCTTGGGAGCATCCGCAGCCCCCTTATTTTAGGGGATAGAAAATCAATGGTAATGGAAACAGCAAAAATTTTGACCGCAGGGCGAAATCATTTTGCGAAACAGTGCTTCTCTGGACAGTGAACAGCCTTTGCGAAATCATGGCTGTTTTCACTGTTACAGACCAAAGCACACAAAACAGTGAAATGGGTTAGGGGTGCTTATGTGCAGGACATCACAGGCGGTATTTCTATCGCATTTTATGAAAATCAGATATTACACGGTACAGCGAAGCGGACACGCCAATGGGCGCAGCTGCTTCGCTTTTTCATGAACAAAATTATGGAGGTTTTTCAATATGAGTAATGTACGAAATGAAATCAAGGCACAGATCGTCCGTGCCGGATTTACCATGCAGGAGGTTGTGGACAGACTGGCGGAGGAACACGACTGGTCGGACAGCGTATCCAACCTTTCTGCAAAGCTCCAAAGAGAGAGCATCCGCTACAAAGAGGTCATCGAGCTTGCCGATGTGCTGGGCTATGACATCGTGTGGCAGAAACGGAGGGAGCGATGATGCGGCGTATCTTATCCCCTCGCAGCTCCCGTCCCCATAGGAAGTGCCGCAGTGCTTCCTATGGACTGGCAGTGAATACAATCGGCAAAACTGCGGATTGTTCGCTGCCGCTGTCTGCAAGGGATTGTGGTGCAATTCCGCTGGCAGACAGGCTGGACAAGAGAAAAAGGCCGGGGACATTTTTCGGACTGGACAGCAGAGGTCACCGCAGTGACCGCACCCCCTCTCCGGAGGAGCCCTCGGAGAGCCCACGGCACTTTGCAGCCAGTATGGATGAAAGTGTAATAGTGGGTTATTACACTTTGAAAAAGTGCCTCTCGAAAGCCCCTCGTCCCTCGCAAATCCTCTCGGAAAGGAGCATGACCCATGGCAAGAAATGATGGAATTGACCGCACCGTTGCCCGCCATCAGGACATTGAAACTGCCGATGATCTGGCAAAGGTGCAGGAACACAATGAACGGGAAAAAGACAGTTACAGCAATCAGGACATCGTGCCGGAGCGTTCTTCTCTGAACATTCATTTCAAAGAACCGACAGCCGGATATGAAGAAATGTTTACGCAGATGGAACAGGACAAGGTGATCTCCACCAGAGGTCTGAAAGCGGATGCCGTGAAATACGGTGAGCTGGTATTCGATGTGAACTCCGCTTACTTCTATAATCACGGCGGCTATGTATTTGCCAAACAGTTCTACGCTGATGCCTATAAAGCCGCCGTGGAGGTTGTAGGCGGTGAGCAGTATATTCTCTCTGCTGTCATGCACGCCGATGAGCGCAACCGGGCAATGTCGGAAGCTCTTGGCGAGGATGTGTACCACTACCACCTTCATGTGGTCTATATCCCGGTGGTGGAAAAACAGATTCTCTGGTCGAAGCGGTGCAAGGACGAAGCCCTCCGGGGAACAGTCAAGGAAACGATCATGCAGGTCAGCCGCAGTAAGAAATGGGAATCCAAACCTGTTCTTGACGGGAACGGCAATCCCATGTTGAACACAAAAGGAAAAAAGATTTTGAAGTCGTCCTACAGTGTGTTGCAGGATGACTTTTTCAATTTCATGCAAGCTGCCGGATATACCGATGTGGAGCGTGGAGAGCGTGGCAGCACCGAGGAACATCTGACCGTTACTCAGTTTAAGGTGCAAGCCGAAACCCAGCGTCTGGAAGCTGTGACGGCACGGGCAGACCAAGCGGAACAGGCATTGGCGGATACCCAATCTGCTGTGGAGAAACAGGAAAAGAAGCTGAAAGCTCTGCAAAAGGAAACCAAGACTGCGAAGACGGTGGCAGTGACCGTGCAGGATATTGAAGCGATGGGTAAGAAAAATTCCTTCACCGGAAATGTCACCCTCACAGCAGACCAGTGCGATACCCTGAAACGATACGCCACAAACGGAATTATCTTCAATGCTGAGAATGAACGCCTGAAAGAAAAATTGGCTTCCGCTGTAAAATCCGCTTCCATCTGGAAACAGCGGCATGACGAACTGAACGAAAAATATAAAGAACTGAAAGAAAAAGCCCAGCCCTATCTGGATGCGTTGGAAATCGCAGCAGAACGGGTCAGGGCTTTTCTTTCTGCCATCCTCGCCAGAGGAAAGGAAACTCGTGAACACAAGGCTCCTGCCCGCAAGCACGGACGGGATATGGAAATATAAGAAAGGAATTATTTGTGCCTATGATGAATCAGAACCAGCAGGCAACGATCCTGCCTATCGACCGTAAAATGCTGCTTTCCATTCGGGAAGCGGCTGAATACAGCAATATCGGAATCAACAAGATTGACGAGATGCTGAAACAACCCAACTGTCCCTTTGTATTGTATGTAGGTACAAAGAAACTGGTCAAACGCAAGGCTTTTGAGGAATTTATCGAAGGGAGAGTTGCGATTTGATGAACAGAACAGGCAAAATTGGTGCGCACCAAAAACATCGAAATCTATTGAAAAAAAAGCACTTTCATGATAGAATGGAGTGTCGTGATGAACTCTCGTTTCCGGCACTCAGGAAAGGAGTTCATTAAATGGGCAAAAACTTAAAAGGCAAAGAAATTGGCAAAGGTATCTGCCAGAGAAAAGACGGAAAGTACGCCGCAAGATATACCGCAAAGGACGGCTCCCGCAAGGAAAAGCACTTTGACACACTTCCGGAAGCTCGCAACTGGCTGGCTGATGCGCAGTACGAAGATAAGCACGATGTTTGCAACACATCCTCCGAAATGACGGTGGATGCCTGGTTTGAGTTCTGGATCACCAATCTGATTGCGGATCTGGCTCCCAACACCCGGCGAAATTACCGGGAACGGTATCAAAAGAACATCCAGCCTGTTATCGGAAATATGCGCTTATGTGATGTCAAACCCATGCACTGCAAGATTGTCCTGAATCGGATGGAAGCCACTTATGCTGGCTCCACCATTCGGCAGGCGTATATTGCCATGGGAACCATGTTCCGAGCCGCAGTCATGAACGATATGCTTACAAAGCATCCTATGGACGGGGTTCGTTATACGAAGCCCGTCCGGGCTGTGGATGACATCAAGTTCTTAACTGTGGAAGAACAGACGCTGTTTCTGGAAACCGCAAAACGCTCTCACAACTACAGACAGTATGTATTGCTGTTGGAGACCGGACTGCGCACTTCGGAAATGATCGGCTTGACTTGGGATGCGATTGACTGGAAGAAGCGGACACTGACTGTCAACAAGACCTTGGAATATCGCCACAGCGAAGGCATTTGGCGTGCTGGTCCTCCTAAGACAAAGACCAGCTACCGCACGATCCTGCTGACGAAGCGGGCATACGATGTATTGAAATCGTGCTACGATGAACGCTTCACCCGCAAAGAATCAGAACTGTTATCTCAGATTCTGGAATATGTGGATCGCCGGACAGGTCAGACAGAGTACCTTTGTATGCGAGATTTGGTGTTTATCAATTTCCGTACCGGAGAGCCTGCAAAAAACAGTTCCTATGACACCCATCTGTACAAGCTGTGCGATGAGGCGAAAATCAAGCGGTTCTGTATGCACGCTCTGAGACACACCTACGCTACCCGTGCGATTGAACGGGGCGTTATGCCGAAAGTCTTGCAGAAGCTGCTCGGTCATGCGAGCATTAAAACAACCATGGATCGTTATGTCCATGTCACCGACACATCCCTGACCAACGCCATCAAACTGTTCGAACAGGACACCAATGTGGCAAGTTAAAAATGGTGCGCTGCGAAAAATTGGTGCGGAATTGGTGCGGAGTGTGTCCCCAAAACCCGAAAAACCATTGAAAATAAAGGAGATTTAGAATATATGAAATTAGGTATCGTTGGATAAACAGCCTTTTCATATCTCTATATTCCTTCATAAACCTCAATAAATCCCATATTTTCGTACTTTTCCGTTATATAAATCCATGTACTTACATATAGTTTCATGGGCATTTGGTGCGGAATTGGTGCGGTCTATGGGAATCGATATTCGGGAAACGGGTTCATCACGACAGATTATTCATTTTGAAAATTAGAATCTGTAAGGAGATTACCACTGTGAACCGATTATTATCTTGTGAGTTTAATATCGACAATGCTTGTGTCGAGCTGAAATATGCAGACGGCAGCATGGTTTCCATTGACTGCACCGCCGTGGAGAACGAGGTGGCAGACAATATGTACCAGAGGTCAGAGCTGGACTGGCTGATTTACAACGATCCGGCAGCCTATGCGGATTTGATCCTCAACGGCGATACGGAAACCTACTTGAAAACTGTAACAGAATATAAACCTTTGGATTGATTGCCAAAGATAAAGCAAGCCGCCTGTGCGGGCATGAGAAATGCTCGTACAGGCGTTTTTTTGTAGTGGATGTTGGCATAGAATTAGATTTCTAATCGCTTGACCGAATCGGTTATCGGTGCTATACTGTGAATAACCGAATCGGTCACTTGAAAGGAGAAATTAAATGGACAAATTTTTTGCACTAAGCGAGGAAAAGCAAATTACCATCATCAATGCGGCACTCCAGTGCTTTGGTAAGTTTGGATATGATAAGGCTTCTGTCAACGATATTGCTGTAACGGCGCATATTTCAAAGGCATCCGTATTTCAGTACTTTGGCAGCAAAAAACAACTGTATACCTACCTGTTGGAATATTGGGCTAATCGAGAGGGCAATACGCTGATGAAAGAGTTCGAGGGCTTACTCGAACACAATTCATCTATTAAATGTTTGGATTCTGTCGTAGGGTTTCTGCGAGCATCTGGATATTTTACGCTTCGCCCATTTCTCAACAGTATCAATAAAGTTCGCATTCTTATTGGTATAGATGTAGATAAGTATATCGCCAACGCACACAACAAGGGACAATTGTTCTTTGGTGCAGAGGAGGAAGTTAAGCAAGATTATCTCGCACAGCTTCGGAAAGATATTGAGCACTCAAATTATTCTAAAAATGTTGAGGAAGGTATCTTTCAATTAGTAGAAGACCTTGTTAATGGTAAATTGGAACTTCGAGCTCATCCCAGCAAGAAAATCCATGCAAAGATATATCTCTTATATCCTGAGGATTACAATGAATATACATTCGGTGCAGCAATCACTGGTTCAAGCAATCTAAGCGGTAATGGTTTAGGAATTAGCCAAGAAAAACAATACGAGTTTAACGTTAAGCTTACGGATTATGAGGATGTAAAGTTTGCCAAAGATGAATTTGAAGAACTTTGGAAAGAAGCAGAAGGCTGTCCTATTACGGCAGAGGATATAAAAGCAGGTCCGATTCAGCAAACCTATTTGAATGGTGATGTAACTCCATACGAACTTTACATAAAGATGCTCATGGAGTATTTCTCTGATAGAGTTCTCGCAACGGATGCTCATGATGCCTTTGACATGCCAGAGGGTTATGACAAATATGAATACCAGACGGATGCTGTTGTTGAAGGTTACAAGAAATTGTTAAAGTATGATGGTTTCTTTCTTGCTGATGTTGTGGGTCTTGGTAAAACTGTAATCGCTACAATGATAGCAAAGCAGTTCTGTATCGACAATGGTTATGAGAACACAAAGATTCTTGTTGTATATCCTCCTGCTGTTGAGCAAAACTGGAAACAGACATTCAAGGATTTTGGGCTTGACAAATATACACGCTTCATTAGTAACGGCAGCCTAAAGAAGGTGCTTGATGAAGACAACTATGATTATTGGAATGCTGATGAATATGACCTTGTCCTTGTTGACGAGGCGCATAAATTCCGTACACATACAAATTCAGCATTTACAGAGTTACAGGAAATTTGTAAAATGCCTAGAGTTGAAACTGGAAACATTCCAGGATTCAAGAAGAAGGTTATGCTCATTTCAGCAACTCCAATGAATAATACACCAGCAGATCTTTATAACGAGATTCAACTTTTCCAAGACCCACGATGTTGTACAATTGATGGAGTACCAAATTTGACTTCCTTCTTTAGCCCACTGATTGTTGAGTTCAAGAAATTGCGTCGTGACCCAAATTACGACTTGCAAAAATTTAAGGATCTTGCAGAGAAAGTCCGTGACCGCGTAATCAAACCGATTACCGTTCGCCGTACACGTACAGACATTGAGGCCATTCCTCGTTATTACAAAGATGTTCAGGGATTCCCAAAGGTTGCTCCCCCAGAGATGAAAACCTATGAGATGAATGATCGTATAGCCGATATGTTTGAAGCTGCAATGAATACCTTGGTAAAGGATTTGACTTATGCACGTTATCAGGCTATTGCATACTTGCTACCAGAAAAGAGCGAAGGACTCTATGATAATGCGGAATTGATTTCTCGCAGCTTGGCAAGTATTCGCAAGAATGGGTTGGTAAAACGATTGGAAAGCAGTTTCTATGCCTTTAAGACTTCCATCGGCAGATTCCGTGATGCTAATATGAACATGATACGAATGTTCGAAAATGACCGTGTATTTATCGCTCCAGATCTTGACATCAACCACCTTTATGACCTTGGTCTTGATGATGACGAAATAGAAGAACGTCTGAATCAGAAGGCTGAGGAAAATCCGAAAAATGCAGTTTTCAAGGCAGAGGATTTTGAACCAGAGTTTATTGAAATGCTGCAAGCTGACCAACGTGTTCTCGAAGCATTGTGCGCTGATTGGGACACCGTTGACGTAGAAGGAGCTGATGATTCCAAGTTTGCCAAGTTCAACGACATCCTGAAACATGAACTTTTCAAAAAAGACCGCAATCCAGGGCAGAAATTAGTCATCTTCTCTGAATCTGTTGATACTGTTGAATATCTTGAACGTAGAATTAACCGAAAAGATGTTTTGGTTATCTCCTCTGGGAATCGAAATAAACTCTTCCAGACAATTCAAGAGAACTTCGATGCTAACTACAAGAAAAGTGCTCGCAAAAATGATTATAACATCATTATAACAACAGATGTATTGGCTGAAGGTGTGAACTTGCATCGTTCAAATATCATCATCAACTATGATACACCTTGGAACTCTACCAAACTTATGCAGCGTATCGGTCGTGTGAACCGTATTGGTTCTGAGGGCAAGAACATATACAACTATGTATTCTATCCTTCTCGTCAAGGTAATCAGATTATCAAGTTGAACCAGATAGCACTTTCAAAGATTCAAACATTCCACTCTACATTTGGAGAGGACAATCAGATTTATTCACAGGAGGAAATCATTGACCGCAATCTGGAGAAGTTGTTTACAGAAGGAATGAAGGCTGAGGAAGGAGAGTTTAATGAGGAAATTCCTTTCTATGAGGAACTTCGCTCACTCTATCTCAATGACCGTCGAGAATATAACCGTATAGCAAAGATGTCACTTCGTAGCCGTACTGGTCGTGAACCTCGTGAAATTGATGGTGTGCAATTGTCTGAAGACACACTGGTATTCTTAAAGACAAACATGAGAAAGAGCTTCTTCCGTTCAAGTGATGAGTCAATAGAAGAATTGTCTGTTGTCGATGCTCTCAAATATTTCAAAGCAAATATAGCCGAAGAGAAAGTTGAACGAATAGAACATCATCATGACCACGTACTGAAAGCACTCGAAAAGTTCCGTCAATTGCGTAATCAGGAGCAAGTAGAAGAAGAGACAATGACACAACAGGCTGGTTCCGCCATGGGTGCTCAGGTCGGTATGGCTGCTAACTTGCTGAATCTGTTCTTGCCAGAGATTCAAGACCAAGCCATATATCAGCAAGTAGTTCAACTTCGTGTCCTTGCAGAACGAGGCGTTATAACTGTCATTGCAAAGCGCTTACAACGTATGCAAAAAGAAATGACACGTGGCAAACTAAAACATGATGATGCCCTTTCTCAAATTATTGACATGGCAAAAAAGTACAATGCTTACTACCTTAGCAATGAAGAGTTAAAGCATGAAACTGAGACAGAAACAGATATTATTTTAAGTGAATCATTCAAATAAAACAAGATATGGATTACCGTTCAGTTATTGAATCAAAATATAATCGTCAGAATTGGCAAGCACTTCTCTATGATATTTTTCGTAATAAAGTCCAATTCTGGCAACAACCGCAGCCTGTTTCCGTCGACAAGGACATGGCTAAAAAAGCCCTTTATACAGGTAAGATTACTTTGCCTGATGGTCATGTTATTGCCATCTACGAAGTAGAACTTAGCGATAGTGTCATCATTGAGAGAAATCGAGCAGGCATAAGAAATCTACTATTGAGCAGTTGGCGAGGAATGGGATGTTCTGGTGCCTTTATGTTCTGCTTCCGTCAGAATGAGGCCGTTTTACGATTCTCTTATGTCAGCGAATCCTTTGCTTTTGCTGAAGATGGTTCGTTAACAAAAGAAAGTACAGATACTAAAAGGTTTACCTATCTTTTGGGTGAAGGCCATCGTTCTCGTACTGCAATAATGCAGTTTGAAGATCTCAAAAAAAGTGCCCTTGACCTTAAAGCCATTACAAAGGCGTTCTCTGTAGAGGCACTTTCTGATCTCTTCTTCAAGGAATACAAGAAACAATATGAGGATATCATTGAGTACATTACTGGCAAGCGCATGGTCAAAGTGGCAAATAAGTGGGAAGAACAAGTTACTGGTCAACCATGTCGTGAGATTATGCAGGAGTTCAGTCAGTTTTCTGACTCAGAAAAGGCTGTACGTGATTATGTAAAGAAACTCATGGGTAGATTAGTATTCATCCAGTTCCTTCAAAAGAAGGGATGGATGGGATGCTCTGCTGGTGAGTCGTGGAATGATGGAGACAAGGAGTTCGTTCAGAATCTTTTCGCTAATACCTCACACAAGAATACCTTTGTAGACGATGTTCTCGAACCACTTTTCAATGACATAAATACTAAGCGAACTGGCGATATTACAAGCAGTCCAAATGTTGGTTCAGGTATCAAGATTCCATATCTCAATGGTGGACTCTTTGAGAAGGATGACTACGATATGACCAATTTCCCATTGCCAGCCAAGTTTATGAAGAACTTGCTCGACTTCTTCGCATCGTACAACTTCACTATTGACGAAAATGATCCTGATGATGCAGAGATTGGAGTTGACCCAGAAATGCTTGGCCGTATCTTCGAGAACCTTCTTGAAGACAATAAAGATAAGGGTGCATTCTATACTCCAAAGGAGATAGTTCAGTATATGTGCCGCGAGTCTCTGATCGCTTATCTTCAAACAGATGTCAATGATGATCAAACAAAGAATGCAATTCGTCAGTTTGTTACTACATACGATGCTTCAATACTATCAGAAGAGTTGAAAGAGTCTGTTGACCAGAAGCTTAAAGACGTTAAGATATGTGACCCAGCCATCGGTTCGGGTGCTTTCCCTATGGGCTTGCTCCGTGAACTCTATGCTTGTCGTAAGGCTATCGAAGGCATTGATGAAGAAACAGCCGTAAGTATTAAAACACATATCATCCAGAACAATATCTATGGTGTGGATATTGAGAAAGGTGCTGTGGATATTGCTCGACTTCGTTTTTGGCTTGCTCTTATTGTAGATGAGAGGAATCCTCATGCTTTGCCAAACATGGATTTCAAGATTATGCAGGGCAACTCACTCTTAGAGCAGTATGAAGGCGTTGAACTTTCTGGAATGTCTCTTAATGAACAGAAGAAAAAGAAGTCAAAAAAAGGCCAATCTTGGCAAGCAACTTTGGCTTTTGATGAAAAGTATGCTCTTGACAATATTCAGCATGCTATAAAGGAGTATTATTTGACTGATGATTACAAATCAAAGCTCAATCTGCGTAGCATAATAAATGAAAATGTTCGCAGTTACATTATTAACCTAAAAGGATGCACAGCTGATGTACAGCGAAAGATAGAGAAGCTTCCAATTCCAAATAATTTGTTTTTCCTTTGGCACATTTACTTCAAGGAAGTATTTGATAAAGGAGGTTTTGACATTGTTATTGGAAATCCACCTTACATAGATTCTGAAACTATGGTTAAGGTAATGCCTAAAGAGCGAGAGTTGTATGCAAAAACATTTGCTTGCGCCAGTGGAAACTGGGATATGTTTATTATCTTCATAGAATTCAGTATATCTATGCTAAAAGAGAATGGTATTTTTAGTAACATCATTCCTAATAAACTTATAGCAGCGAAATATGGTGTTGAGCTACGTAAGTACTTATCAAACAAGCATGTAATTGAAATTAGAGATTACAGTCGCATTGATGTTTTTGAAGATGCTGCCGTATATCCTATTACCATTGTATTGCGTAATTGTGACAAAAAGGATAACACTTTATTCACAATTATGGAGAATCGTGTGGATGTAAAACAATCAAATGAAGCCAATTCTAATGATTTGGCAAAAAATGATTATTGGGATCCATTCTTTAGAAATACGGAAATATTCAAGTTAATCTCAAAGATTAACTTATTCAATCCATTAAAGGATTTACCTGTTGAAGTATTAGGAGCGGCAACTGTTGCGGATGCCTATGAAATCAAAAACATTGTCCAAGATAGCAATATCAAAAATGGATTCAAGTTGATTAATTCAGGAACAGTTGACCCTTATTTACCCTATTGGGGAATAAGGCCATGCCGATATATTAAAGACAGTTATACTTACCCAATAGTTCCTGCTGAAGATCTTAAAAACTATTCAGAAGTTAGATATAATCAAGCATCATCTCCAAAAATCATTGTTGCCAGCATGACTACGAGGTATGAAGCTTGTTTAGATGTCTGTGGTGAGTTTATAGCAGGAAAATCAACTACGATAATCTTAGGTGACACAAAACAACTATATAAACTTACTGCTATAATTAACAGTAAACTTGCCTCATATTGGCTGAATATCGTATTTAACTCACTCAAAATGTCGGGAGGAGCAATTAACATTGGTAGAAATGAATTACAAATCCTTCCAATCCCTGATAAAGATGCTGATTTCATGCCCTTGGTAAACAAAATCATGGAAAGCAAAGCATCTTCATGTTTGAACGATACGACTGCACTTGAGCATGAAATAGACATGTTAGTTTATGATATGTACGGCTTGACAGAAGAGGAAATCGCAATAGTGGAAGGAACAAAATAATGCATCACAACTATGGCAACTCTCAAAGAACTATACACCACATTGAAGTCACTCAGGGACATGAATCTTCCTGTGGATGACAAATTGCTGAAAGCGGCAGATAACCTCGAAGAGAAAATCATCAAAGAGGAAATTCTACCAGCACTCAGCCAGAATATCGAGCCACAACTGAGCGAGATTCAGCGTGATCTTGTTCTTGTGGTTGAGTACCATCCAGGCGAGCCTCTTAGCGTTGCACTCTCACGTAAAACAAAGATTAGTGAGATTATTGACGCAAAGACTTTAACCCCAAAGTCAAGTAAACCTGTATCAAGTTCCGAAAAACCAGCATCTGTTGAACCTCATGTGCCAACAAAACACATAGAGAATCCAACAAAGGGGTTGCGTGTAACTTTCCCTGATGGTACTGTAATCTGGCATAAAGCCGCTATCAATACATTCGTGGATGCACTCCGAAAGGTTGGTCTTGACCTCATTCCGAAAGTGGGCATTGAACATGGCGGTTACAACCTTGTCAGTAAAGACAAGCGTCCACCTGTTCCAGGGCGAGTATGGCAGCATGAAGTCGATGGTTGGTATATCTATTCTAACATCAGCAATGAAACAAAAGCTGAAGACCTGATAAAGATTTCTAAGTTCTACAAGTTAGGAATGAAAGTAGAAGAAGGAAAGCCAAATAGAAAATAAACAATTGCATGGTGAAAGTCTCGATACCAGAAATGGAAGAAACTGGAAATACCCCAGAAACAGCTTTCTCGCAAATAATGCTACTCGCAGAAAGTGCAACAAAGCGTTTATCTGTTGGACATCGAAAGAATGATTTGACAGATGCTATTGGTACGCTGTTATATATGGGGCAAAATTTTCTCAAACAAGCGCAATCCCTTCAGACTTTAGCAGAACAGGAACAAGATGCAGTATCTTGTTACGGGCTTATACGAATGCAGGCAGATAATCTCTGTGTAATGTATCGCATTTTCGCCAACAAGGACGAAACTGAGACTACATTCAGGTATTTGCTTTACTTTTTGGACGGAAACAGGAAGCGAAAAGAGGCTCTTAGTTTTGATTATCAATATGATGGATACTGTACAAAAGAGGAATATGATTCTATCCATAATCAAATTATTTCTGCTAGAGCAAATGCAGAAAGTATGATTGAAACTTGCCTAAGGATGCTTGATAATCATCCTTATAAGACACTGAATCCAACTCTCTTTCAGATAATTGTTGATAAAAGTAATTGGAGGTATAAAACCTTTGATGCTACTCTGACTAAACCGCAAAAGCAGACTTGGGAGGATTTGTATGCTCTGATAGATATTCGACCAAACATACAATCATTCTACTCATATACATCACAATACGTTCATGGATTGAGCAATTCTTTGTTACTTGGTGAATCAACAGATGATTTCTATTCAATAAAATGTTTTGGAATCTCATTGCTTGGCAAATATTGGGAACTTCTGAACTTGTTGTTTGGTAAACAGATTGTCGTTAATGCAGCAAAACCAACGGTTATGGCTTTTATTCAAAAATGCATGGATGAGTATATGTCTGGGAAAAAGAGCAAAGAATGACGATACCGTGAGGTACTTGTAAAACCTTAAAAGGGCATAAAGTGTCTTGCTATTGTAATAATTCATCTTTTCAAGATTGACAACGAAACAAACAAACCCACTGATTTTCAGCATCAATGCCGATTGTCAGTGGGTTATTTGTTCCCAAATTGAGACCCACAAACCATTTTGGGAACATTAGATGATTAAAACCAGTTGAGCCATTTGCCAACTATTATGACCATGCCGTAAATGAACAATGAGAATCCCAATACGAAGAAGAACCAAAAGAAATACTGGGCATAATGTCCCAGATAACAGCCATCATATTCCTTGTATCGTTTCTGAACCCTCCTGCGTTCTTCGACAAACATACCATTGACCTCACGGATATGTTCTTGCATCTTGGCAAGCATCCATTTGTGTTCCTGGTCAAACAAGTCTTGTATCTTCTTCCAGTCAGCATCAGCGACATTGACTGAGACCTGAAGTTTGGTCGGGGCATCTTTCAGAACATTGTCAATATGCTCATTGATAGAGTCAACCTTGCCACGTATGTCTGTAACAGTAGAGTCCAGTTTTCTCTCTGCACGTTGATACTGCTGGATGGCAGACTCCAGTTGAAGAGTGGCATTGACCCAAGTATTCGTGGCTTTGTCAATGTTCTCGCTCAACTTCCTGAGTTCTGGCGCACGATTGACCACGGCATCCTCGGCATCCTTCTCCTGAATTTCTTCCTGAACTTCGCCCCACATTTCATCGAAGTTGGGCATATCCTCATGGTTCTTACTTTTTCTGATATTTGACATATGGAAATGATTTAACGATGGAAACCACGTTTAATTGACTTTGGTTTGCACATGGAGTGAGCCATCTGGAGGCATCTGCGAGCATAGGCGCGTTCGTCCTCGTCATCCTTCTTGCCCCAGCCATTATCAGGGGCAGAGCCGCCACCACCTCCGCAAGATTCGGACACGGACGTAGCGGCATCGATGTAGCCCACGAAGAGCAGCATGGCTACGTGGGAAATGTTCTCGATAGTTGCAATCTCATTGCCTTCTGGAACCTGAGCTTCATTGAAGAAGATGTCCTTGACCGTATCAGGAATCCAGACCTTCTTGACCTCACTGCCAGTGTCGATGTTGAAAACGGTCTTGGCTGGTGTGGGCTTGGGCTGAACACTTGGCTGAACTTTGGTCTGGGTAGAAGTCGGCTTTGGAGTAACTGGGCGAGACGGACGGCTGCTTGGTGTAACAGTCGGAGTAGCTGGCTTCACCCTGACCTGAGTAGGCTTCGGATGGAGCTTCTTCCATGTGGCTTCAAGCTGTGATGCCATGTATCTGCGTCCGATTTCAGAAGCCTTGAACACTGAGGCATTCTTGCCGATGGTATAGCCAACAAGTTTCTTCTCTTTGTCATAGCGAGGTGTAACCTCATAGCCATTCATGCGGAGCAGATTGAAAAATCTGCCTATGTCAAAAGCATCCATTTTCCGAAGGGTGTATTCGCAAAAGTCCTTAATCTCTTCCTGTCTCATTTCACGTATCTCCTTGGGCTGTTTCCATCCATGTTTCATGTTGATGATTTCCGCAGCCATCATTGCCCTTTTGTGAATATCGTGAACATCGTTGGTGTTCCCATCGAGGTCAACACGGCAACAGTCCAGATGAAGGTGTAGCGTTCCTGACTTGGAGTCAGAATGCAAGCCAGCCACATTCATTGAATTACGGAAATTGGTCTTGACCTCCTTCTTCATGCCCTTGGGTATAAGTCCGACAGCATCCAGAGTTTCCAACGCTTCTTCGTGAAGGTTCTGCCAGTCCTTCATGGTGAAGTTTGCCGCCTCTTCCTTGGAGGGGGAGATCACAAACTGAACCATGAAGCGTTCCAGTGCTCGCCCGACTGTCCTGTCCTGCTGATGCAGCTGGCAATGATGCTTCATCATATACCAGATGGCAGTCGGGTCGATACCTTCAGGCATGTGGTTAACCTTGACCAACTTTGCCTTCTCTTTCTCCAATGCGTACCTTACGGCATTGCCGCCATAGGGCACAACGCTTGCAAGCATTATCATAGTGAGTTCTTATCTTTGGTCAGTACAGGTGATGAAATATTCTCTTCGATGCTATACCAATGTTGGATGAGTTCTGCACTTTTCATTATCCACCATGCCATGAACTTCTCCGTCTTGAAAAGTTTCAACTTTTCCTCAGCTGTTTTCTTGGAAAGAACGTTGCGGATGCTTATCAGGTCAGCCCTTGCCTCGACAAGGGAGTTCAGGGCATCGACCTCTTCTTTGGTGAGCCGCTGACGTGGGTGATGCTTCAAGCCTGTTTCGGTCAGATAGCGATTCAGGCTTATGCCACATTTCTTGGCAAGTGCTTTGAGCTGCGCCCAGGTTTCATCCGAACATCGGAAGGAGTGTACTCTGGATGGCGGTCTCTTGATTATCTTTTTTTTCTTCATGTCAATGACTATTGATGAAAGGGATGAAATTATTGCAGTTAAGAAGAAGGACAAGGTCTGCGAGCCTGCGAGTAGCCCGAGAAACTTTTAGGAGTGCAACAACAGGGACACCTGTTTTGTACTACAAAAGGATTTCTCGAAAAGTCCCTCTAAAATATCGGGTCTTTTAACTCCGAAGTTCCCGTCTGGGCTTAGAAGTCCGTTTCGTCATACCTTGTAGCCTGTATCGGCAAACGTCCCTTGGGATGGATGGCGGTGCAGGTCGCAAACCTCAGTCCACATGGCTACTTGTTGCCGTCTGGGCGGTCATTGCCGTTAGGCTTCTGGTAACTGTTGTATGGCTGTCTCTGGTAGCCGCTTGAATGCCCACCTTGACCTCCTGAGTGCTGCGGTGATGCTCCCTCGTTTCTTTTCCCTTCATTCTGACTGCCATCGGCTTCTGCATTCGTAGAAGGGATGCCAGCTGACTGACGGGAATTGTTATAGTGAGAAGATTCGGAAGATGCAGCATCCGTCCCAGATTTACCCACATTGCCACTATCATTAGATTGTGGTGATGGGTGTGACACATTGCCAACGGCAGAAGGATTCATCCCCATGTTTCCGTTATGGGAACTGTCGCTTTCAGAGGCAGAACCTTCCTCGCCTTTGCTTTTGTCATCGGACACCTCAACAGTGATAACTCTTGCAGGTGGAACGTCCGCATGGACGATAGTCGAGGTACTGGCATTGCGTTTGAGGGCGTAGTCATTGCCCACGAAGTGACCGTCCACATACCAACCAGACAAAGAGTGAAGTGTGTGGATGCGGTTTTCACCCACCTTCTGAGAAGAGGAAATACCCAGAGCCTCCATAGCCTCTATAATCTTGGGAACCGTCTTGCGGTCTTTATCCCAGAGCTTTGCAAGTTGGGTGTTGTCAACCATCACTTGCCCTGGCAAGATTTCAACTTGTTGGGTCTTGCTTACCTGTACCAGTTTCGTTTCACGTCCAGCGAGAACCACAAGAGACATGAAGCATTCCATGCGGTCAATCTTGTACTTCTTGCTGCGAAGATACTTCAACTGTTCCTCAGACAGTGTGAAGCAGTAATGAATCATTTGCTTATCCATATAATTTGAGTCTTGAAAATTATAACCATGAATTGTGTGAAGTGAATTGCCAGTCAAAAGAAGAATATCATTGAATGAGTTCAACAAGGGATTTCTTCATGTCATCGTCAATGGCTCGGTAACGTTGGAAAGCAACGCTTCCGTTGGCATGACCAGACATTGAAGCCACCAAATTCGGGTCTTTGACCTGACGGTAAAGATTACCGATAAAAGTCCTTCGGGCTAAGTGAGAAGTAGCCACATCGCAGATTGGTTTCTTCTCTTCCTGCCGTGTCCGTGGGTTAATCACAGTGACAACACGATTTACCCCGGCACGCTTCAAGATTCTACGTATTGCCACGTTGAACTTGAAGTTAAAACGTCTGGGGAAAAGAGGTTCGTCCTCACCATGGTCATGGCCATTGACAATAGCCATCGCCTTGGGGATAAGAGGAACCCTTATAACAGCACCTGACTTGCCCTTGGTCTTGATGGGGATATATTCCAGAACACCGTCAATGATGTTCTTGGGGGTGAAGGTCACAAGATCACCATGACGGCAACCAACCATGCACTGGAACACAAACATGTCACGATACTCTGCAAGTTCGGCATCATCCGACAGGTCGCAAGATAAAACTTGGTCACGCTCCTGAATGGTCAGGAAATAGGGTGTGCCATAAAGTGCCTTGGGCATTTCATAGCCAAAGAAGGGGTCATTGGTGGTGACTCCCTGCTTGCGAACCCAGTTGCAAACAGTACGTAGCAAGGTCATGTTGGTGCAGATGGTATTCAATGAAATGGCACATTCATTGATAAGGAAACTCTCAAATTCACGAAGATCATCGGCAGTCATGCTGTCAATGTTCATCGTGAATCCGTTTCCCTTAGAGGTTTCAAAGTGAGTCACCTTGGCAATCAGGCATCGGGTGTTGCACTCCTGATGGCGGTCAAAGTGCTTGCTTTGAAGGTATCTCTCTGCCCATACGACAAAAGATTTGCTTACCACCATGCCACTGCCCATCTGATAGGCACTGGGATGATGATAGGCAAAGATAAGTCGTTTGAGCCAGTCGGAGTTTGCTCCGATATAGTATTCTCTTGTTATGATGCCTGTAAGCTCCTTGACACTTGTATCAAAGAGGTTTCTGGCATCGTCATCAACCAGAGCGACACGGCTCTTGTAGCCCTGCCGTTCCTGGCTCCAGTGATTGGGATTGATTTGAAGTTCGCTTGCGCACTTGATATCAAGCCCTTTATCACGGACACGGAAATAAACCGTAGCACGGCTTGTAAGGTCGTTCTTCGCGGCATCTTTCTGACGTATATAGGCTGTTACTCTCATACAAAAGTCTTTGATTGGATGAAAGGGAAAGGAAGAGTTATCTCCTGAAGCCCCGTGACCTTGCAGGGGTATAGTCATTCGCAATGTCCTTCAACTGGTCTTCCAGCCACTTGTTGGCTTCCTTGGAGAGTGAAGGGATGGTCTCAATACATATCTTCTGAACAAGCAGAATACGTCTGCCGATAGTGGCTTCATCGTTGATGCCCTTGTTGGCACCAGACTTTTCACACAGTTCATTGAACGCATTACGCATCTGGTAATAGCCTCGGTCTGTCTTGACGTAGGCAACGGCAAGACTGGCTACCTGAGCCACCTTGTCATTGTACTCTTGTTGGGTCATTTCTCCGTTCATACGCTCTTGGATTTAGCTGTTTGCAAGTTCGGTCATGTGCTGGGCTGCTGCCTCCTTGGTCTCAGTCTCGGACATGGTACGGCTCTGGCGCATCCACTTCAGGAGTTCCGACTTCTCAAAGTAGATAAGCTTGCCGTTAGGACGATAGAAGGGAAGTTCGTGCTTGTGGGTCATCTTGTAGAGACTGCTCTTTGAGATACCCATGAAGAGGGCTGCTTCCTCCAGTGTCAGCACCTCTTTGGCAACATTCAGAAGGTTCTCCAGAACCTCGATACGATGGTCATGTGACTCAACCTTCAAAAGAAGGGTTTCATTGTCGATAGTCTTATTCATTTCATTGATATTTAGTATGTTAATAATATGTTTGCTATTTGGTTTGAGCCTGCAATCCCCTAAGACAGGTGTTTCTCCTGTCTGAAAATGGGGCTTGAAAAGTGATTATTCTTGCTTGACTCGCTTAGTCGTTATCCTGTATGTCTATGACTTTGCGAGGGTGCGTGTTAGTCGCTGCCGTTCGCTTCGTCCTTGGAATCTTGGTATTCTCGGCATGTGGCTTGCGAGTCCTGAAAGCGGTCTTGGTATTGTCAATCGCCTTGACTTTCTCTTCCGTCAGGACATCAGCATAGATGGCGGTGGATTTGAGTGACTTGTGACCCATCAGTTTCTTGGTGGTTTCGATGTCACCAGTAGCCGCCTGAATCAACGTGCCGAAGGTGTGTCTGGAGGTATGGAAGGAGATTTTCTTCTCGATACCTACCTTCTTGGCTATTCTTTTGAGGGCTGCATCCACATTGGCATGGGCAGGAAGGTGAAACACCTTGTCATCCCTTTGCTCTGGCATCCATGCAGCTGCGGTTGAGCATATTGGCACGGCATTGAGTGCCTTGGTCTTCTTCTGGATGATGACGAGGGTGTTTGTCTGTTCGTTCTTCATGATGTTCGACCATCGTAAAGCCCTGATGTCGCTGATGCGAAGCCCAGTGAGACAGGCAAAGCCAAAAGCCAGTTGGGTTTCCCTGACTCCGTTTGTCTCTTCTGATGCCATGAAGGTTTTCAGTTCTTCAGGGGTGAGGAACTGTTTGTGAGTTTCCTTTGGCTTGGCAAAGTAGTCCTCCTTCTCCAACTGGTAGAATGGGTTTGCATTCAGTTTGCCAGTCTTGACCGCTTTGTTGAATACGGCAACGATGCGTTGCTGGAGATTGTGCAGACTGTTCTCGTTCAATGGTCTGGCTTCCATGCGGACATACTTCTGAGGAACATAGTCATTCTTCAGCCAAGAAAAGAATGACTTGAACCATTCCTTATCAAACTTCCTCAGAGTGATATGTGGTCTGCGCTTAGCCTTCAGGAACTCCCTCATGCGTTCTTGAAGATAGCTGGTCTGGTTCACAACAGACTTGGTAAATTCGGTGTTGTCGTTAGCCCAGTCGATATAGGTCTGAATCCAGTCCAGAACTTCGGGAGAGTCATCATCGGGAATCTCCTGAACTACCATCAAGTGACCTTTCTCTGGAATGGTCTCGGGATGAAGGATGCGCTCGGCACGAATCTCCTGCGCACGTTTCAAGGTAGCCTCGTTGCGTTCCTTTGTCTCTTGGTTAATCTCAGGGATTAGGTAGAGGGAAAGGAACTCAAACTTGCGCTTGCCATTCTCATAGATGTCAAGATACAGGCTCTTGTTGTCGTTTTCGAGGTCTTTTTGTCTGAGTGTGATGGTCATATCTCTGAATGGATTATTTGTATATCAATGATTTACTTAAACATTCCGTCAATGAGGTTGATGGCTTCCTCCTTCTTCTTGTCCACGATTTTAGCGTAGATTTCGGTGGTCTGGATATTGGTGTGTCCCATCAGTTTGCTTGTCGTGAACAGGTCTGCGCCAAGTGTCAGCATCATTGTGCCGAAGGTGTGACGTGAACAGTGGAAACTGATGTGCTTCTCAACTCCTGCTGCCTCTGCCCATTTGCGGAGTGCCCTGCCTATAACGGTCTGAGTCGTTGGTATGTCAAAGAAGGGGATTTCTTTTCCCTTTGGTTTGGGCAACCAGCGTTTCGCCTCTTCTGAGAGGGGAACGATGACAGGTTTCTCTGTCTTCTGCATTTCCATGTCGATATACTCGCCCTTGCCGTCTGGACTCTTGAAGATATGCATTGGCGCAAGTCGGTACATGTCGCTGAGTCTTAATCCTGTGAAACAGGCAAAGATGAAGGCTTGCTTGACCTCTGGGCGGTAGCTGTCAGTTGCCATGAGCTTTCTCAGTTCCTCGATGGTGAGATATTCCTTCATGCCATCCTTTGGCTGAATGCGCTCACGTGCTTCAAGTTCCTTCATGGGGTTGTTCCTGATGATGCCCTGACGGACTGCATTGTTGAGAGTAGTCGAGAACATTCCAAGATAACGGCTTGCCGTGTTCTGGCTGATGGGTCTGGGCTTGCCATGGATGATGTGTGAATTGGGGAAGTTGCGAAGGAACTTCACATAGCCACGGCAGAAGTCAGCATTGACCTCTTCAAGGGAAATGAAGGTCTGCTTGGTCTCTTCAAGGTATTTCTCCACGGTGTGAAGCATTTCAACACGGCAATGAAGGGTTGACTTCTTGATGTTGACACCACCTTCACAATACCGCTTTATCCAGCCAGTCAGGAGCATAGACCCCTGCTTGACTGCTTCCCAGTCCTGTACACCATGACCATGAAGTGCCTTGATGCGCTCTGCCTTGATGCGTTCTGCAACTGCCATCGTTTCCTTGTTCTGCTCCTTGCAGAGAGGATTGACCTCTGGGATGAGATAGAGTTTGAGATATTCATACTTTCTCGTTCCCTTCCAGTAGATGTCGAGATAAATACTCTTATTGCCATCTGCCAGAGATTTCAGCCGAATCTTTATCGGCTCCTTCAGTTTAACTTGTTTCTTTGGTCTTGCCATATTGTTGTTATTTTATTTGGTAACTTGCTCCTTCTGGTCGGGGTGAACAGTCGTTTATTGATTCTTGGAATGACTGGCTTTTCCCTTGCTGACATATCCTTTCAACCTCGCTATTTTGCCCCTGAAAAGTGATACAAAGATAGGAAAATCAATTGAGACATGAGAAACAAATCAGAAACAAAAATCATTCTATTAAATGTTTTTAAGAACCACATTTTCAAAAATCGGAAAATTAAAATATCTGCATAACGTATTGTGTAATAGTGAATTAAGTTTCATTTCCTTTCTTCTCGTTTCCTGACGATTTTGAAGGACTAAGATGTTCTT
>CAMHLZ010000045.1 GCA_946186125.1 uncultured Lachnospira sp. | reverse complement strand
TTCCGAGGTTGAAGCAAGTAACGTTTAGCTAGTTAATTATTATTCAATCTACTAGTATATTATTTAAAACGACTATACTAGAGATAGCTCCACATTTCTTGCTCCCGAAACACCCTTGTTTTCAGAGATTCTGTGATAACTAACACTTTTATCAGTAATGAATCTAATATACTCTTCTGTTTAATCAATCGATCTATCTTCTACAACTATTAATTCCAGATTTTCGTATGTCTGATTTATTACACTCTCAACAGAATATTTCAACTTATCTACTCGATTATATGTGGCTATAATAACACTTATTGTTTTCTGACCTAAACCATAAATTAAACTTCAAAACTCAATACCTTCATCAACCGCATATTCCCTATCTGCATTTTTTCCAAGCAGTAAATCCCACTCTCTCGCCAATGCTCCAACATCATTACGTTTTACACATATATTGTCTTCGTTGAATTTTTCCCCTTTAACTATAGCTTGCTTTGCAACTATTCTTTTTGTTACTACTTTTAAAATGTCTTTCTCTGCTTTTGTCGGAATCTTTATACCATCTCCAAGGCATGATTCCACTGTACGAACAGACTTAATCATTTCGGCAAATTCATCAGGCTCAGTACTTGCCAAATGATCAGGTCCTTCCATTGAACAATCCAGTGTAAAATGTTTCTCAATAATTTGTGCTCCTAAAGTGACAGCAGAAACCGCAACATCCTTTCCAATAGTATGATCTGAGTATCCTACCGGCAAATGAAATGCATCCCTAATCGTCAACATTGCTCTTAAGTTAACATCCTCATATGGGCATGGGTAATTTGTGGTACAATGCAACACGGTAATATCTGTCGCTCCACCATCTCTAAGTGCATTAATAGAAATATCCACATCCCCCAACGAACTCATTCCGGTACTTAGAATAACCGGAAGTTTTTTACTTCCTATGTAACGTAAAAAAGAAACATTGCCAATATCCCCTGAACCTACCTTAATGAAAGGTATTCCAAGTTCAACAAGAAAATCCAGACTCTCAGGTTCATCAGCAGTTGATGCAAATATAATACCGATTTCATCACAATGCTTCTTTACAATTTTAAAATCATCATAAGAAAGTTCAAGATTTTTTAGCATATCAAATTGAGATTCCTCAATACCTGTGTTTTTCATCTGATACTGTGCTTGCTCTACATTTTGGGTAATCAAATTTTCAGTTTTCCAGGTCTGAAATTTCACAACATCTGCGCCTGCTTTTTTTGCAGCATCACACAACTGTAATGCAATATCCAGTCTGCCATTATGATTCACGCCGGCTTCGGCTATTATTAAACATTTACTCAAGTTCATTATTCTGAGCCTCCATTTCCATCAACACTTCAGCTATCAAAAAATCCTGAATCGTGTCTATATCAATACTTCTGTTTTTATCCATTATGTAGGCAAAACATTCAGATGTATAAAACTCAAACTCATGATTACAGATATCACCCGTTCTCACAATATAAATAGCTCCATTTTCTCTATAATTCTTTTCAAGTTCCTGACGTCTGCTGTCCTTATAAGGTGATTTTGAAAATTCTTCCATAGAACACGTTTCATTTAAGCTAAAACACCACTGCACGGGATGATCAACTTCAGTCACACTTGAAAGAGATTTTGCATTTTTTTTGTTAAATAGTTTATATGCCTCCTGGATATCCACAGAATTTCTCATCGGTGAAGTCGGCTGCAATAGCACACATACATCAAAAGTTTCACCAATACTTTCATATTTTGTGAGAACCTCCCTAACAACATCCCACGAAGAAGAAGAATCTCCGGCATTATCCGCATTTCTCAAAAATGGAACATCTGCCCCATATTTTCTTGCAATACACGCATACTTTTCCGAATCAGTAGAAACATGCACTATATCAAAAATACCTGATTGCAATGCTGCTTCAATGGTATACGCAATCAAGGGCTTTCCATTTAACAATTTTATATTTTTATCTTTTAATCCTTTTGAGCCGCTCCTGGCAGGTATAATAGCTATTTTTTTCAAACATGTCACGCTCCTTCCAAATAATACTTTGACAAAAAATAATCAGAATCGTTTTTTATCTATATCATAAAAACGTTTTTCATTTTTTAATTTATTTTTCTCTAAATATTCGATAATAATTCTCTCTATCCGTTCGGAAGTTGTCCCGTCACCAAATGGTGAATCAGCATTTTTCGCCATAATATGAAATTCTTCAGATATTGCATTTTTTATAGCTTTTACAATACTTTCACACAGCGGCTCACAGCATACCACACTATCTGCAATCATTCTTCCTTTTTGTCTGTCTCCAATATTTACAGTCGGAATACCCAATGCCGGAGCTTCCACAATGCCGCTTGATGAATTACCTATAACCGCTTTTGCATATCGCACTGCCGAAAGATAACGCACCACTCCCAAAGAAGGAACCACAATCCAATTTTCATGTTTTTTTTGTTCATGAAGCCAGTAATCATTAATAGCTCTTCCTCCTGCATCTGCATTTGCCATTGTTACAATATATCCCATATCCGGTATAGAATCCATAGCCTGTATCAATTCTTTTACCTGACCGATACCAGTATTATTCTCAAGAGTAACCGGATGAAATGTCACAACACAATAAGATTTTTCTATAAAACTAAAATTCAGGTTTTTTCGAAGTTCTTCTCTGCTTAAAAAATTCATATTTAAACAGTTTTCAACCCCTGGTTCTCCCACATTATATACATTTTCGGGTTGTTCACCCATCTGAATAAGTCTTCTGGCTGATTGTTCGCAACCTGGAAAATGCAATTCACTCATCTTTGTAATTGCATGGCGAATAGCATCATCAATTGCTCCTTCTGTGATATCCCCACCGGACAAATGTGCAATTGCAATTCCACACATTCTTGCTGCAATCACAGCTGCTAAAATCTCATATCTGTCACCTAACACAATCAATAAATCATGGGGTTCTCTATTAAAATATTCAGCAAACTTTATCATGGCATCTCCCGTTGCTTTTGCCATTCCTGCTTTTGAATCATCCTCCAGCAGAATAGGAATCTTAATATAACTTTCAATGCCATCTTTTATAATTTCATCCTGAGTGTTTCCAAATTCACTGCTCAAGTGACTTCCTGTCACAACCAGCCTGAAATCTATTTTGTGATTATTATACAATCTGAAAATAAGGTTTCTCAACAAACCATAATCAGCCCTTGTCCCCGTAATAACACACACTTTATATTTCATATCATCCATTCACCTTTCACCCTTCAACACATTACCTGCGGTATTGTATCATCCTGTTATTATGAATATCAAATTTTTCATCTGCCTGCTTTCTTAACTTCATCAAGTCTTCATAACCGTTTTCATTGAAAATAGTTCTTCCTACTACAAATTGCAGTCTTCCATTCTTGTTGAACTTCTTCTTAAAACTAAACAAACTATCATCGGGCTCTATTCCTCCTCCCAGATGGAACTTACTAATACCCATTTTTGAAGCCCTGCATGCAGCCTCATACAACAGCAAATTTCCCGGTGAATATGACCGTTCCTCCGCAAACGTACCTGATAGATGATAATGCATAAACCTATTGTTATAATACATAATCGCGCCCGATATTCTCCTGCCATTTCTTACAGCATAAAAAAGAGAGGCATATTCACTCAGCTGTGACTGTGACTTAAAATATTCGTCATCAAACATATAGTACTCATCCGCATTATCCCGCAACATCGTTTGCTCATACATAGAAATAAAATCCTTGTAATCCTCAACAGGTCTTTCCTCTATAGTCACACCATTTTTTACAGCTTTTCTAACCATATTTCTGTTTTTTGTATCCATATTCTGCATAATCAATGCTTCTGAGGATGTATCAATGTATATTGTATCTCTAAGATACCGTGGTTCTATTACCTTTGGAACTAACTTATCATTACCAAGCACCGGATGAAATCTCACAAATTGTGAAACAACTCCATTTTCCTTACAATACTCTGATAATTCAGCCAAAAACAGATTTTGAGACTTCTCAGAAACCATTGAATCTGACAAAGGTCCTCCATATCCATACGGTGTTTCCCAATCAAAATATGTATTCTTTTCAAGTAAATTTTCAAATTTTCCTGATGAAGCAATATCAGATTGCATTACCACATAACAAACATGTGACTCCTCATCTGCATAATCTATCAGCAGTGGTTCTCCATCTCCATGAATCATAAAGGAATGTGCATACTCATATAAATAATATACATCCCAATTTCTAAATGATTTTACAATATCATTCCACTTATCTCTATCTTTAATTGTATACACATTTAACATATGATTTCTCCTCTGCATTCCGCAAGCACGTCTGCTAAATAATCCATATCTTTTTCACTATATCTTTGGTCTATCGGCAAAGATATTAATTCTTCTGCATTTTTCTTTGCAAAATTTCTATCCTCCTGCATTAACCCATCAAACGGCCAATGAACAGCACAGTACACCTTGTGTTCCATCAACAAATGTCTTACCGCATCGCGATTTTTAATCCGGACAGGAATCACCAGCGGACACTCTGTTTTCTCAAACTCAACCTCAGGTGACAGCTTAATTTTCCTAAGTCTTTCCAACAAGTACCTGTAATTTGACTGACGTCTCGCAATGATATCATGAATATCCATACAGGATATAATAAACCTTGAAAAATCTGAAATCTGAAATATATCTATCCTTTCATCAAGACTCTCCTCACACATTTTAAATATCTCTCTGTATTCCTTGTTACATTCTAATCCTTGATGTAGAAATAAATCTTTCATAACCATTCCTGTCAAACGTTTATTATCACAATCTTTTTTATATGTGGCGTTTCCTAAGTCCAATTTATCACTCAGAGTATACAATACCCCACCGCCGGCAATAGGCATCCATTTTCTTACGCTTGCCACAACATAATCCCCTATAGTTCTCTTAGCTGAAAAAATACTGTGTGTTGTATCTTCAAGAACGATACACGAATTTTTCTCCGCGAGACTTCTTATTTCGCTCAAAACATTCTTAGGTTGCACGGCACCAAAATAATGCATGAGAAATATTAATCTTGTGGATTTTGTCATTTTATTTTTTAAACTCTCTATATCAACACTAAAATCAGAATTTAAATGGTAAAAATCAATACTGTCACCATCAAAACAATTTATAACAGATTCACAGATAAATTCCGGCAAAAGAACCCTTTCGCTTCTATCTAAAGCTGCTGATACAACCTTAATTGCACTTCTTCCACTATCATAAAATCTAACGGTCTCAAACTCAGATAAATACTGAAACAAATCATAATCTGCTTTGCATAAGCTGGATAATGAAAGATGATATTCACTTCCCAATTCCATATCTAATCTCCATATAACTTCTTCCTCATTTTCTCAAGCTCCGAAAACTGTCCCATATCCATCCAGTCATTTTCACTTACCGGAAATACGGCTACATTCTTTCCTTTTTTTCTCTGCCCTTCCAAAATATCAGGAAAACCTATCGCTACTCCATCTTCAATATCATCCAGCACCTCAGGCTCAACAATATATATTCCCGTATTCGTTAAAAACGATAGCATAGGCTTTTCCTTCATTCCCTCTATCATACCATTCACCCCCATATCAACGACACCATAAGGAATCGATAGATTTCTGTAAGCACATATCATAGTAATAACATTATTGTTTTCACGATGAAACTTTAACATACTATTATAATTTGCAGTCAAAAGGTTATCACAATTCGTGAAAAAGAAAGTCTCATTCATCTTTCCCTTTAATAGACTTAAGCCTCCCCCTGTTCCAAGAGGCTGTTCTTCATCATACCATGCTATCTGATAACGATTTTCATTTTCATGAAAATATGCTTTTATAAGTTCACGTTTGTAATTTACAATAACATGAAAATCCTCACAGGCATATCCCTGAAACTGCTTCATAATATGCTCGATGATTGGAAGTTCACCCACCGGAATAAGTGGTTTTGGCAGAACTCTGGTAAAAGGGTCTAGCCTAGTTCCACGCCCGCCTGCGTTTATAACTACTGGAATATTAAGAGGAGCCTTTGGCTTTACATAAGTATCCTCTCCAAGATATACATCTATGATAACTCCTTTTGAATCCACTATGGGTATGGCAATATAATTTCTCTGATCAAATAAACGTCTTGCCGAATCAAGTGTTTTTGCTTTCTTAATTTTTTTATTAACTGCTTTTTCTATACTATCCTCAAGCTTACCTCCTGCAAGAAGATAACGTCTTATATCTCCGTCCGTAACACATCCAATCAGTTTTTCATTCTCATCCACAATGAATAAAATACCGCAGGCATTTTTATCAATACTTCGCATCGCCTCCACTACGGTCAGTTTATTAGGACCAATCAATTTTTCAATCTCTTTATTATACATTCGCAAGCTCCTCTAACAGTCTTTTTATCTCATTACTTACAATACTTATCTCTTCAGAAGTAATCTGTGTACTACACGGAATATTCAATATGGAAGACGCATAGTAAACCGCTTTTTCTATATGGTATGTATCCTCATTAACATAAGGTTTTTGAAGATGAATCAGTCCCCATATTGCCCTTGTCTGTATTCCCTTTTTTTCTAATGCTAAAATAATATCCCTCATTGGCACTGAAACTTTGTCTCTGTCTATTTCCAGTGAATAAAACCATTTATTGGATAACGTGCCTTTTCTAAATGATAATAATTTTACAAACGGATAACCCTCAAACTCTTTTTCGTACTGCCTGTAATTTTTTTGCTTTCTGTCAATAAACTCCGGCAGTTCTTCCATCTGTGCTACCCCGAGAGCCGCCTGCAGATTTGTCATACGATAATTGTATCCAATCTCATCGTGCACATAGAAATGTGAATCTGTTTTTGCCTGTGTAGATAAAAAACGCAAATGGTCCACCGTTTCGGCTTTGTTTGATGTTACCGCTCCGCCTCCGCCTGTAGTGATAATCTTGTTACCATTAAAGCTGTATGCACCAAAATCTCCTATAGTCCCTGCAAATTTTCCTACGTATTTTCCATCCGTATAGCATGTCCCCAATGCTTCCGTTGCATCCTCAACTACCTTTATATGATACTTTCCCGCAATATCCATGATTGCTTCCATATCTGCCATATTTCCAAATACATGAACAACAACGACTGCCTTTACTACACTCTCTTTATAAATAAGTGATTCACCATCAAACTCACATTCATCTTCACAAAAACTCCTAAGCTTTAGCGGATCTATGCAAAGACTTTCATCACAATCCATAAAGACCGGATTTGCAAACTGATACTTTACCGGATTTACAGCAGCTATAAACGTAAGTGCCGGTACAATAACCGTATCTCCCGGAAGGACTCCTGCTTCAATTAATGATAAATGGAGTGCTGATGTTCCACTCTGACATGCCGCCACATTGTCAGTATGTAAAAACTCTGCCATCTGTTCTTCCAGTTTTGTAATATAAGCACCGCCCGTAGAAACCCAGCCCTGCTTTAGTGCATCATCCACGTATTTTCTTTCATTGCCTTCAAAATTTGGTATTGAAAGCGGAATAAATCTATCCATATTAATCTCCATTCCGTATGCATTTACATTTTGCTGTCAAGTGACCTGCCAGTTTCAATATGTTCAAAATTAGGCAGGTATTCTTTTATCATATCCACGACCTCTTCTTTACTCGTCTCATCTTTTTCAAATACATTCTGCAATTGTTCCAAAAATGCCTCAAGTTTTTCCTGATTTGGAATTGCTTTACCTGTAATCACTCCTAGTGAAGAAAACCGATTCATATCCGCAGTTTCACTCTCCGTTACAAATTCTTCAAATGCCTTTTCTCCGGAGGTATCCGACACAGCATAATGTACAGGATAGACCCGACATCCTTCTTTTAATGCCTGTGCCTTTTCTACAGCTTCTTCATCAGAACCACACTTAAGTACTTCATACCCATGTTCCTCCAAAAGCTTTGTTCCGATGGCATCAAACGTCATCATCTGTGCCTCTTCAAGCTTTGGGAAGAATATAGCACGATTTTCGCCTAACATACATGACAGCATACAAATCTGCCCTGATTCTTCCGGCGATACAAAATACCGCAACACATCCGAAGGTGCTGACAATGGCTGCTGCTTTTTAATTCTCTCCAAAAATCCAAAAGGTAGTGACCCATTTGAAAATGCAACATTTGCAAAGCGCGCTGTCTTAACCGGGAACTTATCTGAATAACTGAAAATCAAATCTTCCATAATTCTTTTTGATGCTCCCATGATATTTACCGGGTTTGCCGCCTTGTCTGTTGATACACAAAAATACTCCTCCGGCGGATACTGTGCAAGTAAATCCAGCAATCCCTTTGCATGAAGAATATTATTTTGAAGAAGTGCTTCTACAGAGTAAATATCCTTTTCAGACCGCACATGCTTATGTGCCGAAAAATTTCCTACAATATCAAATCCCTTGTGCCTGATAAACATTTTCTTAAACACAGGTGAGGCAAAGTCCATCGGATACGGAATGTACTCTTCCGGCATATACATATCTTTTGTCGAACGCAAATCTCTTGTAAGCTCCGCCAATGCATTTTCATTGGTATCTGCCACTACAAGAGACGAAGGTTTAAATGGGAGAATAGCCTTAATAAAAGATGAACCTATACTTCCTGCACCTCCGATTACAAGTACGGACTTCCCTTCTATTTTTTCTTTAAGCACTTTTCTGTTATTCTCTATATCTTTAAGAAACATTGACTCCGGTCTCTTTGTTACATATTTTGCAATAAACTGTTCGAGATTAAACATATCTGACTCCTTAAAATGTATTGTATTTCTTTATTATTTACGGTTTCCAACTTTTAAAATGTATTGATATGCCATAAAGTTATATTTGTCTTCCGGTGAACCTGTGAGTTCAGTCAGTCGATTTACTATCTCTAAATTTTCCGGCTTGTCGCTATCGTTAGATTTTAAATAAGCCAGAAACTTAATATCCATATTCAATTCCTGTATTATTCCTTTTATGCTTTCCAAAGTAAAAAAATGAACATGAGTCCTATCTAAAAGTCCCTCATTCTGATAGTCAAACCTTCCATTTATTAAGGGCCATATAACAGAAAAATGGGCAATATTCGGTATACTGAACAAAAAACATCCATCCTGCTTAAGATAGCCCTTTAATTTTTCCAAAACAGCAATAGGATTATGGATATGCTCTAACACATCCGCAAGAATAATATAATCGAACTCTCCCTGTGGATAATCTATCTTCATATCTTCAATATTCCCAATTGTAATATCCGCTATATTCTGTCCTATCCTGGCTACATCATCGCATATTTCTATTCCCTTCACTGTAGCATACTTCCACTCGGAGCGAATCCTCGATAATGTAGCTCCCATGCCACATCCGACTTCTAAAACCTTAAATTTCTCATTTTTATCACGCTCTATAAGCTCTATAATATCTTCTCTGGCATGTGAGTAATAACTCACATCCATCCCCCATTTTTCCTTGAATTTCTTTTTATTAGTGCCATATACTTTATACCAGGTATTTTCATTATCCTTACTCATGTGTATTATAAAACTATTTTTACACAACAACACTTTCCATGCTGCCTGATTCATTCTGACACCATAATCAACATCCTCAAAAGTTCCCGGTGTAAAACGTGTATCTAACAGACCAACCTCATCTAATGCCTTTCTTTTTATCATCATGGCAAATCCAATAAGATATACTTTCATCTCATACGGACTTTCCATCAGCACATTGTTAGAAAACGCGTATTCTTCAAACTTCTCCATGGTATGCTCTTCTATAAATACCGCCTGATGATTTCCTGCACAATTTGACACACTTCCCGTCACTCCCACATTTTCATCACTGTATAATCCCATTCTCAGCCAAAACACGGATTTTGGTGTCACAATGGCATCATTATTCAACAAAAAAATGTCATTTTCAGGCTCTGCCATCTTAATTCCCTGATTACATGCAATTGGAAATCCCCGATTTTCCTCATTGCACATAATCTTTATATCCGACTCATTTTTATATTCTAAAAGCCATTCCCTTGAGCCATCTGAAGATGCGTTATCCACAACAATAATTTCATAAGTTCCCTCTATATCATTTTTTCTTATACTTTCAATACAGTCCTTCGTTTTTTTCAAACTGTTATAAGAAATGATTATATACGAATACGGCTTTACATCCACCCTGAAACTCTCAGACAAATTATTCAAGTATGCCATAATTGTGTCATAATCTTTCTGTTCTTTACATAATGACAATGCCATTTCATAACATAAATATGCCTGATTCACATTTTTTTCTTCATAATAATTTCCAAGAAGCAAATACAATTCTGCATTATCAGGATTACATCTGATGCCTTTTTCAAGCCACTTAAACATCGACTCCCATTCCCCAAAATGAAAATCTACTGTAGCATTTAGAATACAAGATATATCATCTGTCTGTGATACCTGAAGCAACAACAGTCGTGCCTCCTCCCACCGTTCTATCTGAATCTTCTCAATAATGTCCTCATACATGTTTCTTCCTCCCAAAATACGTTCACCATCTAGTACCAATTATATCACATAATCCCACAGATTAACATATTATCTTCCAAATCCCTTTATTTTTCCCTATAATTATGCTATACTTTAAACATATTATCCTCCAATCGGTATATCAGGAGAACAGACGTATGAATACTTTTGAAAACTATTTAATTGTTGGAAACGGGTTAGAAGAACATGGAAAATATCTTTTGGCATATACGATGTATCTTGAAGCATTACGATACGCAGATTCCGGTAGCAGTGTGACTCTTGAAAACTATCTGCAATCCTATCAGCAGAAAATCACGTTTAACTTTTCAAAATTAAATGACGAGCTAAAAGAACAATTCATTGCATGGATCAGGCAAGGTCAAACAGAGTACTGTCTTATATGCCTTACCCACCTCTTTGAAAGCTTGGATTTTGCGAAATGGATAGATAATGACAACTGTATTATATATCATTGGCTGTCCATTATGCTTTTTGATGTCAAAAAAAATGAAAAACCATATCCTTCACGTAATATAACATTGGATTCAATAAAATCCGAATATTACACATTAAAATTTTTAATTCGTAGAAGTGAAATGAACGTTTCAGATGGAGCAGATTTGACAGATTTTATTGATAAACATAGCATATCCCCTGATGTAATTAACTACATGATACAAAAAACCTGCTTTTCTCCATCAATTGTTTATACGAAATTAATGAACTTTTTTAAAAACCAGAACAGAGATTCAGATTATCAATACTTTAAAAAACTGTCAAATAATGCAAAAAATGAATTTTACTCAATTCCATCAACAAATATTGCGGAGGTTACTCATTCTGATGGTGATTTTGCGGTTATCACTGCTGTCTCTGACGAGAATATGTATGTAGAATGTCTGTATTATATTAACCACCTGCACATTCCAAAGAATTGTCAGTTGACCATTCATCCTATACGTAATGCTGCTTCTATGACAGAGGCTTACAATATCGGATGTAATCAGACAAATGCCAAATATAAAATATACATTCATCAGGATACCATGCTAATTAATCAAAACCTGCTTTATGAATTATTAAACATATTCAAAACACCCTCAATCGGCATGGTAGGAGTAGCCGGTGTACAGACCATGCCTAAAAGCTTTATATGGTGGGAAAGCAACGGAATAGATGATTATCGCAATATCTATCAGGACACTGTTATTACAAGAGAACACACCCTTACAAATCCATTTAGTGAACCATATAAAAATGTGTGTGTATTAGACGGTGTATTTCTGGCAACACAATACGACATTCCTTGGAGAGAAGATTTATTTGACGGCTGGCATTATTATGATATGTCACAGAGTATGGAATTTCAAAAAAAAGGATATTCTGTCGTAGTTGCAAACCAGTCATTCCCGTGGTGTCTGCATGAACAAAAATGTAATAAAACACTGGAGTCAGACTTCACCAAATATCAGTCCATATTTCAAAAAGAATACGGCAGTTTACTCTGAAATCATAACATCACAGGCATATTGTTACAGAAAGAAGGTAGTTAAAAAATACAATTGGACTGAATATGCCTGCGAAGATTTAATGAAAAGAACTATCTTTGATTGCAGAAAACGGATACCGCTTCATTTTCAATTTCATGAGCAAGCATCATATTTTTTACAAAATACGTTGACACACCATTATCGTCCATGAACAATCTCAAGACATCCAGATTTTCCTTATTAACCTCTTTCAGCAGACATATTAACTGACTATATACCAATCTAAGAAATTCCACATCTGTAATATCTCTGCCAAAAAAATTACCCCGCTCTCTATTTTCCTGTTCCATTAAAAATATCATGTATGCAATCTGTATAAATTCGACTTTTTCTATCAACTTTGAATCAGATTTAATTATATCCGATATGAATACTTTTGCATTATGCAAATGTCTTTGTTTTAAAAAATCTTCCAGTCTTTGACAAAGCTCAGACATTGACATTTTCTGAAAACTATTAATAGTATCGTTATCTGAATCATAGACTTTGTAAGAAACAACCTTATACTTCTTTTCCATACCATACAAAGCAAAAAAAACAGAATACAATCTTTCGCCTAGAAATGCCGGATATCTTTTTTGGTATGTATCCCATTGGTCTCCTACCCTGCGGAATGTTTCATCCAAAATTGGGAATACCCATCTGCAAAAGCTGTCAAAATAATCATATGTATACACACCCAGACAACAAGGAAACAAAATATTTGACCTGAATAATTCAACAATTAAGTCTGCTTCATTTGGATACAGCTCTTTTACCACCTCTATCATTGTATCCCATGTATCTGACGGTGAACATTCCTTATACTGTTTCTCAATACTAGTATCAAAAACCATAGGAGCAGGCATTACAACATCATAACCTTCCTCCATCAGTTTTTCCAGCTCTGCTTCTTCCAACACTAAAGTTCTCCTATAATGTCCCCATCCGATATAATCTGCCTTTTTATGTTTCCATATCCAATACATTGCTGTAAATTCACTATAATAACTGTTTTTATCTGAAATATTTTCGCCTATGTCATCCGATAAATCAGCTATCCTTTTATCCGTAGCAGAACATCCGGACTGTATGGTTACATCATACTTAGTATGAATGCGTTCCTCCGTCATCTTTCTGTCTGCAACATTCACCACAATACAGTTTAATAAATTCACTCTTGCTCACCTTTCGTACGTTTTAATTATATCATAGACCACCATATAATTCTTTAAACTCCTTAAACGTCATAAGTTCAGAATCCTTTCTTGATATTATTGGTATCTTCGTGTGCCAATCAATTCCCACATCTCTGTCATTCCAGCGTATACCGGTATCCGATTCTTTAGAATAATCTCCTATACACTTATACAGTGTAATAGCCTCATCAGACATTACCTCAAACCCATGGGCAAATCCCCTGGGAATTACAAGTGTTTCAAATAATTCATGTGACAGCTCTACTGCCATGTATTGTCCAAAAGTTAATGAATCCGCCCTCAAATCCACAATGACATCCCTTATTCTGCCTCTTATGACCCTTATAAGTTTCACTTGTGGCCGAATTGTTTGAAAATGCATACCTCGTATAACATTTTTCTTAGAACATGTCTCAAACACTTCTGACACTTCACCTTCTATCCCCATTTCATTTAATGCATTTTTTTCGTAATCTTTTAAAAAGTAGCCTCTTTCATCCTCACGATAAAACGGTGAAATGATTCCTACCCCTTCCATCTCAAAATCACTCTTTATCTTAAAATCACTAATCATCTGTTATCCTCCTCCTTTTTCAGCCAATCTCTCATATACGTAATTCCCTCTTCAAATCCTACCTGACATTTAAAATCTAATTCATATAACAAATTTGTCGTAAATTCATCATACTGTACTTGAATCTGAGGCATAGGGATTTTTCCGAATCGAAGTTCTGACTTACTTAGCAATGCATCCCTCATCCTGATAATATAATCCGAGGGCACTGAAAAACACACCATTTTTAATAAAAATCTATAGAGAATAGAAAAATCCACCAGTGCCGAATGGTTCTGATGGATTTCTTGTTTCATTCCCTAATAAAACGTCTCATATTCTAAGTTGATTTTTCTATTTTTCATTGATTAATTTTACAATTCTTTTGAGATTTACTGCAAAGATAGCCATTGCACCCTGCATTTCCATACCAATAAGACCTGATGATGACGCTACGTCATAACCATGTCGGTGTTTTAATTCGCTATTTTTAGCTTCTATCTTATACCGTTGTTTCATTTTCTCTTTAAAATGTTCGGTTTCCTGAAATTTTGCCTGTTCGCTGTGGGAATCGCACATTATTGTTTCGGAGTAGGTTTTAATTTTAGCTCCTTCTTTATAACATACTTCCCGATAAGGACAATTTTTACATTTTTCAACATTAAAATAATAAATCATTCGAGGATTTTTATTATTTTTTTCCTTTTCCCGTTTATCAAGATATTTATGAATTGCTAAATGTCCAGCTTTACATTGGTACATTCCGGCATCTTTGTTAAATTCAAATTCATCTTCTTTCGTCCGTTTGCCTTGGGTAATAACCGGATTTAATTTTGCTATCAGCTCATAACCGCCTTCTTTGGCTGCTTCAATATTTTTCTTGTCTGAATAAGCTTTGTCACCAATGACTGCCTCAACCTTCATGCCTGCACTTCTGCTTTTTCTCACCAGCTCCGGCAACTCTTTACCATCTGTTTTTTCACCACTGGTTATTGTTGCTGCTGTAATAATACGTTCTTCTGTCATTGCTATATGTGTTTTGTATCCAAAAAAAGATGTATCTGCTGTCTTATGTCCTGTTTTTGCATCTGTATCCTTTGAAGTTTCTAAATATTCCATATCATCACTGACGGATTCCTCTAAAAGATTTAATTTTTCCTGCACTTTCGGATAGCTGCACAATTCTTCTTTTTCTTTTATAACAGAAATAAGCTGTTTGCAGTATTCCAATTCTTTTTCCAAGGATTCTTCGGTATTTTTTGCCGGAAAACTTTCTCTCATTGTTTCATCAATTTCATAGATGGCACGGCGCAGTTTTTTTGATTGTTCCTGAAGAGCCTGACGTGGTGTTTTTAAGTTGTATCTTGATTTTGTATGAGTAGCATCTACAATAATAGATTTAGATTTTATGATTCCTTTGTCCAGCGCCAACTGAACTGTTTTGGCAATCAACATGTCTAAAAGATTCATATCTCTCAAACGCAGCTTACGAAACTTAGTCAGTGAACTTGGATTTATCACTTCGTCTTCAGGTGCCATATCCAAAAAATATTTAAAAGACATATCATATTTAGAACGTTCAACCACATCAACATCTGATAAGTCATAAATGGATTTTAAAAGAAGATATTTAAACATTCGTATGGGAGGGATAGCGTTCCGACCATTATCAAGACAGTACTTATCAATTAACTCATCATAAATAAACCCAAAGTCAACTAATTCTTTTATTTTACGAAGAAGGTTGTCTTGTGGGATTATTAAATCGTATATATCTATGTACGGACTTAGTATTAATTTCTGCTGTTGTTCAATCATAAAAAACGCCACCTATATTTGATATTTATATTATATCAAATATAGGCAGTATTATCTACTTTTTCAGTGCCCTCATATAATCCTTAAGTGGTAACTGTTCTACATTACCCAAATAATACGAAGTATTGCTTTTCCCTTTTGTTCCTGCAAGTACAATCCCCCTCACCGCATCCATAATATAAATAAAATCGTAAAGCTGTGTCCCCTCAGTTAATTCCACAGGCTCATTCAACATCATTTTTCTTAGTAATACATTAATCAGTCTGCGAGAATTTTCCCCCGGACCGAATATATTTGAAATAATAATATTGATATAATCTATTTTTTCATCAGCAGCCACTGTTTTGCACATGGCATCTGCTGCAAATTTCGCAGTAGAATAAATATTTGCCAGTCCCGGATATGCTCCATTTTCTTTCATATAGCATATTGATTCAAATTCCATTATACTTCCCGCATTGATAAATCTTTTACAACCAAGTCTTGCCGCCAGTCTGACAGCCTCTACAGAATGCATTACATTATTAAGTTGTAAATTTACATCCCCTCTGCCGGTTCCTGATGTTCCCTCCCATCCAAAATGAAAAAAATAATCAAATGTTTTATTGTTGAAATCACTATTATCTAGATTTTTTAAATCTGACATATCAGCCTGTATGATATAAACATTTTTCTTCAATTCACGCAACAGCTTTGATGGTTCTCTAACGATAAGCGTTACTTCATATCCCTGCTCTAAAAGATATTTTGCCAGGTACTTACCGACAAACCCCGTTGCACCAGTTAAAATAGCACGCATTATTTCTCCTTTTCATCAACTCCGTCTACACCGAAAATTTTAACTAAATTTGACGCTTTAAAAATATCAGTCACCTCATCATATGCAATATCAAATCGTTCACTTCCAACGCAAACATATGCAAATTCTGTCTTTTGCTCCTCTCCGGCTGTCTCATTCTCCTTCTCCGGTTCCATAAATGGGCGATATATTTCATTGTCAAACCATTCGGATAACTCACTTTCTCTGGTCCATGCGGCATACTTCATCCTATGGATTTTGGCATCTGCAAATGGATCATTTTTCATGATTTCACCTGAAGCAGTTTTGTAAAGCATTTTCCAATCCACACTATCCAATATTTTTTCTGGAACAACTCCAATCATATACCCATACAATACACCCGCATATAGTTCACCTATTTGTAACCCTATTTTTGGAAAAAATCTTTCCACATACGTCTGTATCCTTGTTCCTATAGAAAATGTTGTTAAATTTCGAATGGAATCCTCACCATTACAATCCCCATTCTGTGTTATATATGTTGCCCCTATTGAAGCATTACTAATACCGGTTATCGTAAGAATATTATCAGCAAAACATAACCTTTTTTCAGAATTTGCAATCAATACAGCCATGCAAATATCCTGTGAAAACCCCGACCATAATGTCCCTAATTTTTCATACATATTATACAGATACCTTCTCCTGATACCGGAATTATGATACAACTGTGGAAGAAAATATAATGCATTATACTGTGAAAAACATTTATTTAATATCGCTTCCGGATTATAAAAATGTACATCAGGACTCCCCTTTACGTAACCATTATCTGCGGTAAATACAACTTTCCCCTTTCCTTTATAAATATTCTCGTTCAAATCCGGCCACTTGTAAAAAGCTTCACTCCATAAAAATATATCCTCATCAGGATATCTTTGAATCAGCCCGTCCATTTCCTCTAAAGCCCATGGGAAAATACCATCATCTGCTCCCAATGAGAACACAAAATCTCCCTTTGACTGCAAATAAGCAAATTCAAATGCTTTAGGTAGTGACAAATCTCTCGGTGTTCTTAAATACCTTATTCTTGAATCATGAAACTTTTCACATATACGTCTAATCTCATTTTCACCACATGAATTATCACTTACGACAATCTCATAATTTCCGGTAAATGTCTGATTAAGACAAGATCTGATAGCAGCTTCCAACGTATGCGTAACACTCCTGCATGGAATTAATATTGAAAACCTACATTCCGGAGATTTTTTAAGCAGACTGATAATCTCTTCCCTTCCCATGCAATATATGTTAGAAATATAACTCAGATAACTTCCATATCTTCCGTATGCCATTTTATCTTCAAAGTAATCACCCTCTGTGCATGACAAACGCTCCAGTACCGTTCCATTGACTGCAGGATGACTGTACTTTTCAAACTGATTTCCCGACATGAAAATATTATATAGATCATTCTCTCCAACAGACATCAGGTCAGATTGCAGATACACATCTTTTTTCAATAACTTCAATGCATAATACAAAAAAGTTGCTTTAACAGAATTATCCGCATCAAGAATAATAAAAGCATCACTATGATTGCCTTTAAGTTGTTCAATCAAATATGCTAAATTAGGTTTTTGTATACCTCTTCCATAATCATACTCAAACTTCTGTTTCAATACCGAACACGCCACAACATACAAATATACATCATTCGTTATATATAATAAATCGCACAACTTTTTCCACACATCAATATTATTGCAGGACTCATCACATACTTGAACACATAAGCGTTCTAATTGTAAATCCGTCGGAGTATTAAGATTTTGCTCCCCTCCAAAATACTCTATCATTCTGTAATACTGATATACATACCTCTTCTCATCAAGTTCATTTCCAATCAAGCGTGACAGCTTGCACAACATTTGAAAATACCCAGCAACATCTTCATAGAGATAGCATGGCATACATTTATTTTCTATGTAGAATTTCACTTTTTCCGGAGAAATCCCTTTACGCAACATTAAATTTGCTTTCATCAAGTACCATTTTAATCTGACAGGTTTATTGCAATACAGTTCATCAAGCCATTTCTCAGCAATGTCCACCGGTTGCTGCTCAATCTCTTTTTCCAATTCACACAATAATCCGTGATACTCATCCGCTCTTGATATCATTCTTAAAGAACCACTCTCGTCAGCTGTATCATTCATTTGCGAAGTCATATTTTTTTCCTCCATTTTTATCTGTATTAGTTATCGGATATTATCATTTTTTTCTTAATCGTATATATATTATTCATTTTTTATTAAAAATGATTGATAAAACAGTCAATGATATTCTATAATATTTTTTATATTACAATCTTGAAAGGAACAACCCTTATGGCTGATACTGATTATACTTCAGAAGAGTATGCATTGTTAAGTGAAGAGTATGAATATGAATGGCACAAGAATCACGACCCGGAGATGATACAATATAAAAAAGAAATTGATAAATGTCTGGCTTCAAAGACACCTGAATCATACAATATGTTAGAAGTATTATTTAACAATTCATCATTTAAAGATACCTATTGCCTTAAGCATGATTTTGCTTATATGTCTATTGTAATGATGATTTATACAGAGGAGAAAAATGCCGGAGAACATTATACCATTCTGGATAAAGGTAAGTCCATGGATGAAATTATATATATTGTCAAACAGATGAAATTTTATCTGTGGCGTGTAGAATTTACTGATGACACGAATGCTCTGTCATTCATCTGTCAATATATTATTGAGCAGCATGTATCTGTTTTTATGCTAAACTATATAATCCATGTATCATCATACGATAAAATAGTGTTACTTAACAAGCTTATAGCTTATTTCACAAAATTAAATGCACTTACCTATACTTATTCACTCACAAAATATCTTCATGAAATTGATCCGGACAATGAGAACGCTTTATGCATATTATCCCAACTTGCATCACTGAGCGGTGATTACCGGCTTGCATTATATTATTTAAGCCTTGTCAGACATCCGTCCGAGAATACAGAAAGGTTAAGAAAAGAATATGAAATCCATCAATCCACATAAGTTTTGTTTTATCATGTGTACCAATGACACACAATATGCCAACGAATCCGCCCATTATATTAATCGATTAGCCATACCGGAAGGGTATGAAGTTGAGTTAATCACTATTACCGATGCCTGTAGTATGACATCCGGATACAACAGGGCAATGAGTTCTAGTGATGCAAAATATAAAATATATATGCATCATGACGTTATGATTATCGAAACTGATTTTTTATTTCATATTATCGATATTTTTCAAAACAAAAATATTGGTGCTATCGGTATGGTTGGGGTGAAAAAATTAGCTGATAATGCTATTATGCTGCATCAAAAAAGAATCGGAATGTTATACAGCTGTAATATATACCATTTGTCACATTTTTCACTTGGCACTCCTGCTAAACCATATGAAAAGGTTGAAGCATTGGACGGACTGTTAATTGCCACGCAATATGATATTCCATGGCGGGAAGATTTATTTGATAAATGGGACTTTTATGATGTTTCGCAAAGTTTTGAGTTCAGAAACAGAGGATACGATATTGTCGTCCCATATATGGAAAAGCCGTGGTGTATTCACGATGACGGTTTTCCTGATCTTAAAGAATATTATAAAGAGAGAAAAAAATTCATCGACGAATACTTTCACTCTTTATAATTTTGTTGCCGTAAGGACATAGCTGTCTATGTAATTACCATTATTGGTATAGATAGAATTTTCTATTTCTATGTTTTTAAAACCTGCTCCTTTCACAATTTCACTAAATTCATTTTTATCCCAAAAATGAACAACCCCCACCCCTTGCAACGGTCCTGCCTCTACAGACTTATATGTATTATGTTCTAAACACTCACCTGTTCCAAAACCTGTTGTCTTTGTTGAGAAAAATGTGGTAAACAGTTTTCCCTCTTTTTTTAAAATCCTGTATATCTCCGAATACATTCTCTTAATATCTTTTATCATATTATGACCTATACATGCACTGTCTATTACTGCATCAAAATAGTCATCCTGATACGATATATTTGCACCATCCATTACATCCAAATGAGCACGTAACCCTTCGTTTTCCAAAAATTGCACTGCCTTATCAACAGCTGACTGCGAGCCATCAAACGCATAGGTGTCGAATCCTTCCCTTGACAAATACCATGTGTGTGCTCCTTGACCACATCCAAAATCAAGTATCTTCACATTCTCTCTATCCATTTGATAAAAATTCCTTGCCACAAAACGTATTACCGTTTCGCTGGGATATCTCCCCCATTCTCTGCTCTGATGTATAGTCTCCCATTCACTGCTAATTGTCTTCACTTCCATAAGTTTTGCTCCTTTATGTCCTTTTTTATTTCATTGTTTCGTCTATAAATTCTATCCACATATCAATATTGTTATTAATAACTGCCAAATTTAAATACTTTAAATCATCCATACTTGCTTCCTTTAACATCGAAAGCTCGTTTTTAAAATCCTCATCATTTGTATTTAAAATATCCCTTGTTATATCATACAAAAATCTAGTTTTAGTGATTGCCCTTAGAAACATTTGTGCCTTTTCTCCTTCTCCTGCACACCATAAATCTTTTATAACCTGAATAAATCCATGCTGCTGCTGTAACCGGCTCGCATAGGTATTATAATCCCTCAAATCTGACTTTTTCTGTGGCAAAGCACCCTCGTCCTGCTCTTTTTCTTTTTCTTCCTCTCCCTCTTCTATCAGCCTTGTTCCACAGCTAATAACATCACCATTTACAACACAATAGGCATCAATCACTTCATGAGGATAAAATCTGTATGCTATGTTATTATTAAATACATCATAAAGTCGCTCCAATACATCATCTGTCACAATCCTCCGATTGTATATAACTCCTGAGATATAGTTATTAAGCATATAGAATTTCTTAATCGCTTCAATTCCTTTTTTTACATAACCATCTTGTATTCTCCAATATGTCCGGTCAGTATTGCTCCTTATTACGGAAACATTATTGTTATTACGGCATAATTCTATGTATGAAGGAACAGCTTCATTTACAATCTTATCTTCATCACTTATCAGCAACGCAAACTCTCCTGATGCCATCTTTAATACCTGATTTATATTTCCCCAAAAATACTGGTTTTCCTCAAATCTATTATATTTAATCCTGTCATGGCATATCTCTTCTATTTTTTTATAACCATCAGTATTTTTTTCACTTCCATTATCAGACACTACCACTTCTATCTCTTTATATTGCTCTAACAACGGCAATATACTTTCAACTAACTCAAACGCTCTATGTCCCCTGTTAAATGATGGTATACATATACTCAAAACAATTTTATTACTCATCTTCCTTGCCTCCCGATATTATAATTCTTCTTTGTAATAAATAATCGGCTTTCTAATTCCATTTTCATACAAAGTGTTTTTGATTTCTTCACATACAGCAACATTCAATATTGCTATGAAAATCATGTCATATTTCTCTACCCTTTCTTTCAATGCATCTGCAGGTTTTACGGAATCATATCTCTGATAATTCTTATCTACCCATATCACTACATTTTGACTATAGCACTGATGAAAGGCTTGTCCAAATCCTCCCGCCCCATATAACGCAATCTTCTTATTTGAAAAATCAAATTTTTTGCCTAATATGGTTTCAGGATGTTTTAAGAGATACACAAATTTAATATAACTGTTTAACTGCTTATCTAAACTATATTCGCTATCCATACAATCAAATGTACTTCTTAAGTCTTTCTCAAGGATTTTTAATTTCTCTAACTCAACCTTTTGAAACATCATAGATGATTGATGCCTACGATAATGATATGGTGCGATATTTATTATCTGAAGTGTATTTGCATTCAGTAACATCTGATATGTCATGTCAACATCTTCGCCAATGGTAACAGCGTCACTTACCTTAGGCGGATGATATTCTAAAAAACTCCGTTTAATCAATTTACAAACAAGATTTGGTAATATACCAAATTGAAAAAAATCGCCGAAACTTAACATCCTTGAAAAAATGTTCTTTTCCATATCACTTTTTTCATATATCCCGGATGCCAGCTTGTTTATGTTTTTGATAGAATCATCTGGATATTCCTCTATCAATCCAAACGCAATTACATCTGGAATAATATCCGATATATTATTAACAATCTGTTCATATGTATCCAAATCTATATAATCATCACAATCCACAAAGGTAATATAATCCCCTCTTGCACTATTAATACCCGTTTTTCTCGCTGCAACCAATCCCTCATTTTTTTTATGGATAACTCTTACACGTTCATCCTTGTTGGCAGCATCATCACATATTTTCCCACTGGAATCCGTTGAGCCATCATCTACCAATATAATATCCAAATTTGTATATGTCTGATTTTTGATACTGTTAATACACTCCTGCAAATACTCCTGTGAATTATACACCGGAACAATAACGGTAATAGTCAGGTTTTCATTTATTGTATCACTCATTTTCGTTCACTCCCATTCGACTAAGCATTTTTTATAATTCACTAAAGTCTGTTTTCGTTCATGAATTTTAGATTTATCCATCCATCCTCCATTAAAATGATGTATAGAAAATGTATTGTCTGTTATATATGTTTCTCCACTCATGTAATCATATGGATGAAAAAAATCCGACGAATAAATAGTCATATCCTCAATATTCTGAATCGTATTATCAGGTCTCATTCCCAGTTCCATTAAAGGTTTTGTCTCATAATATCCACAAGTAGTTTGATTATAGGTTCCATCCTCCATAATGAATTTCTCATGGATTCTATATTCCAGCATTTTTTTTATAACGGGATGATGTGCTACCGCTCCACTTCCACCACCCATATTAATATTTCCCCATTTTTCTACTCCTACAAATGCCTGTTGATACAATAAATCATCAAGATTTTTTAGTAACTCCACATCTGTATCAAGATAAATTCCTCCATGATTATATAAAATATCTAATCTGGCAATATCTGGAACAAATCCCCATTTTTTTGCTTCATATGCCTGCTTCATATAAAGATTTTTTTCTACATCATAATTATATTCATCCCAACGTATAATTTCATAATCCGGACAATACTTTTGCCACGAAGCAATACACTTTTGTAAATACTCCGGTATTGGATTTTTTGAAAACCAACAATAATGTATTTTTTTCGGAATCAACTGTTTATCAGACTTTTTGCAATTATATTTTTCTTTGCGGTCATGTGTGCTTAGCACTTGTAAAATTGGAATAATATATGCCTCTGTTTCTTCAAGCTCAGAAATCATATCCAACGTTTCTACAACCGGCATATAATTACTGTTTGTGATAAATATGACAATATTTTCAGGCGATTTTGTAAGATATTCAATTCCTTTTATCGGATACTCTACCCCATTTATATCTATGTTTTTTCCCTGTTTTTTATAATCAGCATCTATATAACATAAAACATTTTCATATAAATTGTACTTAGATATGATATACGGAACAACGATATTACCTATCATACCTGCTCCGTAGATTATTATTTTTAAATTTTGTGTATTTATCTTTTTTGCTAATTCACTATAACTACTATAACAGTATCTCATCTCTATGCACCTCGTACAGTTAATCCGACAATTACCAATAATCTTAAAAACAAACTTTTTTATTATTTTCATACTTTTTATATTTTCTTTGTAGCGATTCTATTTTTTCACGTGAAAGTCTTTTACTATCAGCACCTTTGTCAATTATATTTTTATATATCCGAATTTCCTGCTCATCAATTTTATTCTTTTCAAATCTAAGTCCAACATCTCTTGCACTTTTTTTCATATGTTCAATTTTTTCTCCACCTGACAAAACTTCTTTTATTGCAAATGCAATGACCCTAGGATTTTCATAATCACCAACAAGAATAGCATCTAACATATGTGTAAGATATTCATTCATAGGAGCAATATCAGATGTAACAATAGCAGCCTCACAGGCTGCTGCTTCAACAAACACATTGCCGAATCCCTCCCATCTTGAAGGAGTACAAAAACAATCACACCACGAATACCACACAGGTAATTCCTCTTTATTTACTGACTCAACAAAATAACATCTGGCAATTACCCCTTCATCTGTTGCAATTTTCTGGTATGGTGTAGAATCTCCCATTCCCAAGAACACAGCCGCAACATCATCATCCAAATATTTCAACGAGCGAATAACCGTATCTATGTTTTTTTGTTCTGCTTTTCTTCCAACATGCAGAACATGCTTATTACCTTTGAATCGTTTATTTAACTTTTCAAATTTATCTCTGTCAAATGTCCTTTTCATGATATTTTCATCAATCCTATTGGGCATAATCCATATCTTTCCGGCGTCAAAATCAATCTTTTCCAATACAACGCTCTTTACTGCACGTGATGTGCAGATTATATAATCTGCATACTTCAATGAATCATAAATTAAATCAGGATTTGTATCATGTACTGATACAACAACCGGTATTCCACTTACCTTAGCCAACTGTGCCAAATCAGATGCAATATATGCACCATATGCCCTTATAACATCTGGCTGTATCTCTATAATAGCTCTTTGGAATTCAGATGGTTTACAACTTCTATAAATCATCTTACCACGCCTATATTCTTTTTCTCCCCATACACTAAGACTGTATACTTCATCAAAATATCCCTGTGGATTATAATAACTTTGAAGATAATCATAATTATATCCTTTTTTTATATATGCCTCAATCGGATCACTTGGTAACACAACCAATTTTCTCATGCTCTATTCTCCTTTCATCCTGCCTTATGTGTCTGCCTAGTGAGATTTATGCTTGAATCATATGTCACACTGTCACACTCCACTTACACAAATGTTTCATCTCATGACATATAACAGAAGCAAAAAAGTTATTAGCTTGAATGCTTTTAAGTAAGATTTCGATTAGCATAATACTTCCATGATTAATCTTAAACTCCACTTTTGCAAACTCTTCAAAGTCCCAATTTATCGTCGATATCATTAATATAACATATAAAAATCTTCTATAAAATCAAAAAACAAAATCGAAATAGCTTTCTTTTCTACTTTCTCTGTATATCATATTTCTTTCTATATAACTAAGTAGATGTTTATAAGATTTATAATCATTATCTCTTCTAAATGGGTACTGAATTATACTAGGACATCCTCCATTACACAAATTGTCAACATCTTTCTTTTCTATTATTCCTTCAAAAAAATTACCTCTTATTGTTTTTTCTCTGTCAATACAACTTGTAAGTTCACCATTATTTGCAACAAAGAAAAACTTTTCTCCTGCATCACATTTTGTTGTTTTTTTTACACCTCTTAACCATTTCCATTCATCTGGCGAAATAAATTGTTGAATAAATGCTTGATATTCTTTGTATCTTTCATATTTAACATTATTAGCAAAAGCAAAATCTCCTGCAACATTCACAAACACATTGATTTCGCGAAACTTATCAATCAAATCAATTACCGTCATATTATAATCATTTCTTAAATGTTTAAGATTGTATGGACTAGCTACAAAATTAACCATCCCTACCATATCATAATCCTTTAATAGCTTAACTTTCCTAAACTGTTCTTCCAATGTATGATATTGCATATGATACGAACAGTTCATTTTAATTTTATTGCTCGGACATTTTCTAACTATTTTTTCTGCAAAAAACGTATTGGTATCAATTCTAAAACCTGACACAATATGTTCCATCTTTACCCATTCTTTCAGTAAGCGATATGTTTCTTCTACACAAAAAGGTTCTCCTCCCCACATATATGGCTCCACACTATATTCAGAAAACTTTTCCATCGCATTAACCCATTCTTCTACTGGATGTTCATCAAACATTGTACTTACATTTCTTTCTTTTGACAGAAAACAATATTCACAATTAAAATTACATCTCATCGTAGGAATAAATCTAAATAGTAATGTTTTGTTTTCAATATCATTTTTCATATTCTCACACTCCTAAATAATTATAAAT
>CAMHLZ010000044.1 GCA_946186125.1 uncultured Lachnospira sp. | reverse complement strand
GCTTCCGTTGTTGTCTCTGTCGGCGCTTCCGTTGTTGTCTCTGTCGGTGCTTCCGTCGTTGTCTCTGTCGGTGCTTCCGTTGTTGTCTCTGTCGGTGCTTCCGTTGTTGTCTCCGTTGGCGCTTCTGTTGTCGTCTCAACTTCTTTAAGTTTATAATAAAGTTTCAACTCCGCTGTACCATCCTCTTTTACTGTAATCTGAGGTATGGATTTTCCTTCAACGTTAGTATATTCATAATTTTCCACCGTCTTTTTAAAATCAGTATCATATACAACCTTGTCTACTTCTTCCTCTTTGGTTTCAGTAAATGAATCATTTAAAGTATATGAATCTGAATCCGGTGCATCCTGAAAATAATGCTTAACTGTATATTTAGCTGTATATACATTCGTAAATGAAAATGAATGTATAGTATGATTTGCTTTAGAAGAACCGACAGCCGATGTAAATCCCATATATACATCTTTTCCGTTAAATTCTGTCATATCTACCGTCTGAATAATCTGTGGTATATCAGGTCTTACAGCTTCAGAGAATTTTCCATTTGCATAATAAACATACATTTTATCTCCGTCGTAATCAACCCATACTGTAAATAAACGGTTGTTAACTCCTTTATCAGCAAAACGTGTTGCACAATCATCTCTATCTGATTCTTTATTAGTCTTAATAGACGGATCATTTAATATTGCAATCGCATCAGCTTCAGACATACTAATCATTTTATCTGAGTCAACATGTCCATCATAATAAGCAAGATTAACAAATTTGTTATATTCCCCCATAACGGTAGGATCTACCCCATTAATATAAGAAATCGCCTTGTGCTTTGTAATATCCCCATCTTCCACAATAGCTACATGATCAAATCGCTCTGAATGAAACCAGTTTCGATATTGCACATATCCACCATTAAACGGATTCGTATTTCCATAATCAGGATTTCCGTTATAATCCCAGTTTCTATGGAAATAACATTGATTATCGAAATTCCAGTTAGTGTAACCAAGTCCCCCACCTGCATAATAGTATGTTCCGTTATAGAACGAATCAAGTTCAATTGCAAGACTGTTGTCTAGTCCCTGGTATCCGATTCCTCTTCCTGCATTTACATTATGCGTTTCATTTGTTGTCATTACAAACGCAATTCCGTCTCCTCCGTATTCTCTTGAAAATTTGTCTCCACCCGTCTGATCCGGATTAACCGTTGCATCTGGCATAGAAAATGTAAATTTCATCGAAAACTTTGATGATGAATTAAATTTAATAGGTTTGCTTAAAAATGCTTCCCCAACCCGGTATTCATCAAAACTTCCACCGGCAACATCCTCAATTCCTAAATCTTCACCTGACTTAGACTTAACCCCATTAATCAATCTGATAACACTCTCATGATCCCCATATGGATTAGTGATAATATCAGTTCTTTTTCCTTCATCAGAAATTATGTTTCCCTCGCCATCTTTAGATAAAAATTTCCACGATGAAGAATCAAAATCTTTTCCTGTTCCTTCTCCTTCTGCAAACTGGATTCTGTCACCCTCTACGGCATAAGTATTCTGACTATACATGATACTTCCGGTAAAACTCGTAACCAGTAATGCTGTTGCTAAAAAAATGCACCTGTCCTTTTTTCCAGCTTCTTTTCTGTCATTTTTTTCATTGTCAATATACCTTCCTTAAGTTATTACCTTGATCATATTCCGCGCAATGCCCGTCATTCATTATATCATACTTTAATATTATTTTTAATACTATAATGAGTTTTTTTTATTATTTTTTTCACTTCGCGCTAACAACGCCATACACAGAAAATAAAGAGGCGTCGTCATAATCTGATTAATGCCGACAAAGGACTGTACGAAATAGCATATTACACCCATACAAACCGGCAAAACTGTTTCATCTTTCTTATACTGTTTTATTCCGGATATAAATGCAGAAAAAGCAATACAAATATAAGCAATAACTCCAAACACACCATTAACACAGAGATATTGCAGCAATTCATTATGTACATTATCATAATATGCACTAAACATATCAAACATTTCTTTTTTATAATTAATCATAAGTACAGGCTCAATAGTATCCGGTCCCGTACCAAATAATTTGTTAATAACCGGAAGTCCTGAAAAATTCTCGCATGCTATTCTCCACACATACCCCCTGTAACTTCCCCATTTATCATTAAATCTTATAAGATTCTCAAGAATGCCTAAGTCACTTTTCCTATCAAACATACTATAATAAATAGTCGCAACAATAAAAACACCGATGAAAAGACCGACTATTGCATACAAGACCTTTTTCATCATTTTACCGGTTATATTACATATAATCAAATATATCACTATCGCTATAACCACAGTTAAAACTACCCTGATATTTGTAAAAACAAGAGCGATAGAATCCATTTCTTTCGCCGACTCTGCTTTCACATTAATAATCATCATAATTTTCGCCAGACCCATTAACACAATCACAAATAACCCTGTCATATTTATTTCTGAAATATCACCGGCAAATATTATCATAAACAATATTGTTACACAAAGATTTATATATCCACTGTCACATCCGCAGGCAAACATTCCCGCAAAGATTACAAGAGCCGCTATACCATTAAAGACACGCATTTTTAATTCTTTTGATTTCATATAAGAAAAAGCGGTAATCGGAAATGTAATTGCATAATAAGTCGCACAAATATCTATATGTCCTATTGTAGTCTGATAAAACATTTTAAGATCCGGTCTTACTCCCTCATAAAAGCCAATCGGATCAAACCCATACGAATTAATTACTCCAAGACAAGCTACCATACATGCCGTAAACGTAAACATTTTGCAAATTACGCTAAATGATATATCAGAAAAATTCACAACTAAAAAAAGGATTGTGATACTCAACACCGTAACCAATCCGAAATTTCTCCCGTCTGTCCCTGCCAGCGCAATCGATTTATATTTTGATATCATATATGAAATTACATTTAAAATACACCACAAAACACACCATTTTGCTGTTATATTTATTTCAAATTCTCCATATTCTTTCTTCTTTATGGAAGAGATTAAAACAGACATAATCAGCAAAAATGATGTAAGTAATGTGGCTGATGTAAAGAATAAATATTTTGCATCCGCAATATCATAATAATAATCATAAAAAACCAACGGAAAAACCATTATTAAAACTATTACATAAAAATTTGATATTTTGAGCTTCAATTTTTATTATTTACCTTCTACCCGATTCTCAATATACTCAACCACACCTGATTTATCTATATCAAGCGCAAATGACAACTCCGTATACAGATTATCTTCAGCCTTTCTTAAATATTTCTCATCTGTATTTGATAACTTTTTACCCTTTGACATTAAGTCTTTTTTTCTGAAATATAGCGTCTTTATCATTTTTATCCATTCGTAACAATCACACGTCTTTAATATCTCTTTGTATTTTTCTTCTCTAGTCTTGTCAGCCGGAGAATATTCGATTCCTTCGATACTTTCAATATCCACAACAAGTTCTTCGGCTTCCTTTTTGGTCATTACCCGGCGCATAAGTATCTTATCATTATCTGTGGGCGTATAAATTCTGCTCTTTTTTCCATCAATAGGAACTAACAGATAATATAACTTTTCCTTATCTGCCCCTGCCATCTGTGGATGGGTAATATCTTCCACCTTACAAATTCCCGTGTTACCATAAATAATATTTTCGCCAATTTCAAACATTTACACACTTCCTTTATATTTATCTGACAATTAGCAGTTACATATTTATATTAACAGATTTTTTTATTCAATGTAAGGTTTTTTTTGATTTTTTTAATTATTTTTTAGTCATTTGTTACATTATTACTAATTCAACAGGACAATGGTCTGAACCCATAATATCTGTGTGAATATCAGCACTTATCAATTTATCTTTCATGTCTTCAGATACAATAAAATAATCTATACGCCAGCCTGCATTCTTCTCTCTTGCCTTGAATCTGTATGACCACCATGAATAAACACCTTCTTTGTCAGGATAGAAATATCGATATGTATCAATATATCCATCATCTAAAAGTGTTGACATTTTTTCACGTTCTTCATCTGTAAATCCTGCATTTTTTCTATTAGTTTTCGGATTCTTCAAGTCTATTTCTTTATGTGCAACATTCATATCCCCACACACAATAACTGATTTTTTTTCTTTTAACGAATCCAGATATTTTTTAAACGCTTCCTCCCACTCCATTCTGTACTCCAAACGTGTAAGCTCTCGCTGAGAATTTGGCGTATATACCGTAATCATGAAAAAATCATCAAACTCTAAAGTAATGACTCTGCCTTCCCTGTCATGTTCTTCTATACCTATTCCATACGTAACATTTAAAGGTTTTTCTTTAGAATAAATAGCTGTTCCTGAATAGCCTTTTTTTTCGGCATAATTATAATACACATTATAACCTTCTTTTTCCCAGTCAAACTGTCCTTCCGAAAGTTTTATTTCCTGAAGACAGAATATATCTGCATCCATTTTATCAAAATAATCCATAAAACCTTTTGTCATGCATGCCCTTAAACCATTTACATTCCATGAAATTAATTTTTTACTCACTTAAAACTCCTCCATTATCATGCTGAATACGTATAAAAAAGGACAGTATTGATATACTGCCCTTTTCACTTATAAATGTATATCTTATTATTTTAATCCAAGAAAATCTTTTACTGTCTTTGTCATATCTTCAACTTCACATACTGTATTATGACGAATCTGTGCATTTCTTATCTCTTCAATAGCATTTGGTATCTTAACATTTCCAATTCTGCTTAACTCATCAACAAGTTCAAAATCTTCAAGATTCTCATACTTTCCGTCAATAGATTTCATGACATTTCTTGTAAATTTGAATGGACTGGCTGTTGAAGCAATAACAGACTTTGTATTATCATTAGTATCTTTTTTATATTTCTCATATACAACAGCTGCAACCGCAGTATGTGTATCGATAATATAGCCTGTATCTTTATAAATCTTATTAATAATCTCAGAAGTCTCAGCCTCAGTACCATAGTTTCCATAGAAATCTGATAACTGCTTTTTCATATCATCAGTAATATCATATTTTCCTTCTGTATTAAGTTTTTTCATAAGTTCTGCACTCTTATCAGCATCTTCACCGCCTATTTTATAAATAAGTCTCTCAAGATTACTTGAAATAAGAATATCCATTGAAGGAGACATAGTCAGCACAAATTCTCTGTTCTTATCATAAGTTCCTGTAGTAAAGAAATCATAGAGTACTTTATTATCATTTGAAGCACATATGAGCCTGTCTATCGGCATACCCATGTTCTTAGCATAATATGCTGCTAAAATATTTCCAAAATTTCCTGTAGGGACTACTACATTAATCTTTTCATCTTTACTAATTTCTCCATTTGCAAATAATTTTGCATATGCATATACATAATATACAATCTGAGGAACCAGTCTTCCTATATTGATAGAGTTTGCCGAAGAGAACTGATATCCTGCTTCATCCATCTCTTTTGCAAGCTCTTTATCTCCAAATATTGACTTAACTCCGCTCTGTGCCTGGTCAAAATTACCCTTGATACCAACTACAAATGTGTTATCACCCTTCTGTGTAACCATCTGTTTTTCCTGAATAGGACTTACTCCACCCTTTGGATAGAATACAACAATCTTTGTTCCCTTAACATCTGCAAATCCTGCTAAAGCAGCTTTTCCGGTATCACCTGATGTAGCTGTAAGAATAACTATCTCATTCTTAACATCATTTTTCTTTGCCGATGTAGTCATAAGATAAGGTAATATTGACAACGCCATATCTTTAAAAGCTATTGTAGCACCATGGAATAATTCAAGATAATACGCACCTTCAGCTTTTACAAGCGGCGCAATCTCTTCCGTATCAAACTTTGAATCATACGCACTATTAATACAAGCTTTAAGCTCGTCTTCTGTAAAATCAGTTAAAAATTCCTTCATTACAGCATATGCCACTTCTTTGTATGACATCTTAGAAAGTTCTTCCACCGAAACATTTAACTTCGGTATAAATGATGGAACAAATAAACCGCCATCATCTGCTAAACCTTTTAATATAGCCTGTGAAGCTGTAACTGTTTCATTCGCATTTCTTGTGCTTCTGTAAAATAAATCCATCTAACTATCTCCATTTCTATACATAAAACATCATTTAGTGAAAATTATAGCACACCTTATTTATTTTAACAAGTATAGAAATAATGGTCACCATGAACAAAAAGTAAACTCAAGCTCGTATTAAACCAACTGTCACCGGCTGTCTTCATTGTAAAATACAAAGCATCCTCTGAATAATTTTCTCCGGATATCGCCCTATTTACACATTCTACCGTAGATTCCGTAACATCCACAGTATCTATTTTCCCGTTTAATACCGGTTCAAATTGATAAACTCCATTGCTATATTCATATATTACATCTGTTACATTATCTGGGAAATCATCGCTTAAAACCCGGTTAAATATAACGTTTGCGACAAGAATTTTTCCGATATCATCCTGATTTCCGGCTTCTGCTTCAACAATATGAAGCAGTTGGTTATAGTCTTCCCGGGATAATTCGATACCAGATGATGTGACAATTTCGTTCTCTTGTGAAATTTCATACTTTGGAACTTCTATCTGCTGCTTATCTTCAGTTATATTTGTCAAAATCGAAATTGACATAGATATAAAAATAATTAACCTTCTCATATTCCTTCTTCCCCATTACTTATTCCCTCGTGCTCACGTCAAAAAATACCTCGACCTTTAGCAACGTGGGCACTCATATATAGTGTATTACTAATTATTAAAAATTATTACAATTACTTGCAAATGCAATGATATTATCATATCATTTTTATACAAACTGATACAGGGAGGAAAAAAATATGGACAACGCATTATCTGCCGGCGTTTTTACGGCCACAAAAAAAGATGGGACTTTATATTACCGCACCTCTGTCACGCACAAAAGAAAGCATATTAGTCTTGGGAGCTTTAAAACAGAATCGGATGCATCAAATGCATATCTGGAAGGTCGTTCATTACTGGATAATAATGATATATGTATTAACGACTATTTCTCCTCAAAATGCTATCTGAAATTTGAAAAGTGGGTGTGTCTGATTAACTATAGAGATAATGGTATGTATTTTAAAAATCCTATTTATGTCCATAAAAACTATTTTGATTATTATTATGACATGAATACCATTTATAAATTTGATGTTGATGATTTATTCTTCTACTCTCACCATAAGATTATGAAACGAAACACTCATTTATTTGTTGCAGATTATGGCATGCAGACCAATATTCTGTCCAGATACGGCATACACAGCCATTCTGTACCCGGAAGAGATTATATATTTATCAACGGAGATAATACTGATTTCCGATATAAGAATATTAAGGTGATTAACAAATATAAAGGTGTATTCAAAGATAGAAATCAGGGAAGAGATGTGTATACAGCGAAAATACATATTAACGGCGATTATATAATTGGCAGGTATAAAAGTGAATCAGAGGCTGCAATTGCATACAACAAAGCAGTAGATATTCTTGGCGAAAAAAATGTCTCCATCAATTATGAAAAAAATTATGTGGAGGATTTATCCCCAATTGAATATGCCTCCACATATAATATGGTCAAGATTTCAAAAAAAATTCTTAATTATCAATAGGTTCATAAGTATCCGCAAAAATACTACCCTTTATGATATATGCATCTTTCGTATCATCAGGACGGACGGCAAGGTAATCTCCTTTCCGTCCAAGAAAATAATTTTCTCTTGCACCCGTACCAAATACTTTTGTTCTCTTATCAAGCTGTTTTGCATATATATAATTGTTATTTTTTGGATAACATATTCTTGCTAATTCATCTATCATTACAGCATTACCATCTTTACCGATTTCAACACTTGGTATAAAATCCATCATTTTTTCGAATATATCCAGTTTTTCTTCTGACAGTTCATAACTTAGATCAAATTTTTCCTTTTTAATATCATACACCTCTCCTTTAATACCTATCATAATATATGTATCTTCAGACGTATTTATCAAAGTTCCTGTAGTATTTTCAAGACACTTTACTACAATCCCACTACCTTTTGCTGCAATATCAGTACTTTTTACCACAGCCCATGGTATTTGTTTTTTTCTGTATTTTTTCATAGATGTAACATCAATGTCTTTTTCTGACGTATCTAAAATCACTGTATTTTCAAAATAGTCTGCTATCTTTTTTTCAAAATAATCCGTAACACCACTATCACCTGTTTCATTTAAATAAACATCAAGCATTACTTTTGACACTTTTGCTGTCGCAATCTTTTCGTTTCCCTCTTCTATACCCGATTCATCAATAACATAATTAAGCATTTCCAATGCTCGTACCTTTTTTGTTGTGCTGGTACACTTTATAAAATAATATTCAACCTCATCTGAAACACAAAGATTTACATCGTTTCCATATCTCAATACCAGATTTCCGTTTAATGATTCTATTTTCACACGTTCTTTTTCCACTCCAATTACCTCCTCGTAGCCAACTTTCAGAATATTTCTGCTCGTACACCTTAAAAAGTATTGGTTTTCTTTCTTCCACATTACCTTTGCATATCCCCTGGAATTATGTTTTACTATCTCCACGTCAGCATATATATCTATATTACCATCTGTCTCTATCAAAATATATTGATTTGACATTGCTTTTACCGTAACTATATATGATTTTCCGATAATTGTCTTGCCTTCCATAAGGTTTAATTGTACATTTATTTCTTTTTTTAACGGTATGCAGTCTTCATCAGCCAGCCTGTCCAGGCATATATGATGAACATTGTGTATACCACAGACATCATATATCCTTACACTTGATGATATTCCTTTTACATCCACTACCACAGTATTGGTAATATCAATATCATCCTTTAGTATCTCAAACAATCTCTCAGATATCAATATCTGTCCTCCAACACTATAGTTTTCTATCCTTGAACACAGATTTACGGTAGTCCCCATAATATTGTAGCGCATCATTTTTTCTGAACCTATATTACCAATAAACGCCTCTCCATAATGAATACCGATACCCATCTCAATTCTTGAATATCCTTTTTGGAGATTGTAATAATTCACATCAGACATAGTGTTTTGCATTTCTATTGCAGCGGCCACTGCATCAGCCTGCTGATTTTTCAACTCCATCGGTGCACCGAATACGGCAAGAATTGCATCACCCATAAATTCAATAACTGAACCGTTATATTTATATATAACTTCCGTCATTTTTTCTAAAAAATTGTTCACTATATCGGTTATAACGTCCGCTTCAATCCCCTCAGATAAAGCCGTAAATCCCCTCAAGTCAGCCATCATGACGGTTACGCACTTTTTTTCCCCGCCTATTGTTGCGCCATCGGGCTTATCAAGTATACGCTCTACTATTTCACTTGAAAAATATCTTCCAAAAATTTTATGTAAAATTTCATTTCTTGATTTTAATTGTTCATTTAATTTTTTTATTTCTCTGGCAGTTTTTAATTCATAGGACTGTTTTAATAAAAGGCTCTCATATTGCTTCATATTTTCGTGCTGCCATGCCGCTCTTGAAATTCTTTTTACGTCATTTTTCCACAATGGTTTATTAAAAACAAAAATTGCACCCTTATCATAACATTCATCAAGTACATCGTCAGTTCTTCTGGAAGCAACAAATCCAATTGGGATTCCTGACATTTCTTCCACGGATTTAATCTTATTAAGCGTTTTGAAATTTTCACTTTTCTGGTTATCATAGTCTATCAAAATGACAGACGGACGTACTTCGTCAAATCGCTTAAGAAAACTATCAATTGTCCTGACACCGGTAACACAATATGTTCTTAGGCTTCCTGTTTTATTCAACGTATTTTGTATATCCAGCAATTCTAATTTGTTGGTATTTATCACCCAGATATTTCTCTCCATACACAAAAAAACCTTTCTCATTTATTGTAGGAATAATCATCTAACGGAAGACATTTATCACAATAATTACCAATTTTAATCAACCTGCCACACCTTACACATCTTCCCGACGTATTGTCACTATCTTTAACTTCAAATACTCCTTCTTTGAAAAAATGCTCAATTGTCGCAAGTGATACCCCTGTATCTCTAATAATCTGCATTCTGTTACTTGCTCCATGTTTTTTCAAATACTCACTGACTTTATGTATCGGATCATAATTTATGGCTCCACATTCTCTGCACTTATATATTCCGGGCATAACAGGATCTATTTCTCCAGCACATTTTTCGCATTGAACCGGCTGGGGATTATAACCCGACGTATTGTCTAAAAACTTCATTATCTTCTTTTTCCGCTCTGCCTGTCTTCCTAATAAATTATCATCCCGGTTCTCTGTCTCAACATCTGTCTTTTCCTGTATTTCTTTACTTTTTTCACCATCATTTAACATATCAAGTAATCTCTTTCTCAAAATTCCCAAAGCAATAATACTATTATCATTATAGTTTATTGTCTGAACATTATTAAGATAAAACTTAAACATATCATTTATCCGGCATTTACCAATCATAAGAGGTACAATATTCTTTCTCTCGTTTATGGCAAAATCAAGTTCTTTTTCAACCCATATTGAATTCTGTGAATTTTCAGATAATATTAGCAAAAACGCTCTGCAATTTGTAATTGCTTTTGGAATTTCCTTTGCATAATTAGAGCCCACTCCAATCATCTTTGGCGCTCTCCAGCAAGCTATACCGGCATTTTCCAATACTTTTACAATTGTATCTACTTCTATATCATCCTTAGTGCTGTAACTTACAAAAACAAATCTCTCATTCATTATAATTCCCCCTTGTTCAGGTCATCTTATAACTCTATTTCTTCCAGTGTTTTTTGCCTTATATAATTTATCATCCACGTTTTTTACATTTATTTCAGCATTTTCTTTAAGATTAATCATATCTACACCAAATGACATGGTAACATTAAACTTTTCACTTCCTGTATCAAACTCGTATGATTGTATTGTTTTTCTCATATTTTCAGCAAATTCATAAGCCTCATCCTCATCTTTATCCATAAGAATTATAATAAATTCCTCTCCTCCCCAACGAACAGACAAATCTTTTTCCCCAACATTTGCTCTGATTTTTCCTGCAATTTCCTTCAATACCAAATCGCCCACATTATGTCCATACGTATCATTTATTTTCTTAAAATGATCAATATCACACATAATAATAGCTGCCTTACCATCCTCGTACTTTGAAAGATTCTTATTATAAAACTCATAAAATGCATATCTGTTTTTAAGTCCCGTCAACTCATCTGACTGAGCTTCCCGGTGTAAGAGATAAGATTCAATAGTCTTTTCTCCAAATGCCGCTACAAGAGAAAGCCGTCTCGAATCTTCTTCTTCAAAAGGAATATCATTTCTCCGGCTGTCGTATTTGTTCAATGCTTCAAAAGCCCCCATCACTTCTCCTTTTGAATTTTTTACAGGGATACACAATATCGATTTGGTCACATATCCGGTATTTTCATCAACCTTATCATTAAATTCATCCATAGAATAAGGATCATTGCACAATATCGTTTCGTCCTGTTCGATACATTTTCCGACAATACCGGTTTTTTCATCTATAATCATTTTACCGTTACCCATTGCTGCAAAAGTCCAGTATTTCTTATTTTTCTTGTCCCAATACCAGAATGACGCCCTCTCTGCGCCAACAATACTGCTACCAAGCTCATTTAACAGACTTAAATTTTCTTCAAATTTCTTTTCCGTCATAAGCTCCGTCATGCAATAAAAAATATTTTCAAGCATTTCTTCTGCGTTCGGTCTTTTTTTAACATCCGGCTCATAGGACATTTCATTTGACTGTATCAGATTACGAATATATTCAATTGAAGCTTTCTGCTCCTCAGGCTGATTTATTTCAATTAAAATATCAGCATCTTTAAAAACTGTTTCATAGTAAAACTTAAATTCAAGCCAGTTAATTTTCCCCTTACCCAGTCCAAGGTGCAAATCCTTTCTTAAATTATTATCATTAATATGAACATGTTTTATGTACCCTTTTAAAGATTCAATCCACTCACATACCGGAGTCTTTGAAATACTTGCATGTGCATAATCAAAGCAAACTCCAAAATTATCATATCCACTGAGTTTTTCTGCAATTTCCTTAATCACATACGGTGTATCATCAAACATATTTTCAACATATATATTTATGTCGGAATATTTTTCCAACAACTCTTTATAAAATTCAACCGTACGATCAACTACATTTTTCAAATATGGTAAATTTACTAAAAAAGGATTCGCATTTGTATGAAAAACCACTGCTGCTGCACCAATCTTCTGTGCAATATCCATACTGGTAAGCATTCTCTTTTTGGATATTTCCACAATTTCCTTTTCCTGACTGAACAATATAATATCGTAAAACGCACCATGCATTGTATAATAATCCGGAAGCCCGATCTCTCTATATTTAGCAATAATCTCTTCCTGCCTGTCAGAATTAGTAAGAACATCCGGATCATAAAAATCATTTAATTCAAATCCAACATTATATTTTTCAGATATTTCTTTATATTTTTCCAGATTCTCTTCAAAAGAAACTATCAAAAATCTTCCCATATTCCACCTCATTTTCTTTAACTAACAGAATAGGCAGACTGCTACTGTGGTGTAACTATTTTACCTGCAATAGCACATGCTGCCGCCGTCTTCGGTGAAGCTAAATAAATCTCAACTTTTGAAGTTCCCATTCTTCCTAAAAAGTTTCTGTTATTTGTAGCAACAACAACCTCACCGTCCGTCAGTATTCCTCCTGTTCTTCCACAACAAAGCCCACAACTAGGATGAGTGATCATAGCTCCTGCATCCGCAAGAATCTTTAACGTACCATTTTCATCTGCCTGTCTGTATATCTTTCTGCTTGCAGGTGTAACTATAAGCTTTACAAATGAAGCAACATGTTTTCCTTTCAATATAGATGCTGCAGCCATCAAATCCTCAAGTCGTCCGTTAGTACATGAACCGATAAATACCTGATCAATCTCTTTTCCTTCAATATCTTTTACAGGCTCAACATGGTCCACATTAGAAGGACATGCCATAACCGGAACAAAATCTTCCGCCTTATAGCAAATCTCTCTGCAATATACGGCATCTGCATCTCCTACAAGATCTTTTTGTTTATCATCAAGTTCTATTTCACAATACTCGGCTGTCTTTTCATCCGGTGTAAATAATGCACATTTTGCCCCCGCCTCTATCGCCATATTTGACATCGACATTCTTGACGCAACTGTCATATTTTCAACAGTATCTCCCGTAAATTCAAGTGCTTTATATGTTGCACCGTCTGCTCCAAGGTCCCCAATAAGTTTTAAAATAATATCCTTAGCCATAACATTATCCGGAAGTTTTCCCGTAATGCTTACTTTAATGGTTTCCGGTACTTTTACCCACATGGTTCCTGTTCCTAAAATACTTGCCATCTCGGTATATCCAATTCCAGATGAAAATGCTCCGACGCATCCATATGTAGTCGTATGGCTGTCTGTACCAAACACAATATTTCCCGGCTTAACATATAATGCTTCTGTCATAAGCTGGTGACAGATTCCGTCCGAACGGTGTACATTTTTCATACCGTATTTTTCTGCAAATTCATTTCCTACTTTGAAATGTCTTGTATCATCTACCTGACTGGCCGGAACAAGATGATCATAAATAAGTACTACCTTATCCGGATCCCATAATTTTTTAAATCCCATTTCTTCAAACTTTGATGCCACAAATGGAATAAATATATCATGTATCATAACCCTGTCAACATTTACCGTCACTATATCTCCCGGTTTAGCATCAATTCCGGTATTATTTTTAATAATTTTCTCAATAATTGTCTTACCCATTTTTTTGCATTCCTTTCCACAAATCACATTTTAATCCAGACCGTTAAGTTTTCTCATAGCCTTTACAAGTCCACCAGCATTTACTATATCCACGAGATTCTGTGGAAGTTCTGCAATCGGGTACTTCTTTTCCTGATGCTCAATATAATTATTGACATGTACCGTAATATTGTCACCTTCACTGACTACATCATGTAAGTCTTCATTTTCTATCAAAAGCAGTCCGTTATTAAAAGAATTACGGAAAAAGATTCTTGCAAATGATTTTGCAATTACACATTTTATTCCAAGTGCTTTTATAATCTCCGGTGCCTGCTCTCTTGATGAACCACATCCAAAATTCTTTCCTGCTACTATAATATCTCCTTCACTTATCTGACCTGCAAGCTCAGGACGTAATGGTGAAAACGCATACGGTTTCATATCATCAACCGTCTTTAACGCCAGATATTCTGTAGGTATAATTATATCTGTATCTATATCATCACCAAGTACCCATATTTTTCCACTAAATTTATCCATGATAATTTATTCCTTTCATCTTTGCATTAAACCATGTCTGCCGTTGCAATCTCGCCCTTAATTGCTGAAGCCGTAACTGTGGCAGCTGAAGCCAGATATACAAACGAGTCTTTATGTCCTGCACGACCCTTAAAGTTTCGCGTACCGGTACTTATAAGTACTTCATTTTCTCCGATTACACCCTGACAGCTTCCCCAGCAGACGCTGCAATTCGGATTCATTACAATAGCTCCTGCCTCCATGAATGTATCTATGATACCTTCATCTAATGCCTGTCTGTAAACATCTGCACTCGCAGGAACAACTAAAAATCTCACCATCGGATTAACTTTTTTACCTTTTATAATCTGTGCGCCTGCTCTCAAATCCTCTATTCTTCCATTATTACATGAGCCTAAAAATGCTTCATCTATATGTGTACCGACACACTCTTTTGCATCTACAACACTGTCCACAAAATGTGGTTTTGCAACAATCGGCTTTATCGTAGATAAATCTATATCATATACTTTTGCATAATTTGCATCATCATCACTCTTAAATACATGTTTTGGCTCTCTTCCATGTTCTTTAAGATAATCAAGAGCAATATCATCAACTTCCATAAGTGCTGTCTTGGCTCCCGCCTCAACGCAGAGGTTACAAATCGAAATTCTGTCACTCATATTTAAAGTATGAAGTCCTTCTCCACCAAATTCCATTGCCATATAATTCGCACCATTGGCTCCGATTTTTCCAATAATTGTGAGTATCAGATCACGTGCATATACACCTTCCTGAAGCTTTCCTGTAAGGTTGAAACGTAATGTCTCCGGAACAAGAAGCCACGAATGTCCTGTAACCATGGCGTATAAATAATCTGTACATCCTACACCTGTTCCAAATGCTCCTACCGCGCCATATGCACATGTATGACTGTCTGCTCCAAATATCAATTCACCTGATGTAACGTGTTTTTCCATCATAACCTGATGACATACACCCTCACCCTCATAGAACTTTATTCCGTTCTTCTTTGCGAAATCACGCATTTTTTTGTGCGATGCCGCTGTCTTAACACTGTCACATGGAACATTGTGGTCAACTATCCATACCAGCTTATCCACATCTGCAATATGAGGATTTTTTAATTTATTATACATATCTATAGTAAGATGAGTTGTTCCGTCATTACTCATCAGCCTGTCTAGTTCAACTGTATGTATATCTCCCGGCTTAACTTCACTGACACCTGCTGCTGCCGCAATTATTTTCTCTGCAATCGTCATTCCCACTGCTAATTACCTCCTAAGCTTCTTCCTTATTTAATGATGCGATCAATCCGCCCTGATCTAATATTCCCTGCATATATTCAGGTAACTTTGTACATGTAAATGTCTTATCAGAAACACGTACAATTCCTTCCTGCAAAGATAATTCCATCTCTTCACCGGCATTTACATTTTCATGTAAATCCTTACATACAATTACCGGAAGTCCTATATTAATAGCATTTCTATAAAAAATTCTGGCAAATGATTTTGCTACCACTGCCTTAACGCCTAAAGCTTTTAACACGGCAGGTGCCTGCTCTCTTGATGAACCGCAGCCGAAATTTTCTGATGCCACAACATAATCACCCGGTTTTACATTTGATGCAAAATCCGGATCAAGCGACTCAAAAGTGTGTGCTTTCATCTCATCTATTGTTGGAAATAAAAGATACTGCGACGCAATAATCTGGTCAGTATCTACATCCTGATTGAACTTAAATATTTTTCCCATGTTTGTCTGCCTCCATATAAATATAACTACTCTTCATTTTAGCATATATATACTAGTTTTTTCAAGTATCTGTCAAATGACATAATGTTTTGATAACAAAAGCAGGTAACAGTTTCTAATAACTGCTACCTGCATATCTAAAGTATTATATTATCCTAAATGATATACTTTTCCATAAATAACTGCATACTGGCCTTTTCCGACACGGTAGTTCTGTCCATTCTGGCTATCCCACTGTCCTTCTCCGTTATTGAAACAGATTGTTGCGCCTTCTGCGTCATTAAGGTCAATCGTATACATCCATGTATATTTTGGAGAATCACTCGACTGCATCTGTACACCAGGTACTGATGTCCATGAGCCATTATCTACTTTATAATGAATATTTGCTGATGACCATGCGCTGTTGTTATAATATACAACTGCTTTGTTGCCGTTTGAGATAACATATTCCATTGTCTTTGTAATCTGTGCTCCTGAGAATGATGTATATTTTGCTGTCAATGTATATGTTCCCTCATGGTCAGGTGTCCATGTACCCGTTACAACACCATTATTCTCTGTTGTAGTTATATATGATGTTGTGGTTCCGTCACTTACTGTTATGCCAAATGAATTCCAAGGATCAATCTGATAATTAACAAACTTTGCTGTTAAGTTAATAGCTTTTCCTGTAGCCTGTGGTGATGCCACATCTGCTGTAAAGCTTTCACACTTTTCTCCTTCTACAACATATTTTTCAATTTTATCTGTTGCTACATTACCTGCTGCATCTATAGCCTCAACTTCGATTGTATATGTTGCTGCTGTATATGGAGTAAATCCATATGTAGAATATGTTATATTTGTATTTCCATATCCTACTGATCTGTTCTGTCCATAATTGTATATATAATAATTATATTTTACAGCTGTACCATTTTTAACTGTTGCCGTAATATTTGTCTTATTATACTTTCCGCCTACAGCTCTGTCAACAGAAGCCTTTACACTAAATTTATTGTTATCACTGATTTCTTTTACTTCGCCGTTAGAAACACCGTACTTACCTTTTGCAATGTAGTAGTTGTTTCCGTTATTGCTGTCCCAGCTTCCATTTCCGTTGTTAAAGCATACTGTGACACCGTTCTGTGTATTTAAGTCAATGTCGAACTTCCACTCATATCCTTCGATGTCGCTTGCCTGCATTTTAACGCCCGGTGCGTTTGTCCATGAGCCATTATCCACTCTGTAATGTACATATGCATCTGACCATGAACTGTTGTGATAATATACTGTAGCTATATTTGAATCAACAAATTCATATGTAATAACTTTTTCAAAATTTTCACCCATGTAATTCAATGTGTAATATTTTATAGTGTAAACACCTGCTTCATCCGGTGTAAATTCAATACTTTTACCTCTTACTGTTCCGTCATATATTTTACCGTCTTTTGAGATTTCCCAGTAAAAATATGGTGCAAACTTCTCATAGTAGAAATTGTAATATTCACCGGCGAATTTTACTGTTGTTCCAACTTTCTGTGGTCCAGCCTTATCAGGTGTGATTTCTATATATGGTCCCGGGAAATCATATGTACCTTTTGCATTACATACATTTCCTGTTGCATCTGTTACTTTTACATTAAATTCATATAATCCCTTTGTATAGCATGACATATATATATGAGATTTTGTTGATGTTCCTGTTCTTAAATCTCCTCCATCTCTTGTATATGAATATTCAAATGTATATGGTGCAACACCATTTTCTACTGTAACATCAGCATAAACATTTCCTGCCTGACCTGCGATACTTACACTTGCTGACATTCCTAATTCTGTAACATTACCATTCTTGATTCCATACTGTCCCAAACCAAGGTGATAGTTGTTTCCATTATTACTATCCCAGTTATTATTTCCATCGTTGAAACAAACTGTTACACCATTCTGCTTACGTAATGGAATAGTGTATTTCCATGTATAACCTGTTCTGTCACTTGCAGCCATCTTAACGCCTGGAACACTTGTCCATGAACCGTTATCTACTCTGTAGTGAATGTTAGCGTTTGACCATGAATTATTCTGATAATATACAGTTGTTACATTGCCACTTGTAGGCTCTAACAAATATGTTGCTTCACTTCCGTCAACACTTGCTGAATTGCTTTCAAATGCTGCTATAGTATTTCCGTTCGCTTTAACCTTAGCATTCTTTAATGCAAAAGCGTTTGAATCTGCATTTGTATCTTTAATAGTTACATACCAGTCATAGTCAGCTGCAGTAGCCGGCGTTATATCACTTACAACGTTACTCAAATCATAAGATACAGTACCATCATTAGCTGTAGTTGAACCATCTAAAGAATAGCTTAATACGTTATTTAAATATGTTGCAGCAAAATTATGTGTGTATTCATCTGAATTTTTAACTGCTTTAATAATTACGCGTGCATTTTTTCTTACTGCTGTATTTAATGTCATAACCATTTTTACATCAGAAGAATAGTTCTTATTTGAATCGACATACTGAACAACAAACTGTGTCATTGCCTGTCTTCTTGTATTTGTTGTCGTTGCGCCTGCCTGTGATACAGAATTTAATGCATCATATGAAACCCAGCAGAATCCTCTGTTCTTATATGAAGTTCCCCATGAGTTTGCTATTTTAAATGCTCCTCTTTCTGCCGGCTGTATTGTACCGTCACCGTTAATATCAAAGCATACATTATCATCATAACCAACAAGCGTCATTCTGTGCCATGAATCACCATACTGACCTGATACGGCAATGTATTCTCCTGCATGTGTTGTTCCAGAAGCTGCTGATAATGTCTTATAATTCCATCCGTATATATCGCATGAATATGTAAGAATGTTTCCATCTTTCAAATATCCCTTTATCTCGTTCAAATCCGGATCATCGCAAGAAGTTATAGTACCCGGCTGATCTAAATATGTGTAAGAAGTAATTCTGTTTGATGCAGCCTCATTCCACAAACTTTCTGAAGGGAACCATGTTTTACATCCATTTTCATTTGAGTATGTTTCAAAATCTGCTCTTGAAAATGCCGGTGCTCCTTCCATCTTAAGCATTCCAAGAACATCACTAAGGTAAGTTCCTCCTTTGCCTGTACACTTAATCTGGTTATATACAAATGCAGGTGACATAACATTATCTCCAGTAGCACTTACATCTTTTGCTCTACTTCTTGCATAAGTATATGCATAATATACATCTGCCCAGCATCCGCATGAACCAATTCCTAACTGGTTACCTACTGCCGGAAAGTATTTTGATGTACTGTTATCTACTGCTGAAGGTAAAGCTCCTGCAGCTGTAATTTCGTCATCGAATTGTGCCTCAAACTCTTCCTGTGACATTGCATTTTTATCGTTAGCAATATCCTCATCGCTAATAATTAAGTTACCTGTTGCGTGAAAAGAATCTTCATTTTTTTCTTCAGCTGCATATGTAGATACGTCCATTACATTAAAGAATGAAACAACCATTGCAATTGAAAGAATAATTGACAAAAATCTTTTTCTCAAATTCGCATTTGTTTTCATAATATCTTGTCTCTCCTTTTTTATTTTAATAACACAATTGTGCATTATAATATAAAATCAAAGATATTGCAAGTTATTTTTTTATTTTTTTAAAACAAATATATGCTGTAACACAAGCAAAAACAGGTAACAGTTTTCAAAAAACTGCTACCTGCATATCTAAAATAGTATTATCCTAACTGATAAACTTTTCCGTATATAACTGCATACTGTCCTTTGCCTACACGGTAGTTCTGTCCATTCTGGCTATCCCACTGCCCTTGTCCGTTATTAAAGCAAATTGTTGCACCTTCTGCGTTATTAAGGTTAATTGTATACATCCATGTATATTTTGATGAATCACTTGACTGCATCTTTACACCAGGTACTGATGTCCATGAGCCATTATCCACCTTATAATGAATATTTGCTGATGACCATGCACTGTTGTTGTAGTAAACAACTGCTTTGTTACCGTTTGAGATAACATATTGCATTGTCTTTGTAATCTTTGATCCTGAGAATGATGTAAATACAGCTGTTAATGTGTATGTTCCTTCATGAGAAGGTGTCCATGTACCTGTTACAACACCGTTATTCTCATTTGTTGTTAAATATGATGTTGATGTTCCGTCATTTACTGTTATGCTAAATGAATTCCAAGGATCTCTCTGATAGTTAGCAAATTTTGCTGTTAAGTTGATAGCTTTTCCTGTAGCCTGTGGTGATGTCACATCTGCTGTAAAGCTTTCACACTTTTCTCCTTCTACAACATATTTTTCAATCTTATCAGTTGCTACATTACCTGCTGCATCAATCGCTTCAACTTCGATTGTATATGTTGCAGCTGTATATGGCACAAATCCATATGTAGAGTATGTTAAATTTGTATTACCATATCCAACTGATCTGCTCTGTCCATAATTGTAAATATAGTAATTATATTTTACTGCTGTACCATTTTTAACTGTTGCCGTAATATTTGTCTTGTTATATCTTCCACCTACGGCTCTGTCAACTGAAGCCTTTACACTAAACTCATGGTTATCGCTGACTTCTTTTACTTCTCCGTCAGAAACACCGTACTTACCTTTTGTGATGTAATAGTTACTTCCATTTCTGCTGTCCCAGCTTCCATTTCCGTCGTTAAAGCATACTGTAACACCGTTCTGTGTATTTAAGTCAATGTCAAACTTCCACTCATATCCTTCAACGTCGCTTGTCTGCATCCTAACACCCGGAACGCTTGTCCATGAACCATTATCTACTCTGTAATGTACATATGCATTTGACCATGAACTGTTGTGATAATATACTGTAGCTACATTTGAATCAACAAATTCATATGTAATAGTTTTTTCATAACGCACACCCAGATAACTTGGTGTGTAATATTTTATTGTATATACACCTGCTTCATCCGGTGTAAACTCAACGCTACTACCTGCTACTGTTCCGTCATATGTTTTACCGTTTTTTGATATTTCCCAGTAAAAATATGGTGGGAACTTTTCATAGTAGAAATTGTAATATTCACCGTTGAATTTAACTGTTGTACCAACTTTCTGTGCTCCTGCCTTATCAGGTGTGATTTCTATATATGGTCCCGGGAAATCATATGTACCTCTTGCGTTACACACGTTTCCTGCTGCATCTGTAACTTTTACATTAAATTCATATAATCCCTTTGTATAGCATGACATATATATATGAGATTTTGTTGATGTTCCTGTTCTTAAATCTCCTCCATCTCTTGTATATGAATATTCAAATGTATATGGTGCAACACCATTTTCTACTGTAACATCAGCATAAACATTTCCTGCCTGACCTGCGATACTTACACTTGCTGACATTCCTAATTCTGTAACATTACCATTCTTGATTCCATACTGTCCCAAACCAAGGTGATAGTTGTTTCCATTATTACTATCCCAGTTATTATTTCCATCGTTGAAACAAACTGTTACACCATTCTGCTTACGTAATGGAATAGTGTATTTCCATGTATAACCTGTTTTGTCACATGTATTCATCTTAACACCCGGAACTTTTGTCCATGAACCGTTATCCACTTTGTAGTGAATATAAGCGTTTGACCATGAATTGTTCTGATAATATACTGTTGTTACATTCTCATTTTTAGGTATAAATTCATATGTTACTGAATTTCCGTTTATTGATTCGCCTGCATCTGTAACTCTTGCATATTCGTTACCTTTTACAGTTATCTTAGCTTCTTTTACTTTTAATACATTAGAATTTGAAACTGTATCCCTAACTGTTATATACCATGAATAATTACCTATCGTATCCGGTGTTAAATCATTTACAACATTTTTCAAATCAAATGTTACTGTTCCATCTGTTGCTATTGAAGAACCATCCAAAGCATACTTCATTACGTTAGAATTAGAAAATGCTGTAAAATCCATTTGACGAGTTACATTAGATGAATCAACCGCTTTTATATTAACTCTTGCTTCATTTCTTGCTGCAGTATTAAGCGTCATTACAAGTTTCATGTCCGATGACTGTAATCCATTCGGCTGAACATACTGAACTGCAAATTCATCCATTGCCACTTCCCTTTTATAAGATGAAACTCCTGCCTGTGATGTCTCGTTAATAGCATCATAAGAAACCCAGCAAAATCCATTATTTTCATAATCCGTTCCCCATGAGTTGACAATCTTAAATGCCCCTCTTTCCGCAGTCTGGATTGTACCGTTACCATTTATATCAAAATAAACATTATCATCATAACCTACTATTGCCATTCTGTGACCTGAATCTGAATCAACTGCATGTGTCACAATACTCTCACCACTGTGAGCTGAACCATTTTTAAGAGTCTCATAACACCATCCACCAATATCACAAGTATATGTTACAAGCCTACCTTCGCTTAAATAACGTTTAATATCATTCAAGTCTGAATCTGTAGGTGATGAAATAATATCCGGATGATCAAGATTTGTATATGATGTAAGTCTGTTCTGTCCTGCTTCATTCCATATACTTTCTTCCGGAAACCATGACTTACATTCATTATTGTTATAGTAATCTTCGAAATCCGCCGTATTCTTAGAAGGCGTTCCCTCGTATTTTAATACTTTTAACACATCAGGATATATTGTACCTCTGTTACTTTTTATCTGGTTATGTACAAATGCAGGTGACATCACGTTGTTACCTGTAGCTGGTACATTTTTAGCCTTACAGTTTTGAAATGTAAAAGCATAATATACCTCTGCCCAACATGTACATGAGCCTACACTGCACTGATCTCCCACTGCCGGGAAGTACTTTGAAGTACTGTTATCTACGAATGAAGGATAACTGGTAATAGTACAAAGTTCATCTTCACCATCGTAAAGTTCATCTTCAAACTGTGCCCTAAACTCTTCCGGTGACATTGCTTCAGTATCATTTTCAATATCTTCTTTTGTCGTTATATCTCCTGTTGCAAATAAATAATTTTCCTGATTCGTATCGTTTTCATCCGCATTTGAAACGATAAATGAACCATTAGTTACCGATATCGTCATAATCAACGCAAGTATTAATGACAATATTCTCTTCATGTGTTTTTTCATAATAACATTCCTCTCCTTTTTAGCATTTTAATAACACAATTGCGTATTATAATACAATTTCAAGGAAATTGCAAGTTATTTTTTATATTTTTTTAAAACAAATCTAACATATTATCAAGATATACAGCCTCTCTTACATGCAAATAAAATTCAGGTTTTGTCAGGTAATACAGCAGAAATTCAAGCAAAATTGCACTACCTAGTCCACGTCCTTCAATTTTAAAATTAGAAAAGCCAATAGGTACAAAAATATTATTAATATGTTCTATTCCTATAAATCCCGGGTTATTCATTGCTTTCGTAAAACGATATCCTTCTCCTGCATCAGATGATGTGCATTTATGATTAGATTCAGATTTCCCAAGGTGTATTTTGCTCACCTCTTCATAGCATTTTTTTCTGTCTTTGCAGCCAAAATCACAGCATTCATTGCATAAAAATTCTATTTTATCTTTTTGTTTCTGTGTAAGCTTTTTTAACTTTTCTATTTGATTATTCAACCTGAAATCCGGCACAACATACTTAAATTCCTCCCGTTCCGTTTCACGAACCAATTCCGAAAAATCCGTCAGCACCTTTGTGGTAGATGAAACAAAGTATAGACCCGGATATTTTGTTTTTAAATAATTAAGAAGCAAATCTGAATGAATTATAACTCCATTACTAATCTCATTTCCTTTTTCGAAAAGTTCGCACAAAAAATTACACCATTCGTCATCGAGATGTTCTTTTTCTAACAACGAATTGCTAAACGTAAGTCTTGCTGAAATCCCATATTCTTTTAATAATTCAAGGACTTTTTCCAGATTTTCTTCTCCGTATTCCACACGTCCTCCTGCCCATATACAATCTCCGGGCGCACCGTATATCGAGCCTATTTCACACCATTCATAAAAATATTCCGGATGCGACCGGAATACTCTCAAAAACCTTTTATACAATTCATAAAATTCAAATAATCCCGGCAGATGAAAATATGCTTTTCGTTTTATCATTATCCTCACCGTTCTTTACTATTTTGATTCGATACAAATACCTGCTGCAACTAACAATACAGCTGCAAAATATTGCCATTTTAACTCTTCATTTAAAACCAACGCTGCAAAAAATACTCCAAGTACCGGAATCAGAGCGTTGTATATTGCAATCTCACTGATAGGATGAACTGATAATAATTCATTATAGATTGCAAAGCAGACTGCTGATATCATCACCAAAGCAAATAAAACAATTATACCCTCACCGGTAATCTTCCACCTGCTTGTAGTTCCTACACCGCAACCGATGGCAATCAAAAACGCGCCTCCTATCGCCATGCTGTAACCTGTTGCAGATATCATATTCATTTTTCTCGATACAACTCTTGTAATAACTCCACCAAATCCTGCACACAGAGCATTTAAAAGTATCATTCCATCTCCACTGAATGTAATATTTTCAAAAGAGTTTCCACCTGGATTAATATTTATAAGGATTATTCCCGACAGCCCCATAATACATCCAATGACTTTTCTCGTACTGAGTCTGTCATCTTCAAAAAATATGACAGACAAAAATATAAGAAAGAATCCCCCCATTGAATCAAGTATAGTCGATCTTCCGCTTGGATTATTTCCCAGTCCTATATATGCAAACATATAGTGCAATGTGGTATTTACAATTGCAAGCAGTACGAGCCATGAAATATCTGTCTTTCTTTTTAAATCCGTCTTTTTCTTCCTAAACATGCAAAAACAAATAATTATAATTCCTGCAAATAAAAACCTGACACCCGCAAACAATGTCTTTCCGCCTAAATCATCTGACATTATTTGGAATGTATTGTACCCTACTTTTATGAGCGGATATGCCATTGACCATCCCAGTGCACATATAAACGCAAACAACGCTTTATATCGCTTATTTTTAATCATATCATTCACCTGTCTGACCTAAATAACTATTTACAAACTCGTCAACATTTTTATATCGTACAACATTAACTCCCGCTTTTTGATATATTTCCTGATATTTCTCAAGGCATTTATCATAAAGCCGGGTATTATTCTCTAAACATTCAGGATCATATTCACCCATAATGTCTATATCATCAGTTGCTAACTCAGATAAAATCCCTGAAAACATAAAATTAAAATTATTCATGTTCATAAAGGAGGAAACTGTGTCTTTATTTTCTGCTGCTTCCTCCACTTTATTACGCCAGTTAGAAAACATTTCTTCATAAGAGCCTTTTATTTCATCTGCAATTTCGCCCGATACTTCTCTTAGTTTTTTTTCAATACATGTGTGGTTCTGTGTATATTTAAGTATGTTTTTCGCACAATTTCTGATTTCTGTAATATCACTGCTTTTTGATATCCGTTTTATATCTTCCATGTATTTTTCATCAATATTTTTTTCTTTCAGTTCATCAAATATTCTTTTTGAACCGCGCTTGTAATAATCTCCATGAAATAACATTATTGCATCCAAAGTATAATATATTACCCCAAATGCGTTCTTCCTTACAGTTCCCGGGTCATCACTTAAATATAAATCTGCAAAATATTCTTTAGCATTTTTTATCAAATCGCCTACCCTGTCGAATCGCTCGTCTGAGTCTAAAAAGCTTTTTGTTTTTTCTCTTAATTTGAGAAGCTCATCATATGCTTTCTGATCATTAACATATACTATCTTCGAATCCATTAATTTTGACAACTGCGCATGATGACATTCCGAATCATATTTTAATCCATCCCAGTTTGTACAATAGATATCATATCCTACCTGATTATCTTCTAATATGAAACCTGTTCCCAATTGCCATCCTTCATCATCTTTAATTAATATAAGTAAATCCAAATCGGATTTTTCATATTCATCGCCGGTTGCAACCGAACCATATACTCCTATAAGTGCCAGTGAATCAGGACATACCTGTTTTGCCTTCGCTATTACTGCGTCTATTATTTTTTGATTGATTTCTTTCATTTTTTGTTCTTCCTTTTTGTAAATTTTAAGGTGATTTTATCACAAAAGCTGCTTTTTGCTCAAGCTGTTTTTACACAAAAAAGAAAAGCCCCGGGGGCTAATGCCCCTTATGCTTTTCTCTTTTTTTCTGCTGCTTTAACGCGAACTGTCGCGAAGCTTCTTCCTCTTTTCGCTCACGTTTTCGCTCTTTTTGCACCAGTTTGTTTTGTTCCTGTTGTAATTTTAACGCCTGCTGGGATTTTGTGCCAATGCCTTTTTCCTGCATTTGTTTTTTCACTTCCCGCTGCATCCGCTTTGGATTTTTCTTAGCTTCTTTTACAACGGTGTCCAAAGTCGGGCTAAATTGCAAATTGTAATAGTTTTTTAAAATAAACTCCTGTATTTCATAGTCCTTTGGTTCGGCTCCAAACGTGACTTTTGTCACTGATATTTTTCCATGTTCTATCCGTTCAAACGCACCTACCCAAAACGGATCTTCAAAATACACCGTCAACCTGTTGCTTACTTTGCCCATCGTTCTTCCCTCCTTAAGAAAAATGTGCAAAGAACGGACAACCCGGAGGGGCAGGTTACTTACCCTGTTCAAGAACGCCTCAGCGTTCTTGCTGCGAAATGCGCGTCAGCTCTGCTGACATCATCATCTGCGCATTTCTGCAATCCGCCGGAGACTTATAACTTAGAATTAGATTGGACATCTACTTCTTAGTATAGTCGTTTTAAATTAACCCTACCTTATATTTTGGATATGATTTCACTCT
>CAMHLZ010000043.1 GCA_946186125.1 uncultured Lachnospira sp. | reverse complement strand
GATTGTAGCAAATCATCTCAATGTGAGTATGTTTCATCACATTTTGAGTAGCAGATATAAGGAAAAGTATAAAAATTGTATTAGTCATGAATCGCCATTTGTACTGTATGAAAAATATTCCAGACGAGATGTTAGTCTGCTGATGAATTGTGGAAAAGATTTGTCATCTACAATGTATGGAATGAAGCGTATAGGTGATGATGTTTTTATTTTCGTTACATACCATAAAGAAGAGAGTTCGGATGAAAAGAACTATGTTGAAGGAAAGCCGGACTACGCTGATGTGTTTGAAGACAATCTTATTTTCAGATGGGATTCGCAAATCGGCAGAGGTGTTGACAGTTCTTATATGAATGATGTTTGCACAGCGGTCAGAAAACATTTGCTTGTAAAAAAGAGTGATGCGGAGACGAATTTTTACTATATGGGTTTGTTCGATATAATCGAGGTAAAGGCTGATATTAAAAAGGATAATAAAGGTAAAGACAGGGATATTGCTAAGGTAAAAGTACAGATGAGACATTCTGTAAGAGATGATTTGCTTAGATATATGCAGAGCAATAGTATTTCGATTAATAATCTTGAAGCAGCAAGTAAAGGAATGATGAAATTATGATATTAGAGACAGAGAGACTGATACTTCGTCCCTGGAAAGAGGATGATGCGGAGGATTTATACAAATATGCAAAAAATCCGGAGGTTGGTCCTATTGCCGGATGGCCTGTACATACAAGTGTAGAAAATAGCAGAGAAATAATTAAACGGGTTTTATCAGCTGATGAAACTTATGCGGTATGTCTTAAAGAAGATAATGTTGCAATCGGTAGTATCGGGCTTATTCCACCGGTACAGTCACATACAGCAGCAAGCGATGATGAGATAGAAATAGGATATTGGATTGGTGAGCCATTCTGGGGAAATGGCTATATTCCTGAAGCAGTAAGGGCATTGCAAAAGCATGCTTTTGAAGATTTGGACTGTAGTGCAATGTGGTGCGGATACTATGATGGAAATGAAAAATCAAAACGCTGTCAGGAAAAATGCGGATTTGTTTATCATCATACGGAAGTGAATAAAACATGTACACTCATGGGAGATATTAGAACTGAGCATTTTACTTATCTTAAAAAGCAGCAGTGGCAGAATAGACAGGACAAGGCGTTAGTTTTTTATGTTCACGGCAAGGGTGGTAATGCTGAAGAATCAGAACAGTATAGAAAGTATTTCTCTGAATATGATGTTTACGGATTTGATTACAAAGCAGAAAATCCGTGGGAAGCCGAAGAAGAGTTCTCAAATAAGCTAAAAGAATTATCAAAAAAATATAATAGGATAATTCTTGTTGCAGGAAGTATAGGAGCCTATTTTTCGATGAATGCAGGAATAGGAGATTATGTAGAGAAAGCTTATTTCGTTTCACCAATAGTGAACCTTGAAAAGTTGATAATTGATATGCTTTTCTGGGCTGGGAAAAGTGAAAAAGAACTAGAAGAAAAGAAGATAATACATGTAGATTTTGGTGATGATTTGTCTTGGAATTATCTGCAATATATTAGACATCATATGATTACATGGAATGTACCGACAGAAATACTCTATGGAAGTAATGATAATCTGCAATCAATAGATACAATAAATGAGTTTGTTCAGAAAAATGGTGCCGGATTAACTGTTATGGAGGGTGGAGAGCATTGGTTCCATACTGAAGAACAGATGCGGTTTTTGGACGAATGGATGAAAACTAAATCCATGATTTGATTAGATATATGCAAAGCAACATTCAGGCTGAAGGAGAAAATGCGGTATGAAAACAATTAGAGTAGTAGCAGCTGTAACAAAAGCAATAAATGAAAAAGGTGAGACAATCATTTTTGCAACGCAGAGAGGTTACGGTGAATTTAAAGGTGGATGGGAGTTTCCGGGTGGGAAAATAGAAACAGGAGAAACACCGGAAGAAGCACTTAAGCGTGAGATTATGGAAGAACTCGAAACAGAGATTAAGGTCGGGGAATTGATTGACACGATAGAGTATGATTATCCAGAATTTCATTTGTCAATGGAATGTTTCTGGGCAGAGATAATTTCAGGTGATTTGGTTCTTAAAGAGCATGAATCTGCAAAGTGGCTGACAAAAGATAAAATTGATTCTGTAGAATGGCTGCCGGCCGATGTTACATTGATTGAAAAAGTTCGGAGATTAATGTAAAGTATCACTGAAAAAGATGAGTATTTGAGAGATAGATGCAGAGTGGCTATTAACCAAAAATATGGGATAGGAACGGAACCTGCGTGAACAGAGAAACTTTTAGAACTTATCGCAGAGGCAAGATTTAAGATCCGCGGTGTGAAAAGGATATATTTCTACTGCAATCGGGATGGATTGTTTTTTCTGGATGTTGTAAAAGGAATCGATGATAAAGAGAGCGGTTATGATAATTCGCAGGAGATTATAAAACGAAAAATGAAAGGTAATTACGATGAAACAGATAAATATAATAAAGACAGTAAAAGGCGACATAACAAAAATAACTAATGTGCAGGCTATTGTAAATGCAGCGAATAATTCTCTGCTCGGAGGAGGTGGAGTTGACGGAGCGATTCACCGTGCTGCAGGACCTGAACTTTTGGCAGAGTGTAGAACACTTCATGGATGTGAGACCGGAAAGGCAAAGATTACGAAGGCATATAATTTACCGTGTGAATATGTAATACACACTGTTGGACCTATATGGAACAGAGGAATGAGTGATGAAGAAAAACTTCTGGCAGGGTGCTATTATAACTCTATGAAGATCGCAATGGATAATGGAATACGTTCAATTGCATTTCCATCTATTTCAACGGGTGCTTATAGGTATCCGGTTGAGCTGGCAGCGAAGGTGGCAGTTAATACGGTTAACAAATTCTTACAGGATAATCCGGATAAATTTGATCTGGTAGAATGGGTGTTATTTGATACACAGACAGAAAATGCATATAATACAGAGATAGAGAGATTAGGAGATAAAGCAAATGGAAATTTGGGATCTATATGATAAAGATGGCAATAGAACAGGAGAAGTATGGGAACGTAAGCATGGCAATTATAAGGATATTCCGGATGGAAGATATCATCTGGTAAGTGATATCCTTGTGCGGCATGAAGATGGAACATTTCTTTTAACGAAGCGAGATCTGAGTAAAGACGTATATCCGGGGTATTGGGAAGCAACAGCGGGAGGTTCTGCAATGAAAGGTGAGGAGCCGTTAGAGTGTGCAAAACGGGAATTGTTTGAAGAAACGGGAATAGTGTCTGATAGTTTTCATCTTATAAACAGAGTGTTTAGAGAAGTAAGTCATAGTCTGATATATTCGTATGTTACAAAAGTTAACTGCCCAAAAGATTCTATTGTCCTTCAGGATGGAGAAACCACGGAATATAAATGGGTAGATGCAGCAGGATTGATAGATTATGCTGAATCCGAACTTGCAATCAAGAGCCATGTTGACAGGTATAAGGTTTTTTATGATGATATAAGGGAACAAAATGAGAAAAAACGCAAAGAAAGTAGGTGAAAAAATGATTCTTTTAGTTATAGACATTCAAAAAGGAATAACTGACGAAAGGTTATACGCATTTGGCAGTTTTATGGAAAATGTTCAAAAAATAATAGAGACAGCAAGAAAAAACGATATTGAAATTATATACTTCCAGCATGATGACGGTCCGGGTACAGGATTTTCAATCGGAGATACAGACTTTGAAATTGCTAAGCAGGTTGAACCGAAAAAGGGTGAGAAAGTCTTTGTTAAAGATATTAACAGTTGCTTTGGAAATAAAGAATTTACCGGGTATTTAGACAGTATTAATGAGAAAGAATTGATGATAGTCGGACTGCAGACAAATTATTGTATAGATGCAACTATAAGAACTGCATTCGACAGAGGATATCATGTTATAATCCCTGAAGGAACAAATTCCACATTTGATAATGATTATATGAATGCGGAAACAACATATAAATACTATAACGAGATGATGTGGCCCGAAAGATATGCACAGTGTGTGACAATGGATGAAGCACTTAAAAGGTTAAATGAAAGTAAAACTAAAAAGCCGTTTTGGGAAGAAGAATATTTGGATTTAGAAAAATCCACGTTCGGTGAGCCAAGCAAAGAAGTAGTTGATATTGCACGTCTTTTGAAAAAAGGTGCAAAAATATTAGATGTGGGATGTGGTGATGGCAGACATGCACTATATTTTGCAGGATTAGGATTTCAGGTTGATGCGTTTGATATTTCTCCGAATGCAATTAGTAAAATTGATTATTTAAAGAAAAAACACAATCTGAATGTCAATACATATGTGTGCGATGTGTTTGGCTTTGAATTTAAGTGTAAATATGATTTGGTTATAATGCATGGAGTATTGCAATTTGTAGAAAGAGATAAACAACCTGAAATGATTAACTTACTGAAAAAACATACAGAGAAAAATGGATACCATATAGTGGCACTGTTTACAGATGCAGAACCTATTCCGGAGGATTTAAAGGATGTTATGGTTGGAGTGTTCAAAGAGGGAGAGATAAAAGATTATTATTCAGACTGGAATATTAAAATGTTTGAAAGTAAGAAGTTTAGTGACGAGCATGAAAACGGAGTAAAACATTGTCACGCAATGAATAAGATTATTGCCATGAAATAGGTGGAGAAAAAAATGGATGAAAAAAAATTTGCATTATTGATAGATGCAGAAAATACAAGTGCAAAATACATAGGAACAATTCTGGATGAATTAAAGAAATGTGGAATTGTAACATATCGGAGAATGTATGGGGATTTTTCAAAACCGATGCTTGCAGAATGGAATAAAAAAGCATTGGAATATGCAATCGTTCCAATAATGCAGCCAAGATATTCGACAGCAAAAAATGCAGCAGATATAATGCTTGTAATCGATTCAATGGATATATTATATGCTGATACAGTATACGGATTTTGCATAGTATCAGCGGATAGCGATTTTACAAGATTGGCAAATCGTCTGAGAGAGGCAGGGAAATATGTAATTGGAATGGGGAATAGTAAGGCTTCGAAGACTTTTATTAATGCATGTAATGAGTATAAATTTCTGGATAAGATTTCTGAAGAAGATATCGAAAAGGATTTTGAAAAAGACAAAATAATTGAGGATGAATCAGATAATACAAACAAAAATATTGATTCTGAAGTAAAACAAATTGAATCCGAAGATTTGTCAAAAGAAAAGAGCTCGGTAACACCACTGCATAAAATTAAGACTGAGATAAACAATATCATTCAATTGAATGATAATAATGGTTCCAGTACAAATCTGGGCTCATTAAAAAGTACGCTTCAAAGAAAGTACAGTGATTTTGATGAAAGAAATTATGGTTATAATTCCATGAAAAAGTTTATTCAGGAAGCGACGAAATTTACAATAGTCCAATCAGGTAGTGTAGTGACTGTCACCAGAGGGAATGATAACAATATGCAGAATATAGACTTAGAAGATGAAGTACGCAATTACATAAAAAAATTATCAGAAAATCAGAAAATTCAGCTGGGAAGGTTAGGACAGAAATTAATAGAAAAATATCCGGGATTTAAATACAAAGAATGCGGTTATTCAAGATTATCAGCCTATGTGAAGAGTATAGATGGAATAGTTATCAATTCAAAAAATCAGGTGACAAAAAAGTGAAGTTAATTTGATTTTTGTATGAAATTTGTACTATATTTGATTAGGTATATTTACAATGCATAAAACATATGATATATTTCTGAATGTTGTTAGGTGAATTAACAACCAAGATATAATTGTTGCGATTTAGTGCAAGAAAAGAGGATGAAAATGTACAAATTACTTTTATCTATTTTGTTCATAATAGTTTCAGTGATGGGATTATTGATGTTGGCGCGTCCAAAGTATTTTGTAACTGATGAAGACGAAAAGGATTCAACTATGCTAAGGGAGAGACTCTTTGGTGTGGTGTTTACGGTAGTAGGAGTAGCAATGTTATTTATGCGATAATATCAGTTAAAACATATCAATTTTATATAGTTTAGAAAGATCAGGACATAAGGTTCAGAAGAGTTAATTCTTCTGAACCTTATTTGTTCACATATATTATGCGATAAGAGAAATTTATAACCCAATATATGAAACATGAATTAGACAAAGCAGATAATTGGTTGTATCATGAAGAAAACAAGTGATAGAGAAAGGAGTTTTTATGATGCGTAATATATTGTGCTTTGGTGATTCTAATACATGGGGATATAACCCGGTTACAAAAGAAAGATATTCTGATAATGTTCGTTGGACAGGGATTTTACAAAAAAAACTTGAATGTGCAGATGTTAGAATTTTGGAGGAAGGATTATGTGGCAGAACTACTATATTTGAAGATAGAATAAGATCCGGAAGATGTGGAATTAATTCTATTGAGCGGGTATTTGAAAATAATAATCATATAGATTCTGTAATAATAATGCTTGGAACCAATGACTGTAAATCATATTATAAAAATACGGCACGTGATATTGCAAAAGGAATGGAACAGTGTATAGAGCGTATTTTAAAATATGTATCCGCAGATAAAATTTTATTAATTTCACCTATTCACTTGGGGAAAAATGTTTGGAGAGAAGAATATGATCCGGAATTTGACCTGGCATCAGTAGAGGTATCAAAAGGGTTAAAAAAAGAGTATTATAAAATATCAAAAAAACATAATGTAAATTTTTTGGCAGCTTCAGATTATGTAAAACCAAGTTTAGAAGATCAGGAGCATTTAAATGTAGCAGGACATAAAAGATTAGCGGAGGCTATATATCAATATATTTAAAAATTATTCATTATAATGTATACTAATAATTGCAGGTAGAACGAAAATATGATTTTTTATGCGTCTGCGGAATGGAGATTAGAGTTAAAAAAGTGCTATTATCATTAGCCACATAATAACGAAAGGCTTTTTTAAAAGGTTCATAACCAATCTTCTTAATAATTTCACAGAATTCATTGGGAAAAATGAATAAGTATAGTTTTAACATATTATAAGTAGCCTAAATTGGAGGTTTGTGCTATACTCTTCATATTGGGACAGAAAAGAGGATTAATATGGTTTACGGAATATCAAATTGTTCAAACGGACAAAACAAAAACAGTAAAAATGAATTAGATGTTCTCAAAGAGAATTTAAATGAAATTGGAATAGATTTGATTTTTGCTAAAAATATTTATATATCTGATGATATGGATTTTGCAGGCGGAAAAGAAAGAGCAGAAGACTTAATGGATTTTTATAAAAACCCGGAAGTTGACGGTATATTTGATATTTCAGGCGGAGATATTGCAAATGAAACACTGGAATATCTGGATTACGATATTATAAAAAATTCTAATAAAACTTTTTGGGGATACAGTGATTTAACGACGATTATAAATGCCATTTATACTATGACAGGCAAATCTTCCGTATTGTATTACGTAAGAAATGCAGCAAGGGAGTATGCACAGATACAGACAGAAAATCTAAAAAACTATCTGACCTATGACGGTGTGAACTTATTTGATATTGATTATGAGTTTTATAATGGAAACTACATGAGCGGAGTTGTTGTTGGAGGAAACATTCGTTGCTTTTTAAAACTTGCCGGCACAAAGTATTTTCCTGATATGAAGGGAAAAATACTTTTCATTGAGTCACTTGGCAGTGATGCTGATGCATTGTCGACATATTTTGCATGGTTATCACAGCTGGGAGTATTTAAGGAGATTTCGGGAATCATGCTTGGTAAATTCAATGTTTTTGAGGAAAAACAAACGAAAAAAACAGTATATGATTTGTTAAAGCCATACATAGATGAAAAACTTCCTGTAGCAAAAACAAATGAAATAGGTCATTTTTCTGGATCAAAGGCTATAATGATAGGCGAATTTAACAGGTTTACATGCATAAAAACAGAAAGATTGTCACTAAAACCTTTAAGTCCGAGATATCTTGAAACAACGAACAAATATGCAAGTGATAAAGAAGTTACAAAATATATGATGTATTTACCGGTTGAATCAAAAGAAGAAACTTTAAGATATATTGTAAGAATGAATAAAGAGTGGCGAAAGGAAAAACCTAGTGATTTTGAATTCGTAATACTTAAGGATGGCGTACAAGCCGGAGGTATTAGTCTGAGTTATATGGAAGACAGAGATATATTGGAATTTGGATGGATACTGGATAGTTCTTACCAAAGACAGGGAATCGCATATGAGGCCGCCACAGGACTACTTAAATTTGCAGAAAGCGTACTAAAAATAAATCATTTCATAGCACATTGTGATTCTGAAAATACCCCTTCTTATTCGCTTATGGAAAAATTAGGAATGAAGAGAATGGCGAAAACAGGTGGAAGATGGAATAGAAATGCAACTAAAGAAAGTTATGAATACTTGTATGAAAAAACGAGTTATGATATCATTTAAGATACGTGTAAAAAAAATAGTGTGAAAAAACATATGGACATATGATTTTTACATGGATATTTGAGCTTGGAATGGAGGATTAATGATGGAAGAAACGATGAATGATTACAAAAATATGTTAGAAGAATCGTACAGTTTTATGGGCGACGGTGAACATGATACAGATACACTTTTAGCATGGAAAAAAGCAGAGAAGATGCAGGAATCAAAGGAGAGTATTAAGGTAATGGTAAGCGGCATTGTTAAAGGTGGCGTGGTTGCGGATTTTGATGGAATAAGAGCATTTATACCTGTTTCAAAATTATCACTTGAACGTATAGATGACTGCAATCCGTTTTTAGGAAAAGAACTTGAAGTGAGAGTTTTTGAAGCAAATATGGATGAAGATAAGTTGATTTTGTCTGCAAAAGAAATATTGAAAGAAAGACAGGAATTAAGCAGAAAGAAAAAGATATCTGACGTTCAGACCGGACAGATATTTCATGGCGTGGTCGCTACGATTAAGAACTACGGAGCGTTTGTTGATATCGGAGACGGTTTATCAGGATTGGTACATATTTCGCAGATATCTCATAACAGAATAAAACATCCTGGAGTTGTGTTAAAAGAAGGTCAGAAAGTAGATGTTAAGGTAATTGATATAAAGGATGAAAAGATATCCCTTTCGATAAAAGCACTTATTGAAAATCCTGAGGAGCAATATTTAGAGGAAGAAGTGGAGATTCCGGAAGTAGAAGAAATAGGCACATCATTTGGAGATTTTTTAAAGGGATTGAAGTTTGATTAAGATTTGATTTGGAGAGATGCCTATGATGTGGTTAGTGATTTTGCTGGTTGTGGTTGTAACTGTAGCATCAGGGACAATATACATGGTTAATTCGATTAGCAAAATAGGATTAATTCAGCATATTGAAAAAAAATGGTTACGATTTGTTACGGCATTTTCTATAATTGCATTTGCATTTATGACTATTGCTTATTTAATGTCGGTTGTAAATGCTGTTATAATCAGCCTGCATTTTTTTGTATTTTTTCTGATTTCTCGTGCAGTATTAAAATGTGCTTCAAGGCTTAACAAAAATATTACAGGCACCGGTATTCAATGCCTTCTTGCCATTCTGACATCGGTTCTATATATGTCAAACGCATATTATCTCTGTCATAATGTATGGAAAACAAATTATGAATTACATACAGATAAGCAGGTTAATAATTTGAAAATTGTTATGTTTGCAGATTCACATATCAGCACGACTTTTGATGGTGAGGGTTTTGCAAAACATATGAAAGAAATAGAAAAACAGGCGCCGGATATAGTTTTCATTGCAGGTGATTTTGTTGATGACTGGTCAAAGAGAAAGGATATGGAAAGAGCCTGTGAGGCACTGGGAAGTATGGATATTCCTTATGGAGTGTGGTATGTCTACGGCAATCACGATGAGGGATTTATGGATAGCAGAGATTTTTCGGCGCAAGATCTGGAAAATGAGCTGAAAAGAAATAAAGTCCATATTCTTGAGGATGAAGTTGCATATATAGACGATATTTGCATCGTCGGAAGAAAGGATGCAGCACTTGGTAACCGTAATGAAATCTCTGAGTTGTTAGATGGTGTTGATAAAGATAAGTACATTATCGTATTAGACCATGAGCCTAATGATTATGATAATGAATCAGCTTCAGATGCTGACCTTGTATTATCAGGTCATACACACGGCGGTCAGCTTATTCCGATAAACCATGTTGCTGAATGGCTTGGCATCAATGATAGAAATTATGGTCATGAAAATAGAAATGGTACAGATTTTGTAGTTACGTCTGGCATTGCGGATTGGGCTATGGATTTTAAGACCGGGACAAAATCCGAATATGTCATGATAAGAGTAAATTAGTGTGAAGGAATGGTAACTGGCTACGAACCAAAACAGAAAAACCCGCAAATAGCAGGTAGAAAAGAGCCACAGGCTACAACTCACGGAATCACCTTTGCACCGACTTCTCGGTTATATAAATGTCGTCTTCCATGAAAAAGCTATCTCAAAAATGCGATACAAAAAGATTCCGAGAGTACATAGTGGAGAAATGGAGATTAATATGGTTCAGGATATTCACCCAAGCAAATTTTATAACGAATATAACCCTTGTGAAATATCAGACAAAGATTACTTGATTTTTTTTAATTCGGAAGGTAAGATTCTTCTTGGAAATGATGACGACAGAGTTGATTTTCCAACGGGAGTTTTTAGAAATTTGACAGAAGACATAAGATATCTTTTTTCTATAGATGATAGAAAGTATTTTCTGGCGGTGGGAGACATTGAACCGGATATAGAGGGATATACATATTATGGAATCAGGCAGGTACGTAATCTGTTTGACGGCAAGGAAGTTTTTGCTGTATTTACAGCATATCATTTGTGTAAGTGGTATAACGACAATATGTTTTGCGGGAAATGTGCCGGAAAACTTGTTGTAGATGAAAAAGAAAGAGCATTAAGATGTCCTGAATGCGGTAATGTGATTTATCCGCGAATTAATCCGGCTGTCATAGTCGGTGTAATAAAAAATGATTCCATTCTGATAACGAGGTACAGAACCGGTTATGCTCATAATGCACTGGTTGCAGGATTTACAGAAATAGGTGAAACTCTCGAAGAAACTGTTGCCAGAGAGGTTATGGAAGAGACAGGCGTGAAGGTTAAGAACATCTGCTATTATAAATCCCAGCCGTGGGGAATGGCACAGGATATACTTGTAGGATTCTTTTGTGAAGCTGATGGAGAAGGCGTCATCCGGATGGATGAAAATGAATTGAAATTTGCTGGATGGGTAAAGAGAGACGAGTTGGAACTCCAGCCAAACAGTCTTAGCCTTACAAATGAAATGATGAAGCGGTTTAAGGATGGAGAGGTTTAAAGATGACAGAAAATATAAGCATAAAAAAGGCATTTACGCATGGAGGAAAATTTCATTCTGATGATGTGTTCAGTGCAGCGTTACTAAAGATTTTATTTCCTGAGATAGACATTACAAGAGGATTTGAAGTGCCGGAAGGATATGATGGTCTGGTATTTGACATTGGGTTGGGAGAATACGACCATCATCAGAACGATAGAGAAATAAGAGAAAATGGCTGTCCTTATGCAGCTTTCGGACTACTGTGGAGGCGGTTTGGAAACTATTTGCTAAGCGAAGATGAGGCAGAGAAATTTGATGAGTCATTTATCCAGCCGCTTGATTATTCAGATAATACAGGTGAGCCGTGTGATTTATCTAAGACGATTTCAGTTTTTAATCCCTGCTGGGATGAAGAAGCGGATTCGGATGAGTATTTTTTTAAGGCAGTTGAGCTTGCTAAGACAATTCTTGAACGTCATATCCTTTATACAAAAGGCAAAGAAAAAGCAAATGAATTGCTCGATGAAGCAATGAAAGGGATGAAAAATCATATTTTAGTATTACAAAGATTCATCCCATGGAAAAAATACTTAATGGAATCTGATGTGTATTTTGTCATTTATCCCTCAAAACGTGGCGGATATAATGTACAGCCTGCTGTTCAAAATGAGGAAAAGGATAGTTTTAAGGTGCCGTTTCCTGTAGAATGGTGGGGAAAATCAATTGAAGAATTACAAAATATTTCTGGAATCAAAACTCTTACGTTTTGCCATGCAACAGGATTTTTACTTGCTACAGATAGCTTAGAGGATGCAATAGCGGCCTGCGAAAAAGCAATGATAGAAAATAATGAATAAGGACACATATATATGAAAAAATTAATAGACATATTAGAAACAGAAAATATATTAGATAAAGAGCAATTTGTATACTTACTTGCAAATTTTGGATTAAATGAACTGGAATATGCTGCGGCTAAGGCGAGAAAAATAGCTACGGATATATTTGGATATGATATCTATATACGTGGCCTGATTGAATTTACAAATTATTGCAAAAACGATTGCTATTATTGTGGTATTCAGAAGAGTAACTGTAAAGCACAACGTTACAGGCTTTCTAAGGAACAGATTCTAGAATGTTGTGGGACCGGGTACAAACTTGGTTATCGTACTTTTGTACTACAGGGGGGCGAGGACCCGGATTATTCAGATGACAAAATTGTGGATTTGGTAAGTACAATAAAAAATGAATTTGCTGATTGTGCAATAACCCTTTCTATCGGCGAAAAGAGCAGGGAAAGCTACAAAAAATATTTTGATGCGGGAGCGGACAGGTATCTGCTCCGCCATGAAACGGCAAATGAAGAACATTATAAGAGATTGCATCCGAAGGAACAGTCACTTAAAAATAGAAAACAGTGCCTGATTAATCTTAAGGAAATTGGATATCAGGTGGGATGTGGTTTTATGGTAGGAAGTCCCTATCAAAGTATGGAGTGTATCGCGGAGGATTTAATATTTATTCACAGTTTACAGCCGCATATGGTTGGTATCGGCCCGTTTATTCCACATGCAGATACGAGATATGCAAAAGAACCACATGGAAGTTTTGAGTTAACATTATTTTTGATTAGCCTGATTCGCATAATGCAAAAAAAAGTATTGCTTCCTGCCACAACAGCGCTTGCAACCATAGATTCGTGGGGCAGGGAAAAAGGAATTCTTGTAGGGGCAAATGTACTTATGCCGAACCTTTCTCCCAAACCTGTCAGAAAAAAATATTCGTTATACGATGGAAAAGCATGTACGAATGAAGAAGCAGCAGAGTGCAAAAAATGTCTGGAGGAGCGGCTGACTTTCATCGGTTATCACACAGTAATTAACCGGGGAGATTATATTTAAATATTTGATCCGGACGTGTTTCTGGCTCTGTTTATCGTACGTTCAAATTCACCGCTATCAATCCACTCGGCCAGAAAATATTGTTCGAGCATCGGCACGGTGCAGGAATAGAAACTCACTGTTTTTTCATACAAAGATAAAAGCTTTTCAGGTAAAACCATGTAACCTGCACGTAGTGACGGGGCTATGGTTTTTGAAAATGTATTCAAATAGATTACGTTATCTTTATTAGTTTGAGAAAACAGAGTTTGAGGAGCTTTTCCGTTTAATTCGAATTCAGAATCATAGTCGTCTTCTATAATAACGGCATTTTTTTTATATGCCCAGTCAAGATAAGCTTTTCGGCGATTTGCTGAGGCAGTAATATGACTCGGAAAGCTGTTAAATGGAGTTACATGAAGTATTTTGGCTTTAGTTCTGTTTAACTCATCAATACGGATTCCTTCGTTATCCATTTCGAGCAAATCGCATTCAGCTCCATTTGCGTTGTAAACTGAGCAGATTTTATCATAAGAGGGAGATTCTAATGCAATAGTTTTATCTCTTCCTAACATCTGAATGCAGATACCATACAGGTATTCGGCACCTGAACCGATAATGATTTGTTCGGGGGATACCGTAATATTTCTGCATCTTGCCAGATACCGGCATATAGCATCTCTTAAGAGTTGACAGCCATTGTTAGGTGATTTCATCAATATCATTTCACCGTAGTCGAGAATTACTTTTCTAAGCATGGATGCTACAGGCGAAAAGGAAATTGCATCATTAAGCTCTGCAGTTGGAAAGCATATTTTCGATTTTTCGTTATCTGATGCCGAAACAGTAAAAAAATCATCAGAGCAGTATTTAACGTAACAACCGCTTCTTGGCCGCATCTCGCAATAACCTTCATCACAAAGAAGGCGATAGGCATGTTCTACAGTTATAACACTAACAAGACAGTCTCTGGCAAGTTCGCGTTTAGAAGGCAGTTTAGAAGCATGTATAAATGCACCGGTAATTATTTTTTTTCGTATTTCGTTATATATTTGTATATATGCAGGTTCGCCACCCGAGCGTTTAATATTGATTTGCATTTTCATCACCTCAATTGTAAATTATACTATTTTATTTTTTCTTTGCAATAATATCAAAGAAATATTCATAAATGTAAGTATCATTTGTGAGCTCCGGATGAAATGCAGTTGCAAGCTGGTTATCTTGTCTTACGGCAACAATCCTGTCTTCGTGTGTTGCCAGATTTTTAACATTTTCACCGATACGCCTGGCGTACGGCGCACGGATAAATGGCATTTCTATTAATTTACCGTCGAACTTATCTATACAGCGAAAGCTTCCAAGCTGTCTGCCATAAGCGTTTCGTTTTACAGTTATATCAAGAGTTCCAAAGCAGTGAGTGTCAGAATCGCTGATTTCTTTTGCAAGCAGTATCATTCCGGCGCATGTTCCAAATACAGGAAGACCGTCAGTTATCATCTTTTTTAATGGTTCAAGTAATTCAAGTTCAACGAGGAGCTTACGCATGGCGGTGCTTTCACCGCCGGGAAGTATAAGTCCGTTAATATTTTTTGACAGGTCACTTCGTTTACGTATCTCAAGACAATCCGTGTCAAGCTGCCTGAGTTTGTTTATGTGCTCTACAAAAGCTCCCTGCACAGCAAGTACACCAATACGCATTATATACCCCTTTCTTCCATAATAATTTTAATTTCATTTTCGTTTATACCTACCATTGCTTCGCCGAGTCCTGATGAAAGTTCCGCGATGAGTTTAGCATCGTTGAAATTTGTTACAGCCTGTACAATGGCTGATGCACGTTTGACAGGGTCTCCGGATTTAAATATACCTGAACCTACAAACACACCTTCGGCTCCTAATTGCATCATAAGTGCCGCATCCGCAGGTGTTGCAACACCTCCGGCCGCGAAATTTACTACAGGCAGTCTGCCGGTATCGTGAACCTGTTTTAATAATTCATAAGGTACTTCAAGCTGTTTTGCTTCTTCGTAAAGTTCGTCTTCGGTGATTGACATTGCATGTCGTATCTGAGAATTCATTTTTCGCATATGACGCACGGCCTGAACAATATCGCCTGTACCCGGTTCACCCTTTGTTCGAATCATAGAAGCGCCCTCTGCGATACGTCTCAGGGCTTCTCCGAGGTCTCTTGCACCGCAGACAAATGGCACTTTGAATTTGCTTTTATCTACATGGTAAATATCATCGGCAGGTGATAAAACCTCGCTTTCATCTATGTAATCGATTTCAATTGCTTCGAGTATTTGAGCTTCGACGAAATGACCGATTCGGCATTTAGCCATGACAGGAATGCTTACTGCCTCCTGAATTGAACGAATCATAGCTGGATCACTCATTCTTGAAACACCTCCGGCTGCTCTTATGTCTGCGGGTATACGTTCAAGAGCCATAACCGCGCATGCGCCGGCCTTTTCGGCTATAACAGCCTGTTCCGGTGTAGTAACATCCATGATTACTCCGCCTTTAAGCATCTGTGCAAGTTCTTTGTTAAGTTGATATCTTTCTTCCATTTTTTTCTTCCTTTCTTTTGAATTTGTATTTTTAAATGTTATAGCAGAAGTTAAAATATTTGAATATAACCAGTTTAATATTAAATTATAAAGTCAGATGACATCATGTATTTTTGAATTGAGGGTGAAGCCACCGTCATTTTGATACAAAAAAATGAATGAAAATGGATGAAAATGATTGACTATGACTACTTAACATGTTAAAATAAAAGCAGAAACAATCAAAAACGCTTACAAACAATCATAGGAGGTGAAAGTAAATGCTGACCGAGGAAAGACATTCAAAAATACTCAATGCGGTTAATGCTAACAAAAGCGTCAAGCTTGGTGAACTTTGCGAACTGCTTGGCACATCAGAATCCACAGTAAGGCGTGACTTGAATGCACTTGCACAAAAGGGTCTGCTGGTTAAAGTGCACGGTGGAGCAATCTCTATAAATGATTCATTTATATTTGTTGAACAGGATATAGAGGAAAAATCAAAATTATTTAATGAGGAAAAGAAAGCTATCGCAAGATATGCCGCTTCGCTTATTGATGATGGAGATTTTGTATTCATCGATGCGGGGACAACAACAGAAAAAATGATTGAATTTATTCCCGACAAGAATGTAACATTTGTGACAAACGCTTTTATACATGCAAAAAAACTTGCACAAAGAGGATTTAAAGTTTTTATTCCGGCAGGAGAGATAAAACTTGTGACAGAAGCTGTTATCGGAGCAGAATGTGTAAGCAGTCTGCAAAATTACAACTTTACAAAAAGTTTTCTCGGAGCAAACGGCATCTCACTTTCAGGAGATATTTCCACTCCGGACAGAAATGAAGCGAGTGTAAAGACGGCAGTCATAAAAAACAGTAGAAATGTTTATATTCTGGCAGATCACTCCAAATTCGAGCAGATAACGTCAGTAGCCTTTGCAAAGCTTGGACGGGTAAAAATTATCACAGACAAGCTGGTTGACAAAAAATATTTGTCGGCAACAAGTATAAAGGAGGTAATGTAATTGATTTATACCGTAACATTTAATCCTGCTATAGACTATGTCGTCCGTACGGCAGACTTAAGGCTTGGCGAGGTAAATCGTGCATCGTATGAAGAAATGTTTTTTGGTGGAAAAGGAATAAATGTTTCAATCATCATGAATGAACTGGGCATTAAGTCAAAAGCACTTGGATTTATCGCCGGTTTTACGGGCGAAGCTATAGAAAACGGGATAAAAGCAATGGGGATAGACGCAGATTTTGTCAGACTTAAAAATGGTAATTCACGTATAAATGTGAAAATCAAAGCCGCAGAAGAGACAGAGCTAAATGGGCAGGGACCGCACATTGATGATGAAGCCATTTTGACACTGTATGAAAAATTTGACACATTAAAAGATGGAGACACACTTATACTTGCAGGAAGCATTCCGAACAGCCTGCCTTCAGATATATACGAAAAAATATTAAAGAGGCTTTCGGTGAGAGACATAAAGACGGTTGTGGATGCTACAAAAGATCTTTTGCTGAACGTTTTAAAATACAAACCATTTTTAATCAAGCCGAATAATTACGAATTAGGAGAAATGTTTGGCGTAAAACTTACAACAAAAGCTGAGATAGAAAAATACGCACGAAAGCTTCAGGAAAAAGGAGCAAAAAATGTACTGATTTCGATGGCAGGAGATGGTGCACTTCTAGTTGATGAAAATGGAAAAACTCATATATGCGGAGTGTGCAAAGGTACAGTAAAAAATTCAGTAGGAGCAGGAGATTCGATGGTAGCGGGATTTGTTGCCGGATCAGTAGAAAATGATTACGAATATGCATTAAAACTCGGAACGGCTGCAGGCGGAGCAACGGCATTTTCAGACGGATTGGCAACGAGAGATAAGATATTGGAGTTACTTAAAACGTTGTAATGTATGAAGGAGGGAAAGTCTATGCGTATAGTTGATTTACTCAATAAGAACAGTATAAAACTTGGCGCTTCGCCGGCATCAAAGCAGGAAGCCATAGAAATGCTGATAGACCTGCAGGTTAAAGGTGGAAAAATCATCAATAAAGAAGCTTACAGGAAGGGCATACTTGCAAGAGAAGAAAAAGGATCAACGGCAGTTGGAGAAGGTATAGCGATACCACACGCAAAGAGTACAGCGGTAAAATCACCATCACTTGCAGCCATGACAGTTCCTGGTGGAGTTGATTATGAGGCACTTGATGATGAACCGTCAAATCTTTTATTCATGATAGCGGCTCCTAATGACGGGGATGTACATCTTGAAGTATTATCAAGATTAATGACAATTCTTATGGATGAAGATTTTAGAGAAAAACTTATAGGTGCTAAGGATAAAGATGAATTTTTAAAGATAATAGATGAAATGGAAAATGAGAAATATCCTGACGAGCCTAGAGAAGAAAAAAAGACTGAAGACGGCTATAAAGTGCTTGCCGTAACGGCATGTCCGACAGGAATTGCACACACATATATGGCTGCAGAGGCACTTGAAAAAGCAGGAAAGAAAATGGGTATATCCATAAAAGTTGAGACAAACGGTTCCGGTGGTGCAAAAAATATCATCACGAAGGAAGAGATAGAAGCCTGTGACGGAATAATAGTTGCAGCAGACAAGACTGTCGAGATGGCCAGATTTGACGGCAAGCAGGTCATAAAGACAAAGGTTTCCGATGGAATAAAGATACCGGAAGAATTAATAAAACGTATAGAAGACGGAGATGCGCCGGTATATCATCACAAGGGCGGTGCGCAAAGCAGCAGTGACTCATCAGGAGATGACGAAAGCTTTGGAAGAAAACTTTACAAACATTTGATGAATGGTGTATCTAATATGCTTCCATTTACGGTAGCGGGCGGAATATTTATAGCACTTGCATTTTTGATAGATTCAATTGGCGGTGCACCACAGGATGCGGATTTTGGAACACATCTGGCGGCTGCGGCATGGTTTAAAAATATGGGAAACTACGCATTCCAATTCATGATACCGGTGCTTGCAGGTTACATTGGACTAAGTATTGCAGACAGACCGGGATTTCTGGTAGGTATGGCAGGAGGAGCAATGGCAGTGACCGGAGCAACATTTACATCTCCGGGCGGAAATGTACCATCGGGATTCTTAGGGGCATTGCTAGCAGGTTTCCTTGGTGGATTCTTAATGGTATTAATCAAAAAAGCCTGCGAAGGACTTCCAAAGGCGCTAGATGGCATTAAGCCGGTACTGATATATCCGCTTGGAGGACTTGTGATAGTGGCGTTAATGATGTGTGCAGTGAATCCGATAATGGGATACTTAAACGAGGGACTTGCAAACTTACTTACCAATATGGGTGGCTCAAGCAAGATACTTTTAGGCTGCATACTCGGTGCGATGATGTCTATAGATATGGGAGGACCATTTAACAAAGCAGCATATGTATTTGGAACGGCATCTATAGCCTCAGGAAATTTTGACATTATGGCTGCGGTAATGATAGGAGGAATGGTACCACCTATAGCGATAGCGTTAGCAACCACATTTTTCAAAAATCGTTGGACAGAAGAAGAACTAAAAAGCGGTCCGGTAAACTACATTATGGGACTTAGCTTTATAACAGAGGGTGCTATTCCATATGCAGCGGCAGATCCGACAAGAGTTATCCCGTCATGTATGATAGGAGCTGCGACAGCCGGCGGACTTTCAATGGCATTTGGATGCACACTCAGAGCACCACACGGCGGCGTATTTGTATTCCCGGTAGTTGGAAATCCTATACAATACGTATTGGCACTTCTGATTGGTTCAGTAGTAGGAATGTTAATGCTTGCACTTCTTAAGAAAAAAGTAAAAAAGTAAAGGAGAGATTTTATGGTATCAAAGAAAGTTAAAATAATAAATTCAGAAGGTATGCACATGAGACCGGCAGGACTTATAGCGAAAGCAGTGAAAGCTCACCCTGACAGTGAGGTAATATTAAAGAATGCAGACAAGGAAATAAAAGCGAAGGCCGTAATGCAGATAATGGCAGCAGGCTTAAAAAAAGGTACTGAGGTAGAAATAGTCGTAAACGGAGGAGATGAGCAGGCAGTACTTGATGAGCTTGCAAAAATGTTTGAAGATGGATTTGGTGAATAAGATTTAGCAGACCTGATATAAGGAGGTGCATGCTTATGACAGTATTTAACGGTAAAGGAGTTTATGGTGCTGTCGCTTTGGGAAAAATATCTGTATTCAAACGGAAAGAGGCAACTGTAAAACGATATCATATAGAGGATGTCAGCGCAGAAAAAGAAAGGCTCGCGGCTGCTAAGGAAAAAGCAGTTGCCCAATTACAGGAAATATACGATAAGGCATTAAAAGAAGTCGGAGAGGCCAATGCACAGATATTTGAGATACACATGATGATGATAGAGGATGATGACTACAATGAATCAATAGACAATATCATTGAAAAACAGAAACTTAATTCAGAGTATGCTGTGGCGGTTACTGCCGATAATTTTGCAGAAATGTTTGCCTCAATGGATGATGCGTACATGAAGGCGCGCTCAGCTGATGTCAAAGACATATCAAACCGTATAATAGCCTGCTTATCAGATGAAAATGCAGAGGAGAGCGGCGGTGGAGAAAAAGTAATAATATGTGCTGATGACCTCGCACCAAGCGAAACAGTATTGCTTGATAAGGATAAGGTTTTAGCCTTTGTCACAGCATTTGGTTCATCTAATTCACATACCGCAATCCTTGCAAGAAATATGAATATTCCGGCAATAATCGGAGTGGGAAAAGAATTTCTGGATGCGGTAAAAGATGGAATGTTTGCTGCTGTTGACGGTTATACAGGTGAAGTATTTATAGAGCCGGATGAAGAAACAATTGCAAGAATTGAAAAGAAAAAGACAGAAGATGAGAATAAAAAGAGACTCCTCCAGGAACTAAAAGGAAAAGAAAATGTTACACTTGATGGTACGAAGATTAATATTTTTGCAAATATCGGAAGTGTTGCCAACGTTGGTGCGGTACTTGCCAACGATGCGGGCGGTGTAGGACTTTTCAGATCTGAATTTCTTTATCTTGAAAGTGAGGATTTTCCAACGGAGGAACAGCAGTTTCTGGCATACAAAAAGGTGCTTGAAAGTATGGCGGGTAAAAAGGTAATTATCAGAACACTTGACATCGGAGCAGACAAACAGGTAGATTATTTTGGACTTGAGAAAGAAGATAATCCTGCACTGGGCTACAGAGCAATACGAATCTGCCTTACACGTCCCGATATATTTAAGACACAGTTAAGAGCACTGTACAGGGCGTCAAACTATGGAAATCTTGGAATAATGTTTCCGATGATAACAAGCGTTTCGGAGCTTGAAAAGATAAAGCAGATATGCAGTGAAGTAAGAGAGGAGCTAAATACGGAGGGAATACCTGTTAGTGACAGCGTCGAGTTGGGAATCATGATTGAAACTCCTGCGGCGGCTGTAATCAGCGACAGACTTGCACCAATGGTAGATTTCTTTTCAGTCGGAACCAACGACCTTACCCAGTACACTCTGGCATGTGACAGGCAGAATGCAGCGATTGAGCAGTTTGTTGACACACATCATGAGGCGATATTGAGACTGATTGAGCTTTCTGCAAAAAATGCTCATGAGCATGGTGCCTGGATAGGAATTTGTGGAGAATTGGCTGCGGATACCTCGTTAACAGAGACATTTTTAAAAATGGGAATCGATGAATTGTCAGTTTCACCGACATTTGTTCTAAAAGTAAGAGATGCCGTAAGGCACATCGACCTTACAAAATAATATTAAAGAATTATCCCGATGAAATAATTTCACCGGGGTAATTTTTTTAAAATTATGTAGTTTTACAATTGTCCATATAGTATAATTGTTTTATCGTAATATGTATTAATTATTCAAGGAGTGTGTTATGCTATGGTAAATGAAGATATAAGAAATGAATTGTTTAGCCGTCAAGATATAAAGTATCGTGATTTTCAAAGCAAACTCATACCTAATGTAGATAAAGATGCAGTGATAGGCGTTAGAATTCCTGAGTTGCGAAAGATGGCGAAGAGTCTTTCGACACAGGAGAATATAGGGGAGTTTTTAGAAAATCTTCCACACCGGTATTATGACGAAAACCAGCTGCATGGCCTGATAATATCTGAAATAAAAGACTATAAAATATGCATCGACGAAATTGAACGTTTTCTCCCGTACGTGGATAGCTGGGCCACATGTGATTCAATTTCACCAAAGGTTTTAAAAAAACATAAGGATGAACTTCTTAAAAAAATAAAAGAATGGATAGTGTCTAAAAACACATTTACTGTAAGATTTGCAATTGGAATGCTTATGAAACATTTTCTCGATGACGATTTCAAGACAGAATATCCTGATTTAGTTGCCACAGTCAGATCCGACGAATACTACATAAATATGATGATAGCATGGTATTTTGCCACTGCCTTTGCAAAACAGTACGAATCGATAGTGCCGTATATCGAAAACAAGAGGTTATCCCCATGGACTCATAATAAGGCAATACAAAAAGCAGTAGAGAGTTATCGGATTACAAGTGAACAGAAAGAATATCTTAAATCGTATAAGATTAAGAATTAGATGTTTCAACTAAAATTATATACCGGAGGCTAAATTAAAGAAAATGATTGTAGAAATCGGAATTAATGTTTTTGCGGCATTGGCTTTTACTATTTGGTATTTGTACATAAGATTGCATAGCATAAAAACGGTTGGTATTTGCGTAAAAAAATTAAACAGCAGTCGTGGATTTCAGGAGTTTTTTGAATATGAAATAGATGGCATCAAATATTGTAATCTTGAAAATTCCCCGCATATATGCTCTTGTAAATTAAATAAAAAGTATACCATTTATGTTAATAAAAATGATTATGATAAAATTGTATCAGGTAAAGTGCTTGCGGATATGTTGTTTTTTATAATATTTTTTAGTGCCCTTTCTGGTGCGATGTTTTATTTGGAGTATGTATGTGGGTAGTTGGGATTTATGTATGGCAAGTAAGAGATTGCAAGAAAAGTTCACTCATGGTATTATTTTTTATATTATTAATTAAGAAAAGAGAGGGATTTTACGCATGAAAGTATTTATTGCTGGATTATTAAACATAGAAACAAATATAAGTGTAGGAAAGTTTCCTATAGATTATTACCCTATAGATTTTCCATTTTTTGGAATTAATTCATCAGTTTCAGGAGTAGCTTATAATATTGCAAAAGCGTTGAAAACGCTAGGAGATAAGGTGAATTTATGCTCTTTTATTGCCGATGATTATGAGGGCAGAATGATATTGGATGAATTGAAAAAAGAGAAGATTAATTCAAAGGGGATAAGGAAGAAATTAAAAAAAACACCTGTATCAGCCATTTTTTATGATGATACAGGAAAAAGACAAATCCATTGTGATTTAAAAGATATCCAGGAACATAGCCTTAGTGATGAAGATGTTGAGAATATGGGAACAAATGATATATATGTCGTATGCAATATAAATTTCAACAGAAATATTTTAAGATGTGTAAAAGAAAAGAATAAGCTTATAGCAACTGATGTACATGTATTATCAAACATCGATGATGAATATAATAAAGATTTTATGGAAGCAGCAGATATATTATTTATGAGCGATGAGGCTCTGCCTTATGAACCGGAAAGGTTTATAAGGGACATTTCCGGTAAATATTCAAATAAAATTGTGGTTATAGGAATGGGAGATAAAGGTGCCATGCTCTATGATAAAAGTACGGATAAAGTATTCAGGGTTGGTGTGGTAACTTGCGAAAATGTTGTAAATACAGTTGGAGCAGGAGATGCGTTGTTTTCATCGTTTTTACATTTTTATGCAAAAGATGGCAATGCAGTCGAAGCACTTGTAAGGGCAGAAATATTTGCATCAGAAAAAATTAAAGCAAATGGTGCTGCGTATGGTTTTATTGATGATGATACTGTAGAAGAATTGATTAAGTTAAAGCGACCGGGTATTGAGGAAATATTTTAAAAACCTTTACGCATGAAAGGGGGATTTCTATGAATGTCTACATAGGCACCATTATTCTGGTAGTATTATTAATGTTTGCAATGATAATGCATGTATTAACATATTCAGGATTTAATAAACAAGAAAAGGCATGGTTTATGCTGACGTTTTTGACAATTATAGTATGTTCGTTTTCCGAACTTTTAGTTCACTGCGGATATTATAATTCGCGTTATTCAAGTGTTCTGACAGTTATAACAGTAATCCAATTCAGTATATCCCCTATTATACCGGTTTTGTTTTCAGGAGCTTTGGGACTGCACTATCAGGCAAAAATTGGAGTTGTATTCTTTATTATAAGCTTTCTTGTGGAGACAGTATCAGTTCCATTTGGATATATTTTTTATTTTAATGAGCAGGGATATTTTCGAGGAGATTATTTTTTTATTTATGAGATTTTTTACGCAATAGGAATGATTTATCTTGTAATCAGTCTTATAATAATAGGGCATAAGTTTCAACGAAGAGATATTCTGACGATTATCATGGTTATTGTTGTTTTGTTTGGTGGAATAATACCGATGACGCTTTTCATGATAAATATTGCATATTTATCAATAGGTATTTCAGCGGCTCTTTGTTATATCTACTATAATGACATGATTCAACAGGATATTAAAAGAGAACTTGTTTCTAATCAGAAAAAAGTTACAAATATGCAGATAAATATTATTTCTGGATTATCAAACCTTATTGAAAATCGTGATGAAGATACGGGAGAGCACGTGGTCAGGACGGCAAGATATGTAAAAACCATTGCTCAAAATGCAAAAAATGATGGAGTTTATGCAGATGTAATTGATGATCATTTTATTGAGCTGATATTTTCACTTGCACCACTTCATGATGTTGGCAAAATAGTTGTTCCGGATAAAATATTGAAAAAACGAGGAAAACTTACACAGGAAGAATTTGAAGAAATAAAAAAACATGCAACTGCAGGAGGAAATGTTATCAGACAGATTTTAGAAGGAATAACTGATGAAGAATATATGGAATTTGCTTCTGATATTGCAACATATCACCATGAAAAATGGGACGGTAGCGGGTATCCTTACAATCTTGCAGGTGAAGACATTCCACTGTCTGCAAGAATTATGGCAATTGCTGATGTGTTTGATGCACTCATATCTGAGCGATGTTATAAAAAGGCAATGCCTGTAGACAAAGCCGTATCAATTATAAAAGAGGGAGCAGGAAAACATTTTGACCCGTATTTGGTTAATGTTTTTATTGAACATCTCGAAGATTTTTTAGATTAATGTCAAAGTATAAATGAAGAAAATTTTATGTATTTTATTTGTGTAGACTTGATAAAACAGGAGCATATTTTATAAAAGATGGTAAAACGTACAGAATTCCCCGTCGTCTCCAAATTTCACAAGCTCAAAAAGCGGGGATTGATTACAAAATTATGGATGATTTTATACCAGATTTTAAAGAATAATGATATAATAAGTACATGGTCGTTTTGTTGGGTTGAAATATTCTTATTTCATAAAACAACAGACAAACATTTGGTGTTATACTAAGAAATTTTAAAATGTAGGAGGAATTAAATATGAGATTTTTTATTTGTGAGACTTGTGGAAATCAGATCGAAATGATTAAGGATAATGGTGTACCGGTAATGTGTTGTGGGCAGAAGATGAAAGAACTTATTCCGGGAACATCGGATGGAGCAGTTGAAAAGCATGTTCCTGTTATTACAGTTGATGCAAATAAGGTGACAGTATCAGTTGGCTCAGCTGAGCATCCTATGGCAGATGTTCATTATATTGAGTGGATTGTGTTAGAGACAACAAAAGGAGCCCTGAGAAAAACACTTAGACCTTCTGAAAAACCATGTGCTGAATTTGTGCTTACGGATGGGGAAAGCCTAGTTGCAGCATATGCATATTGTAATTTGCATGGACTTTGGAAAGCTGAATAGAATAGTTTGAAAATCATATTGATATATGATTTTTTACACTTATCGCGAGCTGAATTGTACATCCGGCTCGCAATTCCTTAGACGCAAAGCGTCTGAGACACAAATAGCCCATTATGCGAGCACTTCCTCGCACAAGGTGCTCGGAATGGAGGTTTAGAATGAAAAAATTAGGTTTGATCGGTGGTACCGGTCCGGAATCAACGTTAATGTATTATAAAGAACTTAACAGCAGAATAGATAAGATGACAAATGGAGAAACTATGCCGGATATGGTAATCGAAAGCGTAGATTTTCGTAGAGCATGGAGTTTTGTTTGTAATGCTGAATATGATGAGCTGGCAGATTATTTATCAGAGAAAGTAATCTGCCTTAAAAGCAGCGGAGCAGAAGTGATTTCGCTTACTGCTGGAACAATGCATATTGTGTATGATCAGATTGTTAGTAAAAGTGGCGTGGATTTAGTAAGTATTCCCAGAGCTGTTTGTGACGAAGTAGTTTATAAAGGAATAAAAAAGGTTGGGCTTCTTGGAACAATTTTCACCATGGAAAAGGATTACATGAAGAAGGAACTGATTTCGGCAGGTGTTGAGGTAGTCATTCCTAATGAAGAAGAACGGGCACTTGTAGCAAAAAGAATACTTGAAGAACTTGAACTTGGAATTGTTAAAGAAAGTACGTTAAATGAGTTCAATTCTATTATTTCAAGAATGAGGAATGAAGAAGGGATAGAAGCTATAATACTGGGCTGTACGGAGCTTCCACTTTTGTTGAATTCGGATAATTGTGAGGTCATTTGCCTTGATTCGGTAGATATTCATATAAATAAACTGATTAAACTGATTTCGGAATAATAAAAGCATAATTAGAGCAAAGGATAAGATAAAACTATTATTAAGGAAATTGAAAGAAATGATATTCCGGAATGCGTACTTGTTATTAAAGAAAGTTTTATGACAGTTGCTGACACACTTGGTTTTACGACTGCAGATGCCCCCAGATTTACAGCATTTACAATATCGGATGATAAGTTATATCATCAAATGGATGACGAGCACAGATTAATGATTGGATACTATAGTGATAATGGAAAAATTTTAGGGTACTATTCTTTGCTTTTTCAGGAAGACAATCAATGTGAACTGAATAATCTATGTGTTCTTCCAGATTATCGACATAAAAAAATTGGTGCCGAATTGTTAAATGATGTTTACATTCGGGCAAAGAATAAAGGTTGTGTCAAAATCAACATAGGGATTGTAGAAGAAGAGTTTCTATGTTTGACATATACTAGAACTTGAGATTTTGAAGGAACTTTGTAATCAGAAAAACCCAATTTTTGTAGATACGAACATTACAACCGGGACACTGAAAAAGATTGCAAGTCCCAATCATGTATTAATTATGCTCGCCGCTCCTATGATATCTGTAAATCGTTTTTTCAAGAGACCGGATAAGGAGAAGCAGTTTTTGTACAAACTTCTTATGGAGGAGCCTGATCCGGAAATGGCATTAAATAACTACAGACAGGGCCTCATGTTGATTAATTCGCAGGAAAACTATGACAGTTTTTTGGACTCTGGATTTCCTGTAATATGCAGAGACGACAAACGAAGCGTTGAATAAACTTTGGCACTTGTGTTTGGTGGAGGTGAAGTTATGTTTAAATGTAATTATAAAAATTTAAGAATATCTTTTAATGCCTTTCATGATGTAGATGTAAAGGATATGCCGCCTTACGGCGAGTTCTGCCTTTTGGAACTAAAAGATGGAAGATATACTGCGGGTGAATGGACACCCGTGGATTATAAAAATAAAAAAGTACTTAAAGGAGAATTTATCAGAGGAACGGCAGACTCCGTTGATGTTTCGGAGGTGAAGAGATGGCATACATTAGACAGGGATGACTTGTCACGATGCTTAGAGAATGAAGAGATTAATTTTATCAATATAGCTGCTTTGGAAAATGAGGGCAGTGTTGTATTTAAGAATTTTAAATCCTGTGATAACGGTGAGTTCCCAAAGGAGGAACAATACTGCCTTCTTATCATGAAAGATGGAGGACTTGCTGCGGGCAGATGGGAGTCTTTCGATGAAACAGATGGATGTTTTATATATGCCCCTGCCCTGAGTTCTCACAGTATGAAAAAAGTGTGGGCATGGACGTCTTTAAGTTCAGATTTTTTCTTTGAATTAGAAGAGGAAGAAGAGAGGGAAAGAAGAGAAGAGGAAGAACTGAATCTTAATCCCTCATTGGATGAGAACTTATTTATATACGGAACGGAAATTAATGTATACTATGAAAAAGCATTGGAGAAACTTCGTAAAGAATACCCATGGGCGAGTCTTGCTCAAATGAAAAAGAATGAAGTGTGGGAAATTGTTCCTTGCCATGGAAGATATGTTTTTGGACAGGTTCGTAAGTCATACGATGGCAGTCGTGTTGTCAATGAATGGACAGAGGGTAGCACAGCGGATGAATTTGTTGATTTTCTTTATAAGTACACCAGAGAGAATGTGGAAAACTCTAATCCGGTAGAAAAGTTTAAATATGGCACGGATATTAAGGTATACCTGGATAAGGCATATGCTAATGTAAAAAAGAATTATCACTGGGTTAATAAGAAGATGCTCAGTGCATCCTGTCGATATGAGATCAGGGAAATAGACGGTGATTTGGAGTTTGTTACTCCGGGCAGTGATAAGTATATAGTGCTTGATTATCCATCCGGGGACAGGTTCATAGAATGTGTGGAATATGATTATAAAAGAGCTGCTCTTGCAGCCAATCCGGCTATTAAACAGTATGAGGTGCCTGTAGGACGAATAGAAATCAACGGTTGGTATTTGGAACATTATATCTTTTATAAACTCAAAACCGGAGATTATAAGGTGGATGTTCAGGCAGGGAACAGGTCTACAGGTGGAAA
>CAMHLZ010000042.1 GCA_946186125.1 uncultured Lachnospira sp. | reverse complement strand
TAAAGAATATTTCAAAAAAAGGAATGAGTGCAAAGGGAGAAAATAGGGGGATAGGTTTGGCAAATGTAGAAGAAATTCTAAAAAAATATGATAATGTATATAAAGTTACTGAGATAAAAAACGGATTCTTTATACAGCGCCTTATTGTAGGTTCAAATAATAATTAACAAAAAAATAGAATATATAACGAAAAAAGTGATAAAATTCATGATAAATCAAACAAAATGCAGAAATAACCTTGACAAATTGCCCATAAGAGTTTATAAATAAACATGAGGATATGGTGTGTACCTATCTAATAAAACTATAATGAATATTAACAGAGGAGGAGTTTATCCATGAACAAAGCTGAGTTTGTAGCAGCAATAGCTGAGAAAACCGAATTATCTAAGAAAGATGCTGAGAAAGCGGTTAAGGCTTTCACAGACGTAGTAGCTGAAGAATTAAAGGCCGGCGGCAAAGTTCAGTTAGTAGGATTCGGAACATTCGAAGTTGTTGAGAGAGCAGCTAGAGAAGGAAGAAACCCACAGACAGGTGAGACAATGAAGATTGCAGCTTCTAAGTCACCTAAGTTTAAAGCAGGAAAAGCTTTAAAAGATAGTATTAATAATTAATAAAGCAAGTTAACTTATTAACATATCCTGCATATCATAAGATATGCAGGATTTTTTTGGTTTGCGCGCCATGGGCGCGCTCTAACGGGTGAAAGTCCTGAACACGCCCGGATAGTGGGAAGTGTATAGCTGAACAGCAAGGGTGTCCATCGTGAGGTGGAATCTGAAGGAAGCAAATCATATCCTAAATATAAAGCAGGGTTAATTTAAAACGACTACACTAGCCTCAATGTTAGATTACTACACCGAAAGGTGTGTTACTTGTTAAGTTGATTGAACCGCCGTGTACCGAACGGTACGCACGGTGGTGTGAGAGGTCGAAATTTCTCTTCATGGAGAAATTTCTCCTACTCGATTAAGTGTTTACTTGAAAGAATGGAGAAAGTAATGAGATTAGATAAATTTTTAAAGGTTTCGAGAATAATTAAAAGAAGGACAGTTGCAAATGAAGCATGTGATGCGGGAAGAATTATGGTAAACGGTAAAGTTGCGAAAGCATCACTTAATGTAAAACCGGGAGATATTATTGAAATACAGTTTGGCAGCAGGATTTTTAAAGCAGAAGTTCTTAGTATACAGGAGACAGTAAAAAAAGATGAAGCAGTTTCGATGTATAAAGAAATATAAGCGAAAGTACTATTAATAAGATTTACATCATAGAATATAGCAGAGTATTAACCGGTATTATATAAGGGAGGGTGATTGGTATAGAAGTAAAGGCACCGCAAAATAACCATACGGTCAAATTTGCTAATCGTAAAGACGGTTTTGTATCAGGTGTAAATGAAGTGATATCCTTTGACACAGATGAAGTAAAAGTTGATACTGATATGGGAATCATTACTATCAGAGGTAGTGGACTGCATCTTAAAAGGTTAAACCTTGAAAAAGGTGAGATTGACATTGAAGGTAACGTGGAGAGCTTTGTATATGACAATGTGACAAAAAAGAAAACTGAGTCATTATTAAAAAGATTATTCTGTTGACAGGATTGAGTTTAAGTGATGAGTGAGGGTATTTATGCAGAATTATATATTATATGCAAAGCTGTTTTGCTGGGTGCCGGTTTGAGGGCGGTTTACGATGTCCTTAGAATAATCAGGAGAGTTTTTAAGAAAAATAATATAGTTGTAGGAGTTGAAGACCTGCTGTTTTGGGCTTTAAGCGGAGTTATGATTTTCTTAATGGCATATGATTTTAATGGCGGAAGTGTCAGCGGGTATTTCTATTGCTTTGTGTTTTTAGGAATGATGCTGTATCATGTATCGGTTAGCAACGTGTTTGTAAAATATAATTCGTTAATATTACTGAAAATGAAATTCTTCGTTCTGAAACTATTGAAAAAAATTCATGATAAAGTTATAATAAATAAAAAGCGTAAGGAAGATAAGATATATGAGCAGAAGGACAGTAAAGAAAAAAAGAAATAAGCTGTCTATGTTTCTTATCGGGTTTGCTGTCATGGTATTGTGCAGTGTGCTGTTGGTACAGATAAGTGATATGAAAGAGACACAGCGTCAGCTTAAGACTCAGGAAGCAAGCCTTCAGGCAAGATATGATGAAGAGATGGACAGAACGGAGCAGTTAGAAGAAGAGAGAGTTTATGTCCAGACGAAAAAGTATGTTGAAGAAAAGGCTAAGGAGTTCGGGTATGTGTATCCGGATGAGATTATTTTAAAACCTGAGAAGTAAAAGCACTTTTGATTTTGGTCAAAGGTGTTTTTTATTTGTTAATATTCACATCATAAACAGGCTTAAGTCCCTTGATATGACTCGAAAATTTTTTTGAAGCATGTTTTGTCAAAAAATTTTTAGAAAAGATATTCAAAAAATGACAAAATATTTGTACCGGTATGTGTATACTCTAAAAGATAATTTAGAGATGGAGGAGTATATGAAAAAGAAGTTTTTAACTAACATGGTTTTACAGATGATAGGGGTGCTTATTGCAAGATGCAGTATAATGACGTACAATCCACTGGGCATAGGGTATTTTGCGGCATTATACAGTAAAAAAAAATACCGGTTTATTACATTATTGCTAATGTCAATCGGGATGTTGTCGGTAAATGATTATATTGTATCTACAAAAAATATAATAATGATAATTGCAATTGCAGCCGCAGCAAAAATGATGGAAACTAAAGGTAAGAAAACATATACACTTATGTATGTGATACAGACTTTTCTGATTATGTTTGCATGTGAATCTGTAAGTATGATTGCAATGGATGCAAATGGAGAGATTTCAGAAATATTATGGAGTGCGGGACTTGTATCAGTGCTTGCGGCATCAGTATCCATTGTGTTCGCAAGAGGAATAGAAGGCATTTTAAAGGGAAATATACGGCTGATGCAGAATGAAGAATTGACGGGTATTGGTATAATAGCAGCTATAATAATATATTTTTATGGCATACAGAATTTTGTGCCAAAGGAACTGATAAAGAGTGTGTTATATGCTGCCATTCTGGCAGTGTGTCTTATCCCGGTTTTTGCAGGTGGAAATGAAGGTTCTGAAAAAAAGGAAAATGAGATTAAAAAAGAAGGCGAAAAAAGATTAAAACTGATAGAAGAGTCTTTGAGCAAACTTTCAGACAGTTTCACCGATATTCATAGAAAAAACCGCTTTGATAATGGAGATTACGAAAATATTTATGATGAACTTACATCTAAAATGTGCAGTAAATGTGCAAGGAGAAAACTATGCAGCCAGAAAGAAGAAATTCAGGATGACATTTATAATCTTGTGATGATGACTGATAAAAAGGGGAAACTGTCACTACAGGACATGACGGGGAGATTTATGATTTCCTGTCTTACTCCTGAAATGTTTCTTTCTGAGCTTAATCATATATATGAAAAAGCAAGGATAAATATGATATGGGGAAATAAATTAATAGAAAGCAGACAGGTTATTTCTATGCAGTTACAACAGATTGCTAATATGATTTGTGATTATGGAAAGATGATATACAATACAAAAGACTATCATTATGTGTATGAAGATGAGCTTAGAGAAATTCTAAAAAGAGATGGTATTTATTTAAAAAAATTTATCATTATAGAGCGAAAAAACAGAGGAAAAGAATATGTTGTAACGGCAAGATGCCAGAAGGGAAAATCAATAAGCGCAAGAGATATGGCAGTACGTCTGGGAGAATACTTAGGTGTCGAACTTGAAGCTGAAGTCAATGGCAGAAAGATGTTTGGAAAAGAATCTGTAAGTATATCTTTTGTGGAAAAAAAGAATTTTTATGTATTACACGGCCTTGCAAGGAAAACTAAAAAACAGTCAGAAATATCAGGAGATAATTTTACATTTTCGGAAATCAGTGACGGTAAATTACTTATGAGTATTTCAGATGGAATGGGTTCGGGGTATTATGCGTTTCAAGACAGTGAGACTGCCGTTGAACTTCTTGAACAGCTTATGGATAGTGGATTTAGTGAAGACATTGCGATAAAGATGATTAATTCAGTGATGCTTATAAATTCAGGAAGCGAAAAACCTACCACATTAGACATGGGAATACTAAATCTTACTTCAGGAATATGCGATTTTGTAAAGCTCGGAGCTGCATCAACATTTGTAAAAAGAGGTAACTGGGTAGAAGCAATTAAATCTGAAACAATGCCAATGGGGGTTTTTGAACAGGTTGACATAGAAAGTACATCAAAAAAAATGTATTCCGGTGATATGATAATAATGGTTTCAGACGGTATTATAGAAGCTATCGGGGATGAAGACAAAGAAAGAATAATGAGTGAAATTATATTAGGAATTGACAGTACGAATCCAAAAGAAATGGCAAGCATGGTGCTTAATAATGTGTTACAATATGGGAGTAGTGAGCCGGAGGATGATATGACAGTTCTGGTGGCAGGTGTATGGAACAGGGCAGCATGAACATATACGGCACTAAGTGCCTGGAATGGAGAATATTATGGATAAAGTAATAAAATACATAAATGATAATAATCTAATAGAAAGGTCGGACCGGATTGTGCTTGGAGTTTCAGGTGGTGCGGATTCGGTCTGCCTTCTTCATGTATTGAATGAATTAAAAGAAAAGATGCAGCTTATTCTTTATGTAGTGCATGTTAATCATGGAATACGTGGAAAAGAAGCAGATGGTGATGAAGAGTTTGTAAAACAGATGTGTGAAAAAATGAATGTGGATTATAAAGGAGTTCATTTTGATATACCGGCTCTTGCATTGGAAAAGGGGATGTCTGAAGAAGAAACCGGAAGATACATAAGATATAAGGTGTTTGAAGAAGTGCGTAAAGACATAGGTGCTGACAAAATTGCCGTAGCACATAATGCAAATGACAGCATAGAAACAGTATTGTATAATATGTGCAGGGGAACCGGAATAAAAGGTGTGTGTGGGATTTCACCGAAGAGGGAGAATATTATAAGACCGATACTATGCATGACCAGAACAGAGATAGAAGAGTATCTGACGAAAAGAAACATATTGTACAGGACAGACTCGACAAATCTTGAAAAAGACTATACACGTAATAAAATACGTTTAGAATTAGTTCCGTATTTAGAAAAAAACATTAATTCGGCAAGCAGTTCTCATATATTAAATCTAAGCAGACAATTAAATGAAATTGAGAATTATATGGAGACCCGGTATCGGAAGTGTTATTTTGAAAATGTAGAAGAAGATGCAGAAAAAACGATTATAAATATAGCGGGGTTAAGAAATTATCCTGACATAATTAAGCGTGAAGTTGTACGTATGTGCGTTCAAAGAACGGCGGGAAAACTAAAAGATATTACGGCTGAACATATTTACGCAATTATGAATATAATGGATAGTGAAACAGGAAAATATGTGACACTTCCGTATGGAATCATATGCATGAATTCATATGGAAAGTGTATTTTGAAAAAAAATATAGAAATATCCGGAATAGAATATGATATTCCCATAGAGCATCCGGGGGAATATTTACTTGAAAATGGTGATAAATTAATCGTATCTATAGAAAATTCTGTTAATTTTGAAGAAAAAATATATACTAAATGGTTTGATTATGATAAAATAAGTACTGTTATTCGTCTGAGAAGCCGAAAAGAGGGGGATTATCTTGAGGTAAGGGATGGAAAACATAAAAAGCTGAAATCATATTTTATTGATGAAAAAGTACCGAGAGAGCTCAGAAACACCATTCCGGTTCTGGCAGAAGAAAATCATGTTATATGGGCAGTCGGATACCGGATAAGTGAAAAGTATAAGATAACAAAAGATACAAAAAGGGTTTTGAAGGTACAGTATATTACAGGAACTGAAGTATAGATTGAAGCATGAAGTGGTTGCTGCGAAAGGAGGCATGTAAAGTGAACAAACAAATGAAAGGAGCAGGATTCTATATTGTAGTTGCTCTTGTTATTTGTATGATTGTGTATATGATAGCACAGTTAAGTAACAAAAATGATGAGTACACATATGGTGATTTTATCAAAGATGTCAAAGAAGGAAATTATACAGAGATTGTAGTAAAGCAGAATGAGGAGACACCGACGGGACGTGTTGTTGTCAGGTATGCGAGTGGAGAGAAAAAGAGTCTGTATGTGTCTGATGTGAACACAGTTACTGAGGAACTTAAGTCGATGGGAGTGAAGGATTACAAGCTCAAAGATGTTGATAAAGACAGTGTCCTCTGGGATATTATACCATATATAATAATGGTTGTAGTAATGATAGTGTTCTTTATCATGATTACCGGTCAGGTTGGCGGCGGCGGAGGCGGCGGCAAAATGATGAATTTTGGAAAAAGCCGTGCCAGAATGATAGGAGAAGGCGACAATAAAGTAAAATTTGACGGAGTTGCCGGACTTTACGAAGAAAAAGAGGAATTAGAAGAGATAGTAGATTTCCTTAAGAGTCCTAAGAAATATATTGAAGTAGGTGCAAGGATTCCTAAGGGTGTTATACTTACCGGACCTCCGGGAACAGGTAAGACTTTGCTTGCAAAGGCAGTGGCAGGAGAAGCAGGCGTACCTTTCTTTAGTATATCAGGTTCTGATTTTGTAGAAATGTTTGTGGGTGTCGGTGCTTCGAGAGTAAGAGATTTATTTGAGGATGCAAAAAAGAATTCACCTTGTATTGTGTTTATTGATGAAATTGATGCTGTAGCGAGAAGACGTGGAACCGGAATGGGTGGCGGACATGATGAAAGAGAACAGACATTGAACCAGCTTCTGGTTGAGATGGATGGATTTGGTATAAATGAAGGAATAATTGTCATGGCGGCAACTAACCGTGTGGATATTCTTGATCCGGCGATTTTGAGACCGGGAAGATTTGACAGAAAGGTCGTAGTTGGCAGACCTGATATTAAGGGCAGACGTGAGATTCTTGAAGTTCATTCGAAGAATAAGCCTTTAGCGGAGGATGTCGACCTTGATAACGTAGCACAGACTACTGCCGGATTTACCGGAGCAGATCTTGAAAATCTTATGAATGAATCGGCTATATATGCGGCTAGAAATAATAAGGCATATATAAGTCAGGAAGATATTAACCGTTCTTTTGTGAAGGTTGGTATCGGAACAGAGAAAAAGAGCAAGGTTATTTCGGAGGAAGAAAAAAGAATTACTGCATATCATGAGACAGGGCATGCGATTTTATTCCATGTTCTTCCAAAGGTAGGACCTGTTCATACAGTATCTATCATTCCTACGGGTACAGGTGCAGCAGGATACACGATGCCTTTGCCTGAAAAAGATGAAATGTTCCTTACAAAAGGAAAAATGTTACAGGATATTATGGTAAGTCTTGGAGGAAGAATCGCCGAAGAGATTATATTTGATGACATAACTACGGGAGCATCCCAGGATATTAAACAGGCTACATCAATGGCAAAATCCATGGTTACAAAGTATGGTATGTCTGAGAAGTTAGGACTTATCTGCTATGGAGATGATGATGATGAAGTATTTATAGGACGTGACCTTGCACATACTAGAGGCTATGCAGATGATACGGCTTCTGCCATAGATTCAGAGGTGAAGCGTATTGTAAGCGAATGTTATGAAAAGGCAAAGAAGATTATCTTAGAAAACAGGGATGTGTTGGATAAGAGTGCAGAATTATTGCTTGAGAAAGAAAAAATTGGAAGGGAAGAATTTGAAGCGTTATTTGAAAAATAAGTGCAATATTGCTATAACATTCATATAATGTGAGAAAAAGCGATGTTAAAATGCACAAAAAAAATAATTGAATTTTGTGAATTTTGTGCACACTTAATTGTAGACAGATGCTATAATAAATAACGTAAAAACCCCCCAATACATTATATATAGTTTTTTTGTTACACCCCATAAAAACAAAAAAATACCTTCTCCTAAAAGGACAGCGTTCGAAAGCTGTCCTTTTTACTTTGTGGTGTGACAGCTGCATCGGCAGGGGGATGGTTAGGTAAAAGTGGAAAAAGTTCCTTGATTTTATCATTTTTTTAATATATAATCGGACGGGAAGAAAATTTATCTCCAAGGTAGAATGAAAGGTTTGTTGTTAGATGAATATTAAAGTTGAAAAGATGTCTTTAGCGGATAAGAAGATTTTTTATTTTCAGAATATGCATCCGATGATCAACAGAGATGCAATTTTTAGTGACGAGACCGCTGGATTCAGGTATCCGCAGGAGCCGGAAAAGAATTCTAATGTACGCATTCAGATAAGAACAGCAGTAAATAACGCAGACAATGTGTATATGTGTATAGATGGAAAAGAATTACCTATGAAGGTTGTTCTTACTACAGAGTTGTTTGATTATTATGAGATAGAACTTGAATTGACAGATGTACAGATTCATTATTATTTTAAGATAGTTACAGGTTATGAGGTCTGTTATTATGACAAAACAGGTGTAGTTGATAACAGGCTTGGATGGTATGATTTTGTTATTACACCGGGATTTTCTACACCGGATTGGGCAAAGGGTGCGGTTATGTACCAGATTTATACAGACAGGTTTTTTAACGGAGATAAGACCAATGACGTCGAGACAAATGAGTATCACTATATAGGAGATAATTCTGTTAAAGTTACAGATTGGGATAAGTACCCTGCTTCGATGGGAGTAAGGGAGTTTTATGGCGGAGATATTAAAGGTGTATGGGATAAGCTGGATTATCTTGAGAAGCTTGGAGTTGAGGTTATATATTTTAATCCGATATTTGTATCACCGTCAAATCATAAATACGACATTCAGGATTATGATTATGTTGATCCGCATATTGGAAGAATCGTCAAGGATGAGGGCGAACTTTTAAAAGATGGAGATTATTTGAACAGAAATGCAACAAGATATATTACGCGTGTAACGGATAAGGCAAATCTGGAGGCTTCGAATGCATTTTTTGCTGAGTTTGTACAGGAAGTGCATAAAAGAGGAATGAAGGTTATTCTTGATGGTGTATTTAATCACTGCGGTTCGTTTAATAAGTGGCTTGACAGAGAGCAGATATATGAAAATCAGGAAGGATATGCAAAGGGAGCCTATGTCTCAGCTGACAGTCCTTATCGTACATTTTTCCAGTTCTTTGAAGAAAACTGGCCGTATAACTATCATTATAATGGCTGGTGGGGGCATGATACACTGCCTAAGCTGAATTATGAAGATTCACCCAAATTATATGATTATATAATGGGTATTGCAAGAAAATGGGTTTCTGCGCCTTATAACGTGGATGGCTGGAGACTTGATGTTGCAGCTGATCTTGGACGAAGCGGTGAATTTAACCACAAATTCTGGAAGGATTTCAGAAAGAATGTAAAAGAAGCTAACCCGGAAGCGATAATTCTTGCTGAGCATTACGGTGACCCGGGTGCGTGGCTTCAGGGTGAAGAGTGGGATACTGTCATGAACTATGATGCGTTTATGGAACCGTTATCCTGGTTTTTAACGGGAATGGAAAAACACAGTGATGAAAAGAGAGAGGATTTAAGAGGAGATTCTTATAGCTTTTTTGCATCAATGAGACATCATATGTCCAGGTTTCAGGGATCGTCGCTTTTGGTTGCCATGAATGAGTTATCTAATCATGACCATTCGAGATTCATGACGAGAACAAATGGTAACGTGGGACGTGTAGACAGCAGAGGTTCTGAAGCAGCAAATCAATATGTTAATAAAGGAATCATGAAGGAAGCAGTAATTGTTCAGATGACCTGGCCGGGTGCACCTACAGTATATTATGGTGATGAGGCCGGAGTCTGCGGATGGACTGATCCTGATAACAGAAGAACCTATCCATGGGGCAGGGAAGATATAGAACTTATAGAGTTCCACAGAGACGCCATAAGGATACATAAGGAAAACATAGCTCTTAAGAAAGGGTCTTATAAAGGACTTACGGGAGAGTATAATGTTATTACTTATGGAAGGTTTTTAGGAAATAATATTATAGCCGTTGCGGTTAATAATAATGATTATGAGAAAGAAATTACTATTCCTGTAAGACAGCTTGGAGTGTCGGACAGATATAAGATGGAGAGCCTTATTGTATCAGGACAGAATTCTTATAATGTTGGCAGAAAGGAATTCACTGTTGAAAACGGAGGATTGAGAGTTAAGATTCCGGCATTTGGTGCCGGAGTGTATAGAATGGTCGTGTAAAGACGATATACGAAGGAATGATTTGAAATATGAAAAATATTAGATTTCGATGGAATAGTTTTATGACGTACATGGCTCTTGTAGCATGTTCTGTTATTATGAAGATTTTCCTTCAGAATTATCATATTCAGGTCTTTGTTTCGTTGATATATTTCGCTATTGATGTGGTATGGCTATATGATATTATAAGGCGTTTTATTCAGAAAAACATGAGAATTATATTGATAAGTACAGATATTCTTATGATGTTCTGGCATATTATGAGACTTGTCAAGTATGAGTTTGCGCCGGAAAATACCGTATTATGCAGATATATGTGGTATAGTTATTATATTCCGTTTACATTTATTCCGGTGTTGTTTTTTATAGCTACCTTATATATTGGTAGAACCGAACAGTCAACCATATCAGCGAAATGCTATTTTCTATTGCTTATTCCTTTAGCAGCATCAGTTGGAGTCATGACAAATGACTTGCATCAGCTCGCGTTTCGTTTTAAAGGATATAATGAGAGTTACTATTCATATGGACCGCTGTATTATTTGGCAATACTAATATTGGCGGTGACATTCATTGGGATTATGACCCTGTCTGTAAAAACATCGGTTAAGAATAAAAATTGGATATATGTTGTGATAGTGGTAATTTTTATGATATACGGAATTGCTTATATGAAAGGATATGCTTCGGGAAGTTCAGAAAAAAGCATATTGCAAAAAATGTTTGAAATGCCGGAGTTTGTAAGCATATATTTTCTTGCATATTGGGAAACGTTAGTATATTTACATATAATTCCGTCTAATACAGGATACGAACAGTTTTTTGAGAAATCTTCTTTGAGGGCCGGATTGGCAGATTTATCCGGAAGAATGCAGATTAAAACATCAGAACAGATGGAAGTTTCACCCGTACAGATTTTATCTTCGCTTGAAACCAATGGTCTTATGGTGGATGGAAAGTATATGTTAAAAACTTATAAGATGAAAAGAGGAATTTTCTGCTGGGAAGAGAATATTGAAGAGTTAAACAGGCTGAATGCCGAATTAGAAGAAAGCTGTAATTATCTCGAAGAAGAAAATTATATGATTAATAAGTTAAACAGACTCGATGAAACTGCTAAAAGAGATAAACAGAAAAATGAAGTATATGACAGCATTGCAATAAATGTTATGCCTCAGGTAGCAAAAGTATCGGATATAATAAGAGAGCTGCCTATTGATGAGGAAGGCTTTATAAAACGGATGAAATATGCATCGGTGTTTATGGTTTATATTAAAAGGTGTTCTAATTTGAGACTTTTAGCGGATAGTGAAGAGTATATTGATATTGAGGAACTTGGAATTTCCATATCTGAATCTATGGAATATGTTTGTCTTATGAATATTCTTTGTCATTGTGAATATGATAAAGGCAGTAAGTTAGCTTCCGAATTGATTTTATATGTTTATCAAACATATCAGGAGATTGTTGAACAGCTGTTACCTGTTTGTAGCGCCATACTTGTTATAATACGCAGAAAAGAGCAAAAGATTGAGTTTTATTTGGAGGCCGGACTTGAGACTGCCGTAAGTAATGTGAATTGTCGAACTAAAGAAATTGAAGCTTTGGGTGCACAAATTGATATACAGACAGGCGAAGAGAATGAATATATAGTAATAATAACGGCAGAATCGGGGGAAATATGATGAACATAAAATTAGGAGATTTGTCATCTGTTACAATTCTGTGGATGGCCGGATATTCATTGTTTCTCAGCGTTGTAAATATTATGTCTATAGTCAGGGCTGCAAGTATGAGAGTATATCGGAATATCAGAATACAATCCGTTTGCTCGGTCATAGTTTCCCTGAGTTTATTGTGGCTTACAGATGTATTGTATTATTATGAAGAAGGTCATCCGGATATAAAAAATGAAGCTGTCATAATATGTAATCGTTCAGTATGGTGGGTAGTAATTGCATTTATAATTGCCACAATTTCATATATACTTGTTTATAAGAGAAATAAGGTTAATATCTTAAAAAGCATGATTCCGTTTGATTTGTATGAAGGTGTGAATCAGATGACGGATGGAATATGTTTTAGTAACTCAAATGGTGTTGTGCTGATGGTTAACAAAACCATGTACAGAATCAGCCAATTGGCATTTAACAGTAAGATATTTAATTCTAAATATGTTATTAAAAGAATCATTAATAATGATTTATGTGAAGGATGTAGTATTGAGCGCACAAAAAACAGTTTGTTTTTACATTTGAGCGATGGCAGTGTATGGGATATACGGTCCGGCCGGTTCAGACTTGGGAGACGGGTTATAGATGAGTATATTTTTTATGATGTGACAGAAAAATATTGTAAGAGAAAAGAATTAAATGTAAGATATGAACATCTTAACAGTATTAACCGGCATATTAGGAAATATCGAAATAATATTGACCGGATGGTCAGAGAACAGGAGATATTAAATGCAAAAATAAAGATTCACAATGATGTAGGCAGGTCATTACTTGCACTCAGAAGATATCTGGCTGAACAATTCTGTGATAGAGAAAAGCTGGTAAGGTTATGGGAATTTACCGTAGATGTATTAAAAAAACAGGCTGTGTCAGAAGATACAGGTAACCGTATAGAACAGCTTATTAAAGCGGGAAAAGCAGTTGGAGTTGACGTGATAGTACATGGAAAAGCCGGGTACTCGGATACAATAGAAAGGATTATTGCAATATCGATTCATGAGAGTATAACTAATACTGTTAAACATGGTTCCGGCAATAAGGTATACGTAAATATTGAAAATGCAGACGAAAAAATTGTCGTAAAGATAACTAATAACGGAACTCCTCCAAAACCCGGATTTAAGGAAAAGGGTGGACTTTTGAATCTGAGAAATAGTGTTGAAATGGTCGGCGGAGAAATGACAATTGAATTCGAGCCGGTATTTCTTATAAAACTAACACTAACATATAGAAAGTGGGAAGGAACTATGAATAATGGATAAAGTGAGAGTAATGGTTGTTGATGACCAGAATATTTCAAGAAACTATTTTGAATTATATATTGAAAACTCAGAGAGATATGAGCTGGCATTTTCATTAGAGACAGCATCGGTAGCAGATATATATCTGCTAAATAATAAGATTGATTTAATTATTATGGATATTTTAATGAGTGATGGTTCTAACGGACTTGAAATGGCTGAAAAGATTAAAAAAAATTATCCTGAGATAAAGATTATTGCCGTTACGTCCATGCCGGAACATTCGTGGATAAAAAAGGCAAAAAAGATAGGAATTGAGAGCTTTTGGTATAAAGAGTCGGATAAAAATAATATTTTGGAAATAATGGATAAAACAATGAATGGGGAATCTGTATATCCGGAAAAAACGCCTGTTGTGAAACTTGGAATGGCCAGCAGTTCAGAATTTACGGAGAGAGAGCTTGATGTGCTAAGAGTTATTACTTCGGGCGCTTCAAATGCTATTGTTGCAGAAAAGCTTGGAATATCTGAAAATACGGTAAAAGCGCATGTAAGGAGCATGCTTGATAAGACCGGATACAGAAGCCGGACGGAACTGGCGATAAAAGCCAGAGTAGCCGGACTTGTTATATGCAATGATGAAAATTAGTCACTTGTGATGATGTAATTTTTGTTAAAAAATTATATAATAAACTGATACGGGGTTGATGACCCGGTAGAAATAAAAGAAGGAAGGAAGATTATATGAAATTAACAAAAAAATTATTTGCGATTGCATTGGCAACAGTAGTAGCAGTTCAGACAGTAGGACCTGTACAGGCAGCTTCGTCTGTAAAGATTTCTAAGTCAAAAGTTACTTTGTATGAGGGAAAATCAACAACACTCACTGTTAAAAAGGGAAGCAAAAAGGTATCAGGAGTGAAGTGGAGTACAAGTAATAAAAAAGTTGCAACTGTTTCATCAAAGGGGAAGGTAACGGCAAAGAAAAAAGGAACAGCAACTATTACTGCAAAGGTAAGCAAAAAGTCTTACAAGTGTAAAGTAACAGTTAAGGCAAAAGAGACAACATCAGGATTTGATTTTAAACGTGATTGTACAGTTACAACAGGCAGTGTAACAAAACATATTGAATTTGAGATTAATAAAGAAAATGTAACTGAAGAGGAATTGAAAGAGCAGGGATATGATGTTTCAGATGGTGTTGCATCAAAAGATACTGTTTGTGACACGGTAACATACTCATTCAAGAAACTTCCTAAGAACCTTGCAGAACTTAAGAAGATTCCACTGAATACAAAGTTCGGACCTATGGCGGCAGGAATTTGTGCCTTGACAACATACGAGACATTACCGAGTGCAATGTACACACATCCGATTTTTGATATGTTTGATTATATCAACGGACCAAAGTTTGAAGTAAATAACGCACAGAAATCAGGAATATTCTACTCAATGAAGGCTACTTTGGAAAAAGGTAAGTATTGCTACTTTAATGGTGCAAAGCCAAGCAACTCATATACACCGGATCAGCCATATACATTTACAGTATATGAAGGACCGTATTACATTCCTGCACGTGACCATGATATCAATTATGGAACAACACCGGAAAGAAGAATGATTTTAATAGCATTTGAGGGTGATGATTCAGAGCGTTACATGGATGTATTTGAATCAAGTGATGGAAACTGGTACTGCTGGGATACACAGTGGCAGCATCTTGTAGCAGGCATTAAGGATGTTACGACAGCATGGTAATTATTCCATGATTTAGAATAATACTAAATAAAAAAACGCACCGGATACTGATATTTTAGTATCCGGTGTGCTTTTTATTGAATAAATTATATTACTAATGTCCAGCTGTGTTTAAACCATCTGAGAAATGTAGCTACATATTCTTTGTTTATCGGTAAACCCGATAAAACCGGATAAAACATGATAAACAACAGGATAGCAATTACTGCATATGCAATGCAACAAGTAATTACCCTTTTTTTGCCTGAATCAGTAGATGACTTTGAATAAAAGCTATTCAGACAGTATCCGATGATTAAGACCACAAAAGGTGTACTTGGAAAATAGTGGTAAATAAAAGTATATCGTGGAACAAGCATCCAGGGAACGAACTGTGCTCCATATCCAATTATCAGAAAACCAGCCTTTTTATCGCTGTCAGCAATCATTTTATATAAAGCATAAGATGCAGCGGGTATTCCCATCCACCATACAGCAGGATTTCCGAAAGAAGAAATACCTTCTCCTATTTTATTTGACAAAGATATACTGTAAAATAAAATAGGTCTGACCATAGTAGGCCACTGATACCAGTGAGAAGAGTAAGCATGTGTGGCTTTAAGACCGCTGTGATAATTGAACATATTGGTCTGGTTATGAATCAATCTTTGAAATAAAGGTTCGTTCGCTATATAGCTTCTGAAAGGAATATAGGAAAGAACATATATAATTCCGGGAATGATAATAAAACATACAATACAGAATAATAAAGTCAGGAGTGTATATTTAGGGAAAACCTGTATTACATGCTGATGTTTTATTCCGTCTGTAGAATCGTCAGGATGTTTTTTAGCGTATCTGTACTCTTTAAAACGATTGAACAGGTGGACAAGAAAAATAATTCCAAGTCCTGCACCTGCATAGCATCCGGTCCACTTCGAAGCACATCCTAATCCCATGGTAATGCCACAGGCACCAAGTGGTACAAGTGTCTTTTTTAATGATGTATCGTAAAAACTTAGAGAAATATATTGATACATAAAGTAATACATTAGAATGATAAAAAAAGTAATAAATACATCTATAGTTGCAATTCTTGTCTGGGCAAAATGCATGAAGTCAAAAGTAAAAAGAATACATATAATAGATGTAAGCCATGTTTTTTCGAATATTTTTTTTGCGAAAATATAAATAGCAGGAATCATTAGTATACCAAATAATGTGCCCATGAATCTCCAGCCAAACGGGTTCATACCAAATAATCTGATACCTGATGAAATAATAATTTTACCGAGAGGTGGATGAGTATTTTCATATGATGTAAGTCCATGAATATATTCATAGGCTGTCCTTGCATGGTATATTTCGTCAAAATAAGTTCCACTCATAAATGTGATGTTATCCTGACGCATGTCCTGTTCATCGAAGAGATTAGCATACTCTTCAGAATTAACCGGAATAATAGTGTTGCCGTCATTATCTCTTATTACGCTTTCAAGTAGTGAGCCGTTAGGAGATGTAAGTATAAACATCAGATATCTTTTGTTCTGATTGATTGATGCTCTCTGCCAGCTGAATGCACTTGAAACTTCTTTTGAATAGATAGTAGTCCATGGTTCAGAAGTGTTATTCCTTCCTGAAACAGATAAATCATAATAGGCATAGTTGCCAATATAGAAATCTATAGTAGAAATATCTGTCGGACTACCCAAATCTAAAATAATATTCTGTCCCCTGGATGCGTTCCAGCCTGTCTCAGGAGCATAGTTATATCCCAGACGATAGAAGGCGATGGCACTATAAATCAGCATAATAATTAAAAGAATTATTATGTCTTTTTTTGTAAGTCTTTTTCCAGGGCTGCTGTGTTTGAATTTCATAAATTACTCCTTATGCTTTTATAAAACAGAAAACTGCCACATTAATGTGGCAGTCTTTTGTTTTAGTGAATGATTAGTTTGTGTCACCGGCAGGGGCTGCAGCGGGATCTGATATTGTCTCACCGTTAATTACCTGCTGTTGTAACTGCTTTGCGATTTCTATTGTTGACTCATCAGGCAGCATTACATAAGCATGAGAATTTGGAGCTGAATAAGTTGTCTTAGAATCTCCAAATCCGTTGGCGCTGTACTGTACTACATTCCAAGATGCCATATCATTAATCTCCATTTTCACAAGAGAAGATATTTCATCAGATGAAAGGTTTGTCTCAAAACTTCCTGAAATACTGTCTACAAGAGCGTTGAAATTGTTAATTACGGCAGGAGAGCTCGCTTTATCGATGACAGCTTTAATAACCTTCATCTGGTTACGTCCACGCTGTCTGTCTCCGTCAGCAAATGCGTAACGTTCTCTTGCAAAACCAAGTGCTTTTTCACCATTCATTTCGTTAGGTCCCTGCTGGATTGCAAATCCACCATGATAGGTTGTAAATGCATAATCTGAATCAACAGTGACACCGCCTAAAGCATCGATTACCTTTTCAAATCCGGTAAAATTAACACGGAAATAGTACTGAACATCTAATCCGTACAATTTTGAAAGTGTTCCCATAGAGCAGTCAACTCCGTATATACCGGCATGAGTAAGCTTGTCATATGCTCCGCCTGAAACTGTAGTCTGTACGTAGTAATCTCTTGGCGTTGAAATCAAAGCAACCTGCTTAGTCTTTGGATTTATTGTTGCAAGTATATTTACATCGCTACGGCTTGTTGTAGAGATATCACCATATACATCAATACCGCTGATATAAATAGTAAACGGATCAGTAGTTACATTGCTTACACCTGTATCTTCAATGACAGTTGTATAAGAAACAGATTCTACTTCTCTTATTAATTCAGCAAAATTAAGATGTTCATCGTCATCAGCTATAGTGTCTACAAAAGCAGAATTCAGAATTATACTCTGAACTTCACCATTTAACAATGCATCAGCAAGACTGATCATATCGTTATATTCTGTGATGGCAATTTCTTTTCCGACCGTTGTATTTATTTTTGATATAGTGTTATCGGTATTTTCCCTGTCTATGGTTGAGAGTATACCAAACTTATAATCAGCGACGTCGCCTAATGTCTGAGCCGGATCTTCTTTTAAAACGTATACAGATATAACATCTGTTTTAGTATTTGAGCCCGAAATTCCTTTGAATAACTGGTTCGTTTTTAAAAGAAGGAATGAACCTATAAGTAAAATTATAGTAACAATAATTGCAATGATTTTTCCTGAAGTACGAAATTTTTTTGAAAACTGCGAAAAAATATCATATCCAAGAAATAATACCAATAAAAATATTACCGGTATGAGTATTTTTGCAGGAACAATGTCAAGATATAACAATAGTGCCGCAAACACACAAGTTACGATTGCCTGAATAGCTGCAAAAACAAATCCGAGAGTTTTACTTCTCCATATTCCGCCGGATTTTTTCGGATTCTTGCCGCTATTCTTAGCCTTCTCCGTATTACCCATTTTTTTTCCTCTTTTCTTTTTTTTAATATTAACTTAAACGAAAGTATTATACTACATATTCTTTAAAAATCCAACAAATTTTTTATAAAAATATGTGAAAAGGTTTACTGTAACTTAAATGTGTGGTATAAAATAGTATAGTGTATATTATGCTTTGGTATGAATAAAAGAATGAAATTATAAGCAAAATAATATCTAGAGGAGTGAAAAATGCATCAAAATAGGGAAAAAACCCAGGATTTAATGATATTTGCAGTAGATGCCTTAAGTGTGCTGGCAAGCTACATTCTTGCCACATATTTGTGGGTGGTTTTATATAGAGGGCAATTGCAGTATTCGAGAGATACAATGTTGGATAATATGGGAATATTTCTATTCTCATTTTTAGCTACTATATTATTTTTTAATGTAAATAAAGAGTTTTTTAAAAGAGGACCTTTTACGGAATTTTTGCACAGTCTTAAGATGAATCTGCTTTTTGCAGCAGTTGTATCTGTGCTTATTGTTATAAAGGGTTCATTTGGAACGATTTCAAGAGGAGTTCTTGTATGTACGGTAATAATTAACATAGCGTTCATGTGTATTTCACATATAATGTTAAGAAGATATATGATTAATCTGTATAATGACAAGAAAAAGGTAAGAATATTTCTGGTTACGACTGTTGACAGAGCTAATAAGGTACTTGCGAGCATGCACAGACACAGCGAGTGGTATTCAAATGTGACCGGAATCGCCATTATAGATGACAATTTAAAAGGAACTGAGATTTGCAATGTTCCTGTAGTTGCAGGTTTTAAAGATATGATGGAATATGCAAAAAAAGAAGCAGTTGATGAGATATTCATAAATGTACCATATAACACCGGAAAGTCATTGAAAGATGTTATCATGGAATTTGAAGACATGGGTGTTACGGTTCATCTTAATATTGAAGTCCTTGAAAACTTTGCAGGTTTTGATAAAAAAGTTGATATGCTCGGGGATATTCCGGTTATAACATTTGCGAATACTTTTTTTGATTATAACAAATTAATTATTAAACGTGCCTTTGACATTTTAGGCGGACTTGTTGGCATTGTATTTACAATTATTATTACTATATTTTTGGCACCGCCTCTTTTGATAGAATCTCCGGGACCGTTGATTTTCAAACAGAAGAGAGTTGGAAAAAATGGAAGATATTTTTATATGTACAAGTTTCGTTCAATGTATAAAGATGCAGAGGAAAGAAAAAAAGAATTAATGGATAAAAATGAGATGAACGGGCTGATGTTTAAGATGACAGATGATCCGCGAATCACGAAAGTTGGAAAATTCATCAGAAAGACAAGCATTGATGAATTTCCACAATTTTTTAATGTATTAAAAGGTGACATGAGTCTTATTGGTACAAGACCGCCGACAGTGGATGAATTTAAAAAATACGAAGGATATCATAAAAGGCGTCTCAGTATTAAGCCCGGGATAACGGGAATGTGGCAGGTAAGCGGAAGAAGCAGTATAGAGGATTTTGAAGAAGTTGTCAAGCTTGACCTTGAGTATATCGATAATTGGTGTCTGGCACTTGATTTTAAGATTCTATTAAAGACGATAGCGGTAATATTTGTTGGAAGAGGCGCAAAATAAATACCTGTCCGGCGTCACAATGTGCTTTCGGAGACTCTTTATGATGTTTCCGAGAGTACATAGTAATGGTATGGAGGAAAAATATGCAACATGTATTTATAATAGGATGTAAAGGAATACCGGCAAAATATGGCGGATTTGAGACATTCGTAGATAAATTAACAGAAAAAAAACAGAGCAGCGAAATTATTTATCATGTGTTTTGTATTACAGAGAATAAGCCAAGAGAGTATCAATATAACGGAGCACACTGTATGGAGATAAAAGTTCCGTCGATAGGTTCAGCAAAAGCAATTTACTATGATGTTATGGCGTTTAAAAAGGCATTAGATTATATAAGACGACATAATATTAATCATGCTATTGTGTATGTGTTAGCATGCAGAATCGGACCATTTATTGGATATTTTAAGAAGCAGCTCAAACTTCTGGGTGGATATCTCTACGTAAACCCTGACGGACATGAGTGGAAAAGAGATAAGTGGAATTCATTCATCAAAATGTATTGGAAGATATCTGAGAATCTCATGATTAAACATGCAGAACTTGTGATATGTGATTCTAAAAACATTGAACGATATATACGAAAAGTTTATTCAGGCTACAAACCGAAGACTACTTATATAGCATATGGGGCAGAAGTTAAAAATTCCGGTGTAAAAGATGATGATGAGCAATTGCTTAAGTGGATGGATGAAAAAGGAATCCGTCCATACGAATATTATCTGGTTGTTGGAAGATTTGTTCCTGAAAACAATTATGAGACAATGATTATGGAGTTTATGAAGTCAAAAACAAAGAAAGATTTTGTATTGATTACCAATATTGAGAAGAATAAGTTTTATGAAGAACTAAAACTTAAGACAGGATTTGACAAAGATGAAAGAATAAAGTTTGTAGGTACTTTGTATGACCAGAAAATGTTGAAAAAGATTAGGGAGCTGGCTTTTGGATATATTCATGGACATGAAGTTGGCGGAACCAATCCTTCACTTCTTGAGGCAATGGCATCAACAGATTTGAATTTGCTGCTAAATGTCGGGTTCAACAGGGAAGTAGGAGAACAGGGAGCGGTGTATTGGAAGAAAAAGTATGGTTCACTAAGAAAACTCCTTGACAGTGTGGAAGATTGTCCTAGGGGAAAGAGGGAAGAATATGGTAAGAGAGCGAAAGCACGAATTACCGGTTATTTTAGCTGGCAGAAGATAGTGTCAGACTATGAAAAGATATTTTTGGAGGTAAAGCAATGAATATTTCTATAATCGTACCTGTATACAATACTGAGAGAAAAAAATTGGAAAAATGTGTATCCAGTCTTGCAAATCAGGATTTGGAAAATATAGAAATTTTGCTTGTTGATGACGGTTCAGATGAATTAAACGTTAAGTATATCGATAAGATAGCATCAATAGATGATAGAATAAGAGTGCTGAGGAAAAACAATGGCGGCGTTTCATCAGCAAGGAACCTTGGCCTTGATGAGGCCAGAGGTGAGTATATAATGTTTGTGGACAGCGATGACTGGATTGATGAAGGATGCTGCAGATATGTGTATGATATTGCTAAGGAGTATAAATGTGATGTCGTCATGTGGAGACATATAAAAGAATTTGCCGGCAAATCAGTTGAAGCACCAATATATCTGGAAAATAAGCTTACCTATGACAGTTGGAAGATGGAGTTTAATCCATTTGACATGAGACTTATGGGAATGTGCTGGATGAAACTATACAGGGCAGAAATGCTTAGAAATATAAGATTTAATACAAAACTGACGAATGGTGAAGATGTCGAATTTAATTTCAGAGCCTTTGAAAAGATGGAATCTGCGGTGTATGTGAATCAGACATTTTACCACTACAGACAGGATAGTGAATCGGCTGTAAGAGCGTTTAAAGATGATATGCCGTCGAGGTATGATTACACATTTACCGCTATGTCAAGAGATATTAACAAGTCGGTAAGAAAGAAAAGACAACTTATAAAGGCGTACTATTCATTTGTGGGAATTGCTTATCTTGTGTTAAATATGAATTACATATTTGCAAAGGACAATAATATTTCGTATAGTGAGAGAATTCGCTGTTTGAAGAACCTTTCGGGGAAAAAACCGTATTCAAAGGCAATACGCATGGCGGAAAAGCTGGAGCTGCCGATTACAAGAAAGATGGCACTGATATTTGCAAAATACGGTTTTTATCATGGTGTTGCAGCCATTATGATGATAAAGAAGTATCTGGATGGAAACAACAGTTAAGTTGAAAGGAAAGGATTATTTATGGATATATCTGTAATCACTCCCGTGTATTATGGCAACAAATATTTAAATCATTATATGAAAATGATGAATATGGCTGTCGGAAATACCGAAGCTTTGGTTGAAGTAATTCTTGTGAATGACAGTCCTTCAATCGATATTGAATTTGACAGAAAGCTGGTCAAAGGATATGAAGTAAGGATTGTTGAAAATGAAATAAATAGTGGCATACATGCTTCAAGAGTTCATGGATTAAAAGAGAGCAGTGGCAGATATATTTTGTTTCTTGACCAGGACGATTTGATATCGGAGCATAGCTTAGAGACACAATATGCGGCAGTTAAAGATGCTGATGTTGTGCTCGGAAACGGGTTATTTGAAATAAACGGAAAGAGAGAGAAAATATTTGGAAACAGATTTTCGCAAAGATTTGCCACCCATGAATGGGTTTACAAATGGATTCGTGATTTTATAGTATCTCCGGGACAGTGCCTTATAAAAAAATCATCTATTCCGGAGTATTGGAAAAACAATACCATAAAGAACAATGGAACAGATGATTATTTATTGTGGCTGCTTATGTTTAATAATAACATGAAGATGGTGTGTAATTACAATACCGTATATTTGCACAGGAACACAGGGGTAAATATTTCTGCTGATGAGGAAAAAATGACCGGGTCAACAAATGAAATGTTAAAAATTCTTGAAAATTATCAGAACTATAACAGAGATACCGTACGTTTTATGAGACGGAGAATTGAATATAAGAAAGTTAATAGAAATAATAAAAAAACATTTTTGATGCAGACATTAAAGAATATAGATATATTTATGGTTAATTTGTTGTATAGACTCTTATGGAGGGGTTGCATAATAAGGTGAAGGGAGTGATATGTATCATGTTGGATAGAACAAAAAAAATAATGCTGATGATTTTAGTTTTGCTTCTGCCATATCATTTTCAGGTAATATCGGTTTTATTATCTGAATTTAAAGGAATAAAACTGTGGAAAGAAATATTTATCAGTATATTATTGCTTATTACATTAATTCAGATACTAAAAGGTCATGTTAAGTATAAGATTACGATGTTTGAAAAATTGACGGCTGCATTTATTATATTGATTGTAGTATATATATGTTTCAGCGGTTCGCCATACAGGGCGTTATACATTTCGAGGATATATTTCATTCCTATGCTTATTATACCTGCCGTTAAGACTACGGATATAACAAAAGATGATATAAAAAGACTGTTGAATATTACTATGGGAAGTACGATATTAATTTGTATCTGGGGGCAGTTGCAGGCATACATATTGAAAGACGGATTTTTGATAAATCTTGGATATGGAACTCAGAGAGTAAACCATGGACTGCGATTAAAAAATGAATTTTACGTATTTGGCGGCGGATATATGCAAAGAGTTACGGGAACGTTTGCAGCACCGAATACATTTGGTATGTATCTTGCATTTTTGATTGTTTTATTGGTATTTATCTCAAAAGTAGTAAGATTAAATGAAAAATATAAGAATTTCACGTTGTTAATTTGTGGCATTACATTGATTATGACATTCTCCAGAACGTCATGGGTTGCCTGTATTGCCGGTTTAGCGATTTATTATTATAAAAATATAAAGAATTTGGATAAAACGAAAGCTTTACAATGGGTGGGCATAATAACAGGTGCAGGTGTGTTAGTCATGCTGGCTGATTATTTTGCCATACACACAGGTATTACAGGTGCACTGGTATCTTTGATCAGAAATACTCTGACAGGACAGGATTCTTCGATGACGGGACATTTGATATCATGGAAAGAATCTGTTGTAAAAGTTATAAAACACCCATTTGGAACCGGAATCGGACATAACGGACCAAGAGCATTGCTGTTTTATAAATATCCTAATCTTACAGAGTCTTCATACTTTTTGATTATGTACGAGACGGGAATTTTTGGTGCGGTTTTGTACTTTAGTACATTTGTAAGAGTTGCTTTAGATAATTTGAACATTTATCGTGAAACGCGTAAAAAAGAGGTTTTATGTATATTTGCAATTATTATTATGCTTGGAATATGTTATCTTACATTGCCGTATGTTCAGGATTTTGAATTGTTAGTACTGTTTTATCTGATTGTATCAAATCAATACAATGATAAGCTGATGTATAGTGTATAACTGAAAGGAGATATAATGCAGGCAATATTACTTGCGGGTGGATTAGGAACAAGACTTAGAAGTGTAGTAAGTGACAGACCGAAACCAATGGCATTGGTTGATGGTAAACCGTTTTTACACTATCTTGTTGAACAGCTGAAGAAGAACGGGGTTACAGATATGATTTTTGCAGTGGGATATAAGGGTTCCATGATAGAAGATTATTTTGGTGACGGAAGCAGATTTGGAATCAGGGTATTATATTCTTATGAGGAAGAGCAGCTAGGAACTGCGGGGGCAATTAAGAATGCAATGAGATATATAGAGGATGAATTCTTTTATGTGTTAAATGCTGATACATTTTATACGATAGAGTATGATTCACTTGTGACACTTCAAAAAACTACTAATGCAAAGATGTGTCTTGTTTTGAGAAGGGTTGAAGATAGTACAAGATATGGAATTGTAACGTTAGAAGGAAGCAGGATTATTGGATTTAATGAAAAATCAGAAGTAAAATGCGAGGGGCTGATTAACGGGGGCGTTTATCTTATGAGCAGAGGTCTGCTCGAAGAAATACCGGATGGAAAATGTTCTCTGGAAAATGAAATGATACCAATGTGGCTTTCAAAAGATTATTGTTTGTCTGCATATGTTAATGACGGATATTTTATAGATATAGGTATACCGGAAGATTATTTTAGATTTCAAAAATATATTGAAGATTTAAATACGAAGTAGCAGTTGGAAAGGAATGGAAAGTATGATTATCAGAGGAAGAGCACCGCTCAGAGTGAGTTTTGGAGGTGGCGGAACCGATGTTGCACCGTTTTGTGAAGAAATGGGAGGAGCGGTTCTTGGAAGTACTATAAATAAATATGCCAGATGCTCGATTGTTCCAAGACAGGATGAAGATATTATTGTACATTCACTGGATTTTGACATGACGGTAAAATATCATGCAAAAGAAAATTACGTATATGATGGAAGTCTTGATCTTGTAACAGCTGCATTAAAACGCATGAATATAAATAAAGGATGTGAAGTATACCTTCAGTGTGATGCACCTCCGGGTTCGGGACTTGGTACTTCTTCAACGGTAATGGTAGCTATTTTAAAAGCATTGGCAAGATGGAAAGGCGAAGAACTCGATAATTATGAATTAGCTGATATGGCTTATGAAGTTGAAAGAATGGATTTAGGCATATCAGGCGGATATCAGGATCAGTATGAAGCTGCGTTCGGAGGTTTCAACTTTATAGAGTTTCATGGAAAAAATCAGGTTGTTGTTAATCCTTTAAGGATAAAAAAAGATATTATACACGAGTTAGAGAGTAATCTTTTGCTCTGTTATACCGGAAATATTCATGTTTCAGCCAATATTATAGATGATCAGGTGAAAAATTATAAAGAAAAAAATAATGATGCATTAAATGCAATGTCTGAGGTAAAGGCGCTTGCATATGCAATGAAAGATGAGCTGCTTAAAGGAAATGTCAACAGCTTTGGGAAATTGCTGGATTATGGCTGGAAGAGTAAAAAACGGATGAGTAATAAGATTACTAATCCACAGATAGATGAACTGTATGATACGGCTGTTAAGGCCGGTGCACTTGGTGGAAAGCTTCTTGGTGCCGGCGGTGGTGGTTATTTGTTAATGTATTGTCCATATAATATTAAACATATCGTTGCAGCAGAGATGGAAAAGGCAGGAGGACAGCTTGCTGACTGGAATTTTGAATTCAGGGGTTCGCAGGCATGGAAAATGGATGAATTAAGATGGAACTACAATAAAATAGACGTATCGATACCTGATGGAAAGTTTACATTTGAATTATAAATGGAGCATAAAGGTGAGAAATGGATAAAGTGGTTTTTATGGACCGGGATGGAACTATTAATGTGGAGAAGAATTATCTATACCGGCCGGAAGAGTTAACATTTATACCGGGAGCTGAAGCAGCTATTAAAAGATTGAATGATTCGGGATATAAGGTTGTGGTTGTTACAAATCAGGCGGGGGTTGCAAGAGGATACTATAGTGAGGATGACGTTAGAAAACTTCATGGATTTATGCAGGAAGAATTAAAAAAATCAGGTGCGCATATTGACCGCTTTTTTTACTGCCCGCATCATCCGGTACACGGTAAGGGAAAATACCTTTGCAGCTGCAATTGCAGAAAGCCGGATATAGGAATGTTTAAACAGGCTGAAGAAATATTTGATATCGATATTACTAATTCATGGATGATTGGAGATAATAAAGGAGATATCGAAGCAGGTATCCGTTATGGAGTTACAACCATTCTTGTTGGAACGGGATATGGCAAAAAGATTATGGAAGAAAAAAATGTAAGATACGATTACTATAAAAATAATCTTGCAGATGCGGTTGATTTTATTTTGATGCGAAATGGAGATAGGTGTGAAAAATGAAAAAATATGCATATATTGAGCAATTGTTAGAAAGATATCCTGCACTTTCAGGAGCCGGGGAAAGTATAAAACATTCGGCAGATATACTGGCAGATTGTTACGTGCAGGGTGGAAAGATTTTGATAGCCGGTAATGGCGGGAGTGCCGCTGATTCAGAACATATTGTCGGTGAATTGATGAAGGGATTTGTGAAAGCAAGAAAAGTACCTGATGATTACGCCGGAGAATTAAAAAAAATCGATGAAGAAGCCGGTATGGTACTCTCAAAGTGTTTGCAACAGGCGGTTCCGGCAATTGCTTTGTGCGGACATACATCACTTTCTACAGCATATTTAAATGATGTTGATGGAACGGTAGGATTTGCACAGCAGGTATACGGATACGGAAAAAAAGAAGATGTATTTTTGGGAATATCTACGTCAGGAAATTCTAAAAATGTGATATATGCAGCAATTGCTGCGAAAGCAAAAAATATGAAAGTAATCGGTCTGACAGGTGAAACAGGAGGCAGATTAAAAGATTATTGTGACGTAACGATTAAAGTACCTGCTACAGAACCATATAAGGTACAGGAGTATCATCTGCCTGTTTATCATGCGTTGTGTCTGGAGCTGGAAGAACGTTTTTTTGAATAGAATGGGAGAAATTTAAGTGAAAAAAATATTGTTTATATCTTTTGATGTTCCGTTTGATACAGTGGGACATGCAGGAGGGAAAACTCATAATTATTATCTGAAAAAAGTAAGTCAGGATTCAGAATTTGATACGTTCCTGATATCATTTGCCGTACCTGGAGATATGCCTAAGATTGATTGTGATTCGTATGGTATAGAAAATCATATTTTTTGTATTTCACCGGATAAGACAAAAAGAATCTTAAGAGGAATAATCAATCTGAGCTCAAGGTATAATCCGTATAATAAATATGCAGGTATGTTGCCTGAATACTATAAAAAAAGAATATTATGCCAGTTAAAGAAGATGAAAAAAGAAGGATATAATCCTGACGTAATTGTATTAGAATGGACGGCAATCGTATTATTGGCAACGGATATAAAAAAGATATTCCCATGTGCGAAAATGATTGCATCAGAGCATGATGTATCATTTCTTGGGTATAAGAGAAAATATGAATATGAAAAAGGCGGATATGGCAGATGGCTTGCAGGTGTAAGATATAAAACCATGCTGAATCAGGAACTAAAAGCCATAGATACATGTGACTATGTGTGTCCTCATAACCATAAAGATGCCAATCTGTTGCTGAAACATAGCATTCCGAAAGAAAAAATACACCCGATTGTTCCATATTACATGGATTTTACAGATATGCATTGGGAAGGCAAAAGTAAAAATATAGTGTTTTTCGGTGCAATGAGCAGACCGGAGAATCATTTGAGTGCTATATGGTTTATAGAAAATGTAATGCCTCTTTTAAAAGATACAGATGTAGTATTTCAGATTATAGGAGGTGGAGCAACTGAAGAATTAAAAAGTTATGAAAGTGACCGCATAAAAATTCTGGGATTTGTGGAAGATGTTTCACCTTATTTTAAAGAAGCTTTGTGTATGGCTGTTCCACTGGTGCTTGGAGCGGGAATTAAAGTAAAGGTTCTCGAGGGAATGTCGTCGGGAATGCCGGTACTTACAAACAAACTTGGGATTGAAGGAATTTATGCTGAACATGATAAACATTATATTCACTGTGAGACACCTGAAGAATATGCTGATGCCATAAAAGAGTTAATTAATAACAGAGATAAAGCCGGGATGATTTCCGGAAATGCTAAAGCATTTATAAGAAAAAAATTCGATATGGAAAAATCAGCAGTCAGATATATAGATCTCATAAAGGAATGCTGTGAGAGGCGTGAAAAAAATGAAAAGTAAGGTTGCAAAGAATTATGTATATAATATGGCATATCAGATTCTGACATTAATCACTCCTCTTATCACAACCCCGTATGTATCAAGAGTTCTTGGTGCAACACAGATAGGAAAATATAGTTATACGCAATCTATAGTTATGTATTTTGTATTGGCAGGAACTATAGGGATATCCATGTATGGACAGAGAGAAATCGCATACCTACAGGATGAAAAAGAAAAAAGCACTAGAGTATTCTGGGAAATAAATATTCTGCGAGCTGTCACAATTATAATCGCACTTGCAATTTATATTGCAGCATGTGTTATGTATGGTAAATATCGATTGTTGTATACTATACAGATTATTGATATTATTGCCAATGCATTCGATATCAGCTGGTTTTTTCAGGGAATAGAAGAATTTAAGCGTACTGTAATAAGAAATACGTTTGTGAAACTATTGTGTGTAACGATGATATTTGTGCTTGTGAAGAAGCAGGAAGACTTGCCGATGTACGTTTTATGCTATTCATTGTCATTGATTTTAGGAAATATATCATTATGGTTTTATCTTCCGGGATATCTTGTGAGAATCAAAGCATCATCAATGAAAGTGATAAAACATTTAAGACCGGCGATAGCATTATTTATCCCACAGGTTGCCATTCAGGTATATACGGTGCTTGACAGAACAATGATAGGTAAACTTGCAAAATCTGAGGCTATGACACAGGTTGGATACTATGACCAGTCACAGAAAATCGTTAAATTATTGATAACAGTAATTACGGCACTCGGCACGGTAATGCTCCCAAGGATGGCTAATATATACGCAAAAAAGGACACAAAACTATTAAAAGAATACATGGACAAATCGTTTCAATATACGTATTTACTGGGATTCCCTCTTATGCTGGGATTAATCGCCGTTTCAGAAAGATTTGTACCTGTATTTTATGGAAAAGGCTATGACATGGTAGCAGTAATACTTGTGTGCATATCTCCGATTATAATCTTTATCGGACTTAGCAATGTGGTAGGAGCACAATATCAGATACCGACAGACAAGCATTTTGACTATACGATGTCAGTTGTTGCGGGTGCCATAGTGAATTTTTTAATGAATCTGATACTAATACCTCATATCGGGGTTATGGGAGCAGTAATTGCAACTGTCGTTGCAGAGTTAGTAGTTTTATTTGTACATTTTTATTGTGTAAGAAAAGAAATAAATGTAAAAGAAAGTATTTTGTTTTGCCGTAAATATCTGTTGGCGGGAATTGCAATGTTTATAGTAGCATATTCAATATCTTTTGTACCGCTTAAGAACAATATAATAGTCCTGATTGCCCAGATAACGGCCGGAGCAGCAGTGTATTTTGGAATATTAATGCTTATGAAAGAAGAGTTGTTATGGATGATAATACGAAAGGTATTAAAAAAATAACGAACAGCAGGATGTTTGATGAAAAAGAACGAATCAGCGTGTACTTAAAAATAGTATTTTCACTGGTCATATTTCTT
>CAMHLZ010000041.1 GCA_946186125.1 uncultured Lachnospira sp. | reverse complement strand
ATGTTTCATGACACATTGGTGCCTTTCGCAGAAAGGCGGATTATAACAATGAGAAAAGGATTAACAGAAATTATTTACATTTTGGATAGAAGCGGATCAATGAGCGGTCTTGAGGCAGATACAATAGGAGGCTTCAATTCAATGATGGAAAAACAGAAGAAGGCAGAAGGAGAAGCTTTGGTATCAACATTACTTTTCGACAATCAGTGTGAGGTGCTTCATGACAGGGTAAATATTAAGGATGTCCCTAAGATGACAGATAAACAATACTATGTCAGAGGATGTACAGCACTTCTTGATGCAGTAGGCGGCGCAATTCATCATATTAAGAACATCCACAAGTATGCAAGAGAGGAAGACAGACCTGAAAAGACAGTATTTGTAATAACCACAGACGGAATGGAAAACGCCAGTTGTAATTATTCATACAATAAAATTAAGAAAATGATTGAGAAACAGCAAAAAAAGGATGGCTGGGAATTTATATTTATCGGAGCCAATATAGATGCTTATGGAGAAGCCGGAAAACTCGGTATCAGGAAGAGCAGAACTGCAAATTATGTTCATGATGAAATGGGAACCAAGAATGTCTATGCCGGAGTTGCAAGGGCGGTTTGCTCGGTAATGAGTGCATCATGTCTGGATAAGGTAGATGAATGTCTGGAAGAAAGTGGTTGGAACGAAGAAATAGAAGCAGATTATAATAGAAGAGCCGGTAAGAAAGGGAGTAGATAATAATGGCTATAAAAGGTGCGATATTAGGCGATATTTTAGGAAGTAAATATGAGTTTCACCGCCCTGAGAATATCGATTGGAGAAACGTTCCACTTGTTGATAGCGAGAAAGATGGATTTACGGATGATTCAGTAATGATACTGGCTATTAAGAAGGCTTTGGATGAGGTAATAATGGCTGTTGCTGATGAGCTGCCGACTGAATATAGGCTTGATATTTCAAAAAAAATGTTGATTGAAAAATCCGGCATTATACAGATGAATGATGAGGATGCAACAAGTCTCCTTGTTTCAAATATGGTAGAGATTGGCAGACAATATCCTTACTGTGGATTTGGTGGGAATTTTAATCACTGGATTAGTTCAGAAAACCATGAGCCTTATAACAGCTGGGGGAATGGTTCAGCTATGAGGGTGGCTTATGTTGCTGATTTTTTTACAGAACTGCGTGATGTACAAAACTGGGCAGAAAAGACTGCAAAGGTTTCTCATAATCATCCGGAAGGAATTAAGGGTGCAGTTGTTACGGCAACTTGTATATGGATGGCTAAAAATGACAAGTCGAAGCAGGAAATATACGATTATGTTTTAGAACAGTACCCTATGGAAAACTATGAATACAGTATAGGCTATAGCCTTGACGAAATTCGCCCAAGATATAAATGGAATGAAAGTTGTCAGGGGTCAGTACCGGCAGCAATGAGATGCTTTTATGAGAGTAAGGATTATGAGACGTTTATTCGAAATATCTTCAGTCTGGAATGTGACAGTGATACATTTGGAGCAATAGCAGGTGGTGTTGCTGAAGAGTTCTATCATGGCTTTGGCAATATAAATGCGGATGATATTCTTAAAAAATGTTTGGATTCAAAGCTTTACCAGCTCCTTTACCAATCAGAATCCCAATCATAAGCGACTGAGTCCCGGCTGTCCCCTAAATCACAATCGGATATAAGTCATTGGTGCTTCCGTTGATGTCTTACTATGGAACCTTTAATTTTTCTATGATAGATAAGTAGAGCTAATCTATGTTACGTATTATTTTCGAGATTTTACGATATCATACGTAGTAAATGACGGAATTTTACGTATAAATTTGAAGTTTTTTAAAATGATACGTAGTGAACAGTAGAAACCTATGTATCATTTTGAAATTATCAGAAAAACATACGTAAGAGAAGCCACCCCAACGGATTTCGCTGTGTAATGTGTCAGCACACTAGCAAGAAATCTTTGGAATATAAAAAATGGTGTAAGTTAAGAATAAAATATTGATTTTTCCAAATGGAGATGATAAACTGTACACATACCGTAAAAAAATTACGGAAAAATCCTTCGCAAAATATTAAAAGGAGATAGTATGTTAAAAAAATTCACTGTTAGAAATTTTAAGAATTTCAAAGAGACACTTGTTTTGGATTTTGGAAAAGTTGGTGGCTACAAGTTTAATAAGGAGTGTATTCAAAATGGAATTATCAGTAAATGCATCATATATGGTAGAAATGCTACTGGAAAGACAAATTTAGGAGAAGCTATACGTGATATAACTTATATTTTGTTTGGAGATTATTATAGAATTAGAGAGTATAAGGTTTTGAATGCTAATTCGGAAGAAACAACTGCAACATTTGAATATACGTTTGTTTTCGGAAAGGATAGTGTGGAATACATCTACAAAAGAAATGGTAAAAGAGAGTTAGTGTCAGAAACACTAAAATTAAATGATAGTGTGGTATATGATATTGATTTAAAGGATGTCTGTTTCAAATATATCAACCTTGAATTAATAGGTGCAGATACTATTCAGACAGAAAAGTATTTGGATAATATTAATCATGATTTTGCGGAAATCGAAGGTGAAGAAAAAACAATAGTCCCTTTTATAAGATTTATTCTAAATAATGCTCCAATGAAGTCAAATTCAATATTGATTAGGCTGGAAGATTACGTTAAACGAATTAGATATAGCAGTGTAGGTAATGCATTAATGCAAAGGTTCCGTATTAATATGAATTTTGTTGATTATTTGTCAGAGAAAGATAATCTTCAAAAGTTTGAAGAATTTTTAAATGTAATGGGAATAGAATGTAAACTGGAAGTTGTTAAATCGGTTGATGGAAAAGGTGAATTGTTTTTTAAACATAATTCTTTAATACCGTTTTATGAAAATGCATCAAGTGGAACACTAGCACTTGCAACACTATATAATAGAGTTTTAGTGCTTGATAGAAAACCTTCATTGTTTTATATTGATGAATTTGACGCATATTATAACTATGAGATGTCAGAAAAATTATTAAAATTCTTTAAGGCTAATTTTTCAGAATGTCAGATTGTTTTCACAACACATAATACAAATTTAATGACAAACCAGCTCATGAGGCCTGATTGCGTGTTCATATTATCTAGAACTGGTGAGTTGACAGCATTATGCGATGCAACTGAGAGAGAATTAAGAGAAGGTCATAATTTGGAAAAACTATATATTGGTGGGGAATTCGAGAAATATGAATAATTATTTTTATCCTGAGAATACATCACGAAATAAAACATTGGTAATCGTCGAAGGTAAATTGGAAAAAAACATTATTTTAAAAACTTTGTTATTGTGTTTTCCAGAGATTCCGGTTAAGTATGAAAATGTTTATGTATACAGTAGTGATATTTATGATTTATATCATGCTATTGAAAAAGAATACGAAGAAAATTGGTATGAAGATGATCTTTTAATAGATTTACCGCTTTTAATTAGCAGGAAATTTGGTATTGAACCACAATTGGATAGAAGAGATTTTACAAATATTATATTGATATTTGATTATGAGCATCATGATAATTGGTACTCTGATGAGAAGATATTGAGGATGCAACGGCATTTTAATAATGCTTCTGAAGATGGAATTTTATATGTTAATTATCCAATGATAGAGTCTGTATATCATTTTAGAGAAATACCTGATAATGAATATATATCAAGGAGTGTACCTGTTACATGTAATCCTGGAAAAGAATACAAGAAATTAGTTGCATCAGAATCTGTAATAATGGATTATTTAAAACTATTTGATAAATTGAGTGATTGGTTATATAGGAAAATTTCTACAAGCTATGAAACTATAGAGTCGTTTACATATGCGTTGTTATCCTCAAAATCGTTGAAAGAGGTAGATAATGTTGTTGAACAAATATCTTTAAAGACCGGATTAACTGAAGAAGATACGTATAATATGAAATGTGCTCTTTCTTCAATGATGTCTAAATATCCATTTATAAACAAATCTATTTCATATTGGAACGATTTGAGGGATTTGTTTATGTATATTTTTAAAGAGAATGTAAATAAATCAAGTTACATTCAAAAAATGGATGGGCAAGAGTGTTTATCTGTGAAAGATAGGTATAATGGAATAGAGTGGAGTGAAGTTTTGAAACAACAAAATATGTTTAGTTCAGATGTTAAAAATGGAGTAATATTTGTTCTTTGCACATGTATAACCTTTTTAGGTGAATATAAATTTTGTTGGACTAAAGACTGATGACATGTTAATAGATATTTGCAGGTGAGGAAAAAAATCATATTATGTGAGGTTTTTCAGTAAAAACTCCGCCATTGAAAATATGGCAGAAAAAAGTGTTAGACCTACCTTGACATACGCTGACGAATTTCATCATGCAGTCAATGAGCAGTACAAAAGAATTGTTCAGTATTTTAAGCCAAAGTTTTTATTGGGACTGACTGCTACACCGGAACGAATGGACGGAAAAAATATTTATGAAATCTGTGATTACAATGTTCCATATGAAATTTCCTTGAAGGATGCGATTAACAAAGGTGTACTTGTTCCGTTTCATTATTATGGAATCTATGACGAAACAGATTATTCATCCCTGCATCTTGTAAAGGGGCGTTACGATGAAAAGGAATTAAATGAAACATATATTGGAAATGTGAAACGATATGATTTGATTTATAAGTATTATATGAAATATTCCTCGAAAAGAGCGCTTGGTTTTTGCTGTTCCAGACAACATGCAGAGGAGATGGCAAGGGAGTTTTGTGAAAGAGGAATTGAAGCGGTTGCCGTGTACAGTAATGCAAATGGAGAGTTTTCAGAGGAACGGGATATAGCTATCAAGAAGTTGAAAAATCAGGAAATAAGAGTCATATTTTCAGTGGATATGTTCAATGAAGGTGTAGATATTGCGTCTCTTGACATGGTTATGTTTTTGCGACCAACGGAGTCTCCAATCGTATTTTTGCAACAGCTTGGTCGTGGACTTCGTATTAGCAGGGGAAAAGATTATTTAAATGTTTTGGACTTTATAGGAAACTATGAAAAAGCTGGAAGAGCGCCGTTCCTTTTAAGTGGATCAAACAATTTTGGAGAAAAATCGGATAGTAATTATATGAATATGGACTATCCGGACGATTGTATCGTAGATTTTGATATGCGTTTGATTGATTTATTTAAAGAGTTGGCTAAGAAATCCTTGTCTGTAAAAGAACATGTAAAACAGGAATTTTACAGAGTAAAAGAGTTGTTGGATGGCAATGTTCCTACGCGTATGGAGCTGTTTTCTTATATGGATGATGATATTTATGGGTATTGCATGAAACATGCAAAAGAAAATCCATTCCGAAGATATCTGGATTTTTTAAATGAAATGCAGTTGCTATCAGAAGAAGAGAAGATGGTTTACGAGGGAGTTGGAAGGGAGTTTCTGGCAATGATAGAAACTACGGATATGCAAAAGGTTTATAAAATGCCCATTTTATATAGTTTCTATAATGGTGGAGAAATTCGTTTGGCTGTGAAAGAGGATGAGGTAGTTGATGCATGGAGAAAGTTCTTTAATAATGGAACTAACTGGAAGGATTTTGCCGAACATATCACTTATGAGGATTATAAAAAAATGACGGATAAACAGCATTTGAGTAAGGCAAAAAGTATGCCAATCCGGTTCTTAAAGGCTTCGGGCAAAGGATTTTTTGTTGACAAGGATGGCTATGCACTCAGCATGAGAGAAGATATGAAAACAGTGATACAAAATCCGGCATTTAAAACGCATATGAAGGATATTTTGGAATATCGAACGATGGAATATTATCGTAGGAGATATGAGGCGAAAGCATAGTAAGGGAACTGAAATATGTTGCTTAGAGAGTTTAAAAGAAAATAGAAATGGGGAAAACAAGAATATGGTTCAAACGGAAATGAAAAATGACAAACAACAAATGGCAATTGATAAAGCAAATGATGTGTGGAATGAAATACACACCAGTTATGAAAGAAATGACATAATATACGACGATTGGTTAGAAATGTTTCAAAATGAAATAGAGCATTGCAATACTCCTATTATTGATTTAGGCTGTGGCAGTGGAAATGATACTTTGTATTTAATTGAAAGAGGAAAGAAAGTAATTTCCTGCGATTATTCCTTCAATGCGATAGAAAATATTAAAAAAAATTTTCCGGAAGTTCACGGAACGGAATGTTTTGATATGACGAAAGGATTACCGTTTGAAGACGATTATACGGATATTATCATAAGTGATTTGAGCTTACATTATTTTACGGAAAAAACAACCTTTCATATAATTGATGAAATAAAAAGAGTATTGAAACCGGAGGGAATGTTTATATTTAGAGTGAATTCGGTAAAAGATGTAAATCACGGTGCGGGAGAAGGAAAAGAGATTGAACGTCATTTGTTTGAAACTGCAGATGGAAGATACAAGAGATTTTTTGATTTGGATGACATAGAAAGCTTTTTTGGAGAGTGGAAAAAGATATTTGTGCGGGAAGAAACGATGGCTAGATATGAAATGGAAAAAATATTGTGGAGATGCGGAGTGCAGGTAAAAAAATAAGCAAGGGATGGAATTGATTGGAACAATTGACTATACTAGATATGAGAAAAAACGAAAGCAAGGTATTATTATGACATATACAGTAAAAAGAATTATGGAACCGGATTATGGTTGCGAGGAGCGTCCGGATGATTATATCGCAATGGATAAAGTGATTCTTCTCGATGAGAGCAGTTCTGAAATTAAATTGGAAATATCGGATTCAGAGTTATATGAGAAGGATATTAACGAAGGAGATTCTGTGTTTTTAGACCATAACAATCAGATTCATAAGGATGCATAACTTTTGGTCTATTGGAATAGAAGTGGAAAAGGTGAGGTGCTTATAATGAGCAGCAAATTTGATGATTTAATCGGATTCATTCCGGTTATTAAGAATGAAAATTTTGGAAAATGGATTATAGACCATGAGAATGATGGAACGCCGGAACATCCGATACAGTTTCCTTTCGTAAATTATTCAGAATGTGTGAATGAGTTAGTGCATGCGATTTATGAATTTCATAATAATAATCTAGACATGGAGTTAAATGACTATTGTGCGATACTTAAAGAGAATGGAATAGAATGGAACGCCGATTCTATGGAAAAAGCGGATGTTTCAAAACTGGATTCTCAGGCTGTAATGGCTCTTTTGTTAGGGGCTGTTAGAGCAGAATGTTTTTGTGATGGAGCACTGTTATCATTTTTGGAGTCAGGTGCGATACTTAGATGGCTTGAAAGATTACGGGTAATAGTGGAGACAGAACATTCTAAGGAGCTGTGAATAGTAACAATTCATCCCCCACCTTAGAGGTGAGGGACTTCTTGCTAAAAAGGTAAAAAAATACAAACGAGAAAATGTGGCGCTTGAATAAAGTAGTGAAATAAAATTCCTTTTTTTGAGTAATTTTTGAAATGAATGTCCTTTTGTATGGTACTATTGATAATAGCATTAAATTAATTATATCGAGGATAGTTATGAACAATGAAATAAAAATGAGTGTTTCTATGATGACACGTACAAAAGAAAAGAAAGCGATGTATGTTCAATTTCAGGATAATACAAGAATGGCTGAGTTTGAATTGCCGGAATTAAAGCTTTTATATAATAAAGGATTTTCAGATGGAGAGATAAATCAGCTTATGGATTATATTAAAAATGAGATGGATTATATATACTCGCTAAGTAAAAAAGTTAATCCAATAAAAGCTATAATGAAGGATAGCTAAAAGCGGTAAAGAGAGGTTTAGTTTACATGGTAGAAAAAAAGAAAAAATCAACTTTATGGTGGCTTTTAGGCTTTCTGATTGTTGATGCTTTTGCGGTGTTGATATTTATTCTTGGAGTTTTCATTGATAGTAAGATATATGAAAACGCCGCAGGGCAGGGGCATCCTGCGCCAATATTTACTCTTTTATTATTTATTGTAGCAGCAGCAATCTTTGTGATAGGAAATCTGCTTGTGCTTATTATGTTGATAGTATCATTGATTAATAAAAGAAAGCAGATTTAATTTTGTGACTTGATATTCCTTTCGAAAATGTTATATATTTGATACGAGAGGAGTGGATACTTAGTCTTTATAATGCAGGAGATTCGTAGAAAGCGTGTCTCCTGTATTTAAATTGTTACTATTCACAGCTCCTCTCCCGACATTCGGATTTCCCGCTGCTTCGCAGCTCTCCCGGTGCTACGCACCTGAAATCCTCATTACGGGAGAGGTTCCTGCTTCACAGCAGGAAGATTACAGAAAATAAACAGCTGTGAATAGTAACTATAAATTAGAAAATTCGCATAACTGTCACTTGATTTATAATATATGCAGTTGTATATTACAGATAAATTATTTCAATAGTAGTAGTCATCAGACTGACACTATTTTGTAATAATGCAATAAATTTAATTGAGAAGGAGTTTCTAAGTGACTGAGGTAAAAAAAGTAAATGATTTTATGTTACTCGAAGATGAATGGAATGAATTTACAAAAGATAACGGAGAACACAAAGAACAATTATTTAAATTTATTTTTGGAAACAAAGAACATAAAGAATGGATTCTCAGTCTGTATAACGCGTTGAATCATTCAGATTATACAGATTCAGATGAGATTAAATTTACCACAGTAGATAATTTTATTTATATGAGTATGAAAAACGATTTTTCGTTTTTGGTGGGAAACAGCATTAATTTGTACGAACAGCAATTAAACATCAATCCTAATATACCGGTTCTGTTTTTTATTTATTTATCAAAGGTGTATGCAAAAATTTTAGCTGATAGTGAATATGCATATCAATTATGTTCCGGTCAGCAAAAATTGAGTGCACCCAAAAACGTATGTTTTTACAATGGAAGGATTGATAAAGAAGATAAAATTATTTTAAATCTGTCAGATTCACACGAAAATCCTGTAAAATCGGACTTAAATTTAAAGGTTACCCTGCTGAATATTAATTGTGAGAAAAATAAAGTAATGTTGAATGCATGCCAGCCGTTAAAGGAATATTTGATGCTTTCAGATAATATAAGAAAATATGGAAAAGAATATACAATAGATGATGCTGTTGACAAGGCAATCAAAGAGTTACCTGAAAATGCAGTTATAAAACCGTTTTTGTTATCCAATGTAGCTGAGGTTAAACGAATGTGTATCAAAGAATATGATGAAGCGGAAACACTCGCACATGAGAGGATGGCAGAAATGATAAACACAGTAATCACAAATAAAATAGTATCTGAAATATAGCTTTTACGTAGGTATGATAAATGGGGATAAGTATTAGATTAGCAATATCGAAATCAGTAACAAAAAAGAGTGGGAGACTGTGTATGAAACATGTGTTTTTATCGTGCACACACGATAATATAGATTGATTTTATCGTGCACACACGATAAAATATATTGAATTTATCGTGCATACACGATAAAATAGATTGCAGATGATGACATGGCACTTTTGTTTAGACAATACGAGAATGGAGTTATCACGTTTGAAAATATGCTTAGTGGTATGATTTATAAGAAAACTACCAATCAGTATTCCTTCCATACTCAGAAGGCTATTAGGTTACTCAGAAAGGTGGGTGAATAATCTATGGGTAAAGAACAACAGATGATTGAATATATGGTGCAGGATCTTGTAGAGATGCTCACAGAGACACAGGGCATAGAGTACGACGTTGCTATGTGTACCCTATATGACTCACAGATATATGAGAAGGTTATAGATATTGAGACCGGTTTGTATAGGGAAAGTCCATCATATGTATATGGGTTACTTCAGGATGAGCTAAATTTCGGACATATAGTGCAGGCAGAGGTGTGATTATATGGATTTACAAGAGATACAAAACAAAATAATAATAGCTTCTACATTGGTGAGTAAAACGAGCCTTAGTAGAACTAATATCTGGCACCTTGATGAGCACAAAGTGCGAATTTAGTTGACATGATATAATCCAATAAAATATATGAAAGAAGGGTGTAGAATATGGTAATTGAGCATGTTGCTATGTATGTAAATGATCTTGAAAAGGCAAGAGAATTTTTTGTAGAATTTCTGGATGGACGATCAAATGACAGATACCATAATGTAAGGACCGGTTTCAGCTCGTATTTCATTTCATTTGATGAGGGTGCAAGACTTGAGATTATGAATAAGCCGGAGATGATTGATGGTAAAAAAGATTTAAACCGTACCGGATACGTTCATTTAGCTTTTTCTGTAGGAAGCAAAGAGCGTGTCGATGAATTGACAGAGCATATCAAAAATGCAGGGTATGAGGTTGTTAGCGGTCCGAGAACAACAGGAGATGGATACTATGAGTCTTGCATTGTGGCGATTGAAGGTAATCAGATAGAGTTGACTGTGTAAATTTGACTTATCATTTGATGATAGAATTACTCTCGTTGGTGGAGACAGTGCTACAGGTAAAACTGTGCTTTATGAAATGTTAGAGGATTTACGACTTACTGACGAATACAAAGCAATCAAATCGGAAAGGGTTCAAAAGACTTTGGAGAAATTATAATTATAATATCGAATAAAAATATATTGACATATGTCAGAAAAGATATATACTTATTTTGACATATGTCAATTTTGATATTTGGAGGAAACTATGCCAAGGACTACAAAGTGCAGAAAAATATGCAGCTTTCCGGACTTCTACAGTTTTGTGCCCGAAGAAGCGGATGCGGGAAATATCGAGACTGTGATGATGTCGCTGGATGAGTATGAGACTTTGAGACTTATGGATTATGAAGGGCTCAATCAGCAAGAGTGCGCTTTGAGAATGGGCGTTGCCAGGACAACAGTCACTGCGATGTATGAGAGTGCCAGAAATAAGCTTGTGAGTACTGTTGTTGAAGGTAAACGACTTCGAATAGCAGGTGGAAACATCGAAATTGACAGGGAAAGAAGCGGGTCTAGTGTGAATCTGAAAAGTAAAGGAGATAAAGCAATGAGAGTAGCTGTGACTTACGACAATGGAAACGTATTTGGACATTTTGGAAAAACCGAACAGTTTAAGGTTTATGATATCGAGGATGGAAAAGTAGTTAATTCTCAGATCCTAGGAGCCAACGGAGAAGGATGCGGAGCACTTGCAGGTATCCTTAACATTGCAGATGTAGATGCTCTGATCTGTGGCGGTATCGGAGGAGGAGCAGTGAATGCTATTGAAGAAGCCGGTATCAAGCTTTATGCAGGAGCAAGCGGAAACACCGATGCAGCTGTTGAAGCCCTGATCGCCGGAACGCTGGAGGCAATCGGTGAAGCAAACTGTAATCATCATGAGCATGAGCATGGTGAGAGTCACTCTTGCGGACATGGAGGCTGTCATCACTAAATGATAGTTTCTTTATTCCTTACATTTGCCCAAATAGGGCTTTTCACTTTTGGCGGCGGATATGTTATGATATCGCTGATAGAGAGCATCTGCGTAGAACAGAAAAAATGGATAACTCATGAACAGATGATGAAGAACACAGTCATTGCTGAGTCTACGCCAGGACCAATAGCCATAAACTGCGCAACTTTCGTTGGATATAAACAAAAAGGTGTTGCTGGTGCCATTGCGGCGACACTTGGGGTGGTGACGCCTTCTTTTGTGATTATTTATCTTATCTCAAAATTTTTTAAGAATTTCCTTGAGATCCAGGGAATAGTCAGTGGTTTTAAAGGTGTAAGGATTGCGGTTGGAATCCTTATTCTTGATGCAGCAATAGGCATGATAAAAAAGATGAAAAAGAAGACTGTGCCCTGCATAATTCTGGGAAGCTCTTTTGTGATAATGCTTCTTAACAACATCTTTAACCTTGGAATATCTTCCATCCTGCTTTTGCTGATAGCTGCAGTGATCGGTATAATCATATCCGGTATATTTGATATGCATTCATTGAATGGGGGTGCAGATCAATGATATATCTGGACCTGTTTATTGGATTTTTGAAGGTTGGATTGTTTTCATTTGGCGGTGCCTATGGTGCTATCCCACTTATAAGAGATGTAGTTCTGCATTATGGCTGGATGGACGAAGAAGCTCTGGTGAATATGATCGCGATAAGTGAAAGTACTCCGGGACCGATAATGGTAAACCTTGCGACATATGTTGGATGTAGCAAAGCAGGAGTACCTGGCGGAATTTTAGCGACACTGGCTGTGGTTTCTCCGGCATTTCTTTTTATCATACTGCTGGTAACACTTTTCAATAGATTAGCAGGACAAAAGAAAAAGTGGATGAAAGCAGCATTTAATGGGATTAAGCCTTGCATAATCGGCATTATTCTGGCTATGGGAGTCAGTATGATCGGTAAAAACTGCATGACTCCGGTTCTAAATGAGAAAGATATTCTTCCGACAGTACTGACAATAGTACTTGCAACGGTTTATTTTGGATTCAGGAAGATATACAAAAAGAAAATGTCACCGATTGTGCTCATACTGATAGCTGCATTCACCGGTATAGTGGTTTATGGTATTTAGATACCTTTGAAGATAATTGTTAAAAGAGGAAATGAAATGAGTATTGTTTTTGTGGCACTTGGTGGCGCGCTAGGAGCGGTAGCAAGATATACAATAAGTCTTATACCGGAAAAAACACATTTTCCGATACTGACATTGGCAACCAATATACTTGGTGCGATTCTGATAGGTTTTGTTGTGGGAATAACAGATAAAAAATCAGATGTTTCGCCTAATACGGTTCTCTTTTGGAAGACGGGTGTTTGCGGTGGCTTCACAACATTTTCAACGTTTTCACTTGAGGCATATAATTTGCTTGAAAACAAAGCATATGCCCTTGGAGGAGCATATGTAGCGTTAAGCGTTTGCTGCTGTATTTTCGGTATCTTATTAGGAAAAAAACTGGCGACAATAATTGGATAATCGTAAGTTATCTCTGTAATATAAATTGTTATTATAGATTATTGAACGTTAAGGGACACGGTTTGAGGATCATATCAAAACGTGTCCTTTTATCATTATTCAAAAATCTCTGCACTTGACAAACAGATCCTAACCGTTGTGTGCTGACAGATGTGGGGAAATATGATATATTATCAAATATAATTGAGGACACCAACAATAGATATGTGTAGGAGATTATTATGATGGACGAGATAGTGTTGTTTGAAACAAAAGATAAAGAAGTAAAACTTCCTGTTTCTATTGAAAGTGAGACTGTATGGTTGAGTGCAAAACAAATGGCTACACTATTTGATAGAGATGAGAAGACTATTCGAAAGCATATTAATAATGTTTTTTCTGATGAAGAGTTAGAAAAAGATAACAACACGCAAAAAATGCGTGTTGTTGGTGAAAAATAAAAAGTTCCATTTTATACACTTGATGTGATAATATCAGTGGGATATCGTGTAAAATCACAACGAGGTATTGAATTTAGACAATGGGCAAACAACATATTAAAGCATTATATAATAAACGGATATGCGATAAATGAAAAAAGGCTTATTGCATTACAGTTACTTGAACAATATGATCATCAAAGCCTTGAAAAACCTAAAGGAAATCTGCCCGTATATCGTATTACGTATGAAGACTGTCGGTCTATGATTTCCCTTATGGAGGATAGTTTTAAGTCTGATGTGTTTGGTGTTGAAAAGGAAGTAGGAAAAGCAGAAGGAATATTGGCGGCTGTTTATCAAGATGTCTTTGGAGGAGAAGTATATCCGTCGTTAGAGGAGAAAGCGGCAAACTTGTTGTATTTCATGATAAAAGATCATCCGTTTGCAGATGGATGCAAAAGAATAGCAGCTTCTCTTTTTTTGGAATTTCTAAATCGAAATAATGCTTTATTTAAAATGGTCAAAAAATAATAAGTGATGGTGCTCTTGTTGCGGTAACATTAATGATAGTGGAATCAGATCCTAAAGAAAAGGATATTATGACGATGATAATTATGAATCTTTTGCAATTAGGATAATGTATTAGTTGGGAATTACACGATGATTTTTGGGAAGACGATAAGATAATTTTCCCCATTTTCTTATCGTTAGGTCTTTGGAGATAAGAAAATGGCGTTTTTTTAAGGAGGGACATACTATGAAATGGATATTATTGATTGTAGCAGGGTTATTGGAAGTAACTTGGGCAGTGGCTATGAAACTCTCAAACGGTTTTACGGTATTAATACCTTCTGCGGTAACTGTCGTAGGTTACATATTAAGTGCAGTATTTCTGGCACTGGCGTTAAAACAGTTGCCGTTGGGTACTGCATATGCTATGTGGACAGGATTTGGTATTGTTGGTACATCTGTGCTTGGGATATTTTTATTCAATGAGAAGCTTTCTTTGCCTCAGGTTATATGCGTTAGTCTGATTGTTATCGGAATAGTTGGCTTAAAATTATTATCGAAGGAATGATATTCCGTTTTGATGCAGATGGTAAGATAGCAGAGATTAAGAATAATCGGGCAGACGACAAGGTATATACCGAAAACGGAGCATTTTCTTTTTACATTGCGAAAAGTACAGTAGCCTTATAGCATCGGATTTTGCATTCGGAATGCTTAAGCAGGTAGCGTGAAAAAGTAGAATAAAGTTAATCATACCTACGTATATTAACATGTCAAAGAAATCAGCCGGATTTTATAAATGTTTGTCTGTTTATCCAAATAGCACATATCTGAAAGTCTCGACGTAGCCACCGCTACGCCTCATTCCTTCGCCTTACAGAGTGAAATCATATCCTAAATATTAAGTAGGGTTAATTTAAAACGACTATACTGGTTCTAATCTAAAATATCATTTTGAAACCTTGATAAATGCTCAAAAGGCAAAATCTGCCTGCCTCTGAAAAGTCCGCATCCATCATTCATAAGATTATCAGAATAAGCTTTAAACATGTTGACATCTACTTTTGATAAATCAAGTTTCTGCAATTTCATAAGACGTTCATAGGCTTCGTCAAAATATATACATTCACCTTCAGGAATAAAATTTCGTTTTGAACGATTTGATTCCTGATTCTGTTCATAATTAAAATGATTTGCCGCTCCGATTTCGGCATAATCATCCATATCTTTTGTGCGAAGCTGAACTTCGGTATAGCATCTTGCAATATTATCATAAAACGTAATATGTAGCGACTGATAACCGGAAGGACGTGGAAACTCTATATAATCACGATAGTATTGTTTTACGTTTGCACTCAGGTAAATTGAAGATTGTTCGGTTGTAAATCCCGATACCTCGGCTGTAAATCCACGTTCCTCTAAAAATTCCGGAAGAATCTCCGCAATTTCATAGAGATATTTTAATTCCATTTTTTCTCTGTCATCATGGTTTTTCAAATGACAGACAGGTAAAGAGATAACGACTCTGTATGCTATAAGGTCTCTGAATCGGATTAGGTTATTTTTAATTTCAGCTTCAGAAGGAAATTCTCCTTTGGCTTCATATTGTTTGTAGATGTATCGAAGAATATACCAATTGAATTTTTCTTCAGCGCGTATCAATGATTTTATGCGCCCTTTAAAAGTAAAGGCGAGAAAAGGATATTCAAGTGTCATAAGTTTGTAAAATTCTTTAATCCTTTGAGATTGAGAAGTCAGAAAGTCGTTGTGCTCTAAAAGCTCGATAACCTGGATAAGAAAATTTGAATGGGCAAAATCTATGGAATTATGTGTTGTTTTAGCATGTTCTTTTAAATCTTCAGAATATTGATGAAGTATTTTTAGTACAGTATTACCTGAAAATAGATAGTCATTTAATGTTATCATACTTTTATTACCTCCAAAAAAATACGACAAAAAAAGCGAACGCCTTCTTTGCCGTTAAGGTTATATTAGCATTGAAACTTTAGTTAGTCAACAAAAAATAACAGCATTTTCAAACTGTGAGATTTTTCTGAATGAAGCAAAACGTTGTTGCAGTAAAAGATGATTAGAATTAAAATAAAATAAAAAAATACTACATGAAAAAGAAAGCAGGATTTAGTTATGTTATATATTGTAAAAAAAATAATGGAACCGGACTATGGTTGCGAGGACCGTTTGGATGATTATATTGCTATGGATAAAGTTATTCTGCTCGATGAGAGCGGTTTTGAGATTAGCATGAAAATATCAGATTCAGAGTTGTATGAGAAGGACATTAACGAAGGGGATTTTGTGTTCCTGGATGATAACAATAAAATTATAAAGATATCAGAACGGAGAGATAAATATGCCATTTCAAATAATCAGAAATGATATTACAAAAGTAAAAGCTGATGCTATAGTAAATACGGCGAACCCGGAGGCTTTAATAGGTGATGGTGTAGAGCGTGCTATATATGAAGCCGCCGGTTCGGCAGATTTGCTTAATGAAAGAAAAAAAATAGGCTCACTTGCGCTGGGCGAAGTAGCAATTTCGCCCGCATTTAAACTGCCTGCAAAATACGTTATTCATTCTTCGGGACCTCGGTGGCAGGATGGCAATCATGGGGAAATCGGTATATTACGTAAATGCTATGACAATTCACTTAAACTTGCGTATGAGCATAAATGCGAGTCTATTGCTTTTCCTTTGATGGCTACCGGAACTTATGGATTTCCCAAGGAACTTGGATTAAAGATAGCAGTTGATTCATTCAGGGAATTTTTAGAGAATCACGAAATGGAAATCACGCTTGTAGTTTTTACAGAATATGCTTATAAGATTTCAGGTGAAATCTATGAGACAGTTGAAAGTTTTATAGATAGCCGTTATGTAGGCAAAGCTCTTGAGGCAGAGTACTGCGATGAAGAAATTCCGGAAGATAGCGCCATATGCCGGTCAGTAAAATGTGATGAAGAAATACTGGAAGATAGCGAAATTTACAGGTCTGAAGAGTGTGAATCAGAAAGCAAAAATAAAAAATCCGGACGTTTTGCTGCGGCTTTAACAGGTGCATTTTTAGGAGCGGCAAAACAACAAAATAAATGCGAATCTGCTCCTGCAAAAGAACGCTCTTCGATAGATAAAAATATGTCTCTTGAAAGCAGACTACAGGGAATATATAAAGAATCCTTAGCAAAGCATATTACTCAGTTGATAAATAAAAAAGGACTTAAAAACTCTGAGGTTTATGCCACTGCCAATATTTCAAAACAATATTTTAGCAAACTTTTAAAAGACCAGGTAAAACCTTCAAAAAACAAAATATTGGCTCTTGCCGTAGGACTGCATTTGAATTTGGACGAAACGATAGATTTTCTGCAACTTGCAGGTTATGCTTTATCGCCGATTTCACAGACAGATGCAGTGGTGGAATATTTTATAGAACACGAAGATTACAATGTTATAAAGATAGATATAGTGCTTTTTGATTACGGACTTGACCCGTTATCAAAGGGGTAAAAATAAAACCGTTTTTATTAGCAAATACAGCGGAGGTAAAGAGAATGTGTATAACAGAATATGATGAAGCAAGAACTTTTAAATAATAAAAAAATCAGCAGTCGCATCCGGGTTGACCAATTATATGCCTCCGGATGATATCATTTACTCATAACAAACAGACAAATTGTAAAGAGTAAATTTAGGAGGTAATTATTATGAGAAGAGGATTAACAGAAATAGTTTATATTTTGGACAGAAGCGGTTCAATGAGTGGCCTGGAGGCAGATACAATCGGAGGATTCAATTCAATGATGGAAAAGCAGAAAAAAGTTGAAGGTGAAGGGTTGGTATCAACATTACTTTTTGATAATCAATGTGAGGTTCTTCATGACAGAATTAACGTAAATGATGTTCCGGTGATGACGGAAGAAGAGTATTATGTCAGAGGATGCACGGCACTTCTTGACGCCGTAGGAGGAGCTATTAATCACATAAAGAACATACATAAATATGCGAGAGAAGAAGACAGACCAGAAAAAACTATTTTCATAATAACAACTGATGGCAAAGAGAATGCAAGCTGCCAGTATTCTTATGGCAAGATAAAAAAAATGATTGAGAAACAGCAAAAAAAAGAAGGCTGGGAGTTCATGTTTATAGGTGCAAATATTGATGCCTACGGTGAGGCGGGAAAATTGGGAATAAAAAAGAACAGGACTGTCAATTATGTTCATGATGAATTAGGAACAAGAAATGTGTATGCCGGAGTAGCAAAAGCAGTTTGCTCTGTAATGAGGGCAACAAGTGTACAAGAAGTAGATGAGTGTCTTGCAGAAAGTGGCTGGGATGAGGAGATAGTAGCCGATTATAACAGCAGAGCAGGAAGAAATAAGGCAAAACGATAGTTGTATAAAAATGATAACGTCTGAAGTGAAAAATCAGGCGTTATTTTTTTATAAAAAAAATACAAAACTATTTGACATTTGCAAACAATAGTGGTACATTAAGCATACTAATGGTGCAATGGAGGAATGAAGAGTATGTATGAAAGAAAGTAGATATTTTTTTAGTATGAATAGCCTTATGTTCGTGGAGATAGATGGAGAATCTAAGAGAATAGTACAAAAATTGCTTTTTCAAATTATTAAAGATATTGGGATATTTGAAAAAAAATGGAGTATATTCAGTGATAAAAGTACAATTCATAAATTGAATAAGTGTAAGAACAGATGGAGGTATGTAGAGCCATACACAGCTGATATCTTAAAAAAATCATATATTTTCACCTGTGAAAAAGAAAAGAAATTCAGTTTGTTTTCGGGCATTTATGCTTCTGCGTGGAAAATAGCACTGTTAACACAGAATTTACCGGAAAAGTCAGACATAGAAAAATTATGTGAAAGACACAGACATGCGGATATGCTGATAAGAGGAAGATTTGTCAGGGTTAATGAAGAAAATTCGATTGATTTAGGCAGTTGTGCAAAAGGATATGTTGCAGGTTATATAAAAGAAAAATACATGAATACAAAAGGAATTAACAGTATGGTTTTAAATCTTGGCGGAAATATTCTTGTGTATACAAAAGAAGATATTGGTAAAGAAGTGAAAATTAAAAATCCGGTGAATAACACATATATTACATTATCCGGAGTCAGGGATTTATCAATTGTGACTTCCGGAGATTATATTCAGTGCTTTTCTAAGGATGGAAAAAAATATCATCATATTATAGACATGAATACAGGTTATCCGGCATATTCAACATTTTGCAGTGTGACTGTTTGTCATAAGGATGGATTTTTGTGCGATTGCTTAGCAACGTATTATTACATAAAGGGGTTAGATGCGATAGAAGAGTGTGAAAGAGATGGAATAGCAGCGGTATTTATATTTAAAAACGGAGATAAGCATTTTACAACAGAGATAAAGAAGAAAGAATATATTTTGGATGTGTAGCAGAAAGGCGGATTATTTATTATGAGAAGAGATTTAGATATTGCGATTATAGGAATAAGCGGATTGTTTCCGGGAGCAGATACGGTTGCTGACTATTGGAAGAATTTAAAAGATGGAAAGATAAGTATTACCGATATACCTGAAGAACGTTGGGAACAATCGCGGTTTATGACAGATGACAGCAATGAAAAGTTTAAAATATATTGTAATGCCGGTGGGTTTATAGAGAATAATAAAAAATTCGATTACGAATATTTTAATATGACTAAAGAAGAAGCAATTGTTTTAGATCCACAGCAGAGGGTGATGTTGCAGCTTACAAAAAAACTTTTCGATCAGGCGGGTTATTCTAAGAAAGACTATTATGGGAAAAATATAGCAGTTTATATGGGAGCGAGTCAGAGTTCGTCTAACGAGCTGCATGGAATGTATACCAGATTTTTTCAGTTAGAAGAAGATTTAAGATTAAAAATGTTTGAAAAATTTGGAAATCCAAGCTGGCATAATAATTACTTACCGGATTCTATTACAAATCTGATAGCAGGGCGTATATCACATGAATTTAATCTTACCGGACCGAGTATGGTTATTGACACGGCATGCTCATCATCACTGATTGCCGTTCATCATGCGTGTCAGTTACTGAGATTAGAAGAAAGCGATATGGCTGTTGCGGGTGGAATTTATCTTCATAATACTCCTTCTGCTATAATGGGATTTTGTGCTGCAGGTGCTTTATCAAAATCAGGTAACCTAAGAGCATTTGATGATAGGGCAGATGGATTTGTGCCGGGAGAGGCAGCGGGTCTTATACTATTAAAAAGATTAGAGGACGCTGTAAGAGATCATGATTATATTCACGCTGTTATACGTGGAAGTGTGATTAATAATGATGGACATACTATGGGAGTTATGGCTCCGAATCCTAACAGGCAGAGAAAGGTCATAACAGAATTTTATAATAAATCAGGTATATCACCAAAAGAGATTAGGTACATGGAAGCACATGGAACAGGTACGAAAATTGGAGACCTTAGTGAATTTAATTCTTTGTCACAGGTATTTGCAAATTGGGATGTACCGGAGCAGGCCGTTGCACTTGGAAGTGTAAAATCAAACATTGGACATTCAATAAGTGCTTCTGGTATTGCAAGTATCATTAAAATAATCGGAATGATGAAAGATAAAACAATATATAAACAGGCAAATTTCGAGAAACCTAACCGCAAGTTACAAATAGAACATTCACCATTTTACATTCCGACTGAGAATCAGAGTTTACAGGAGTTTAAATATGCGGCAATTAATTCATTTGGTTTTGGAGGAACGAACGCTCATCTGATTTTAGAAAATGGAGAAGCGTATAACAAGAGTAATAGAATTAATACAATTAATACAATGTTTGAATATCCTATGTTTATTGGTGCTCATAACGAGGGGTGTATTACAAGAAGAAAGAACCAGATTGTTGATTTGATTAAAATATCCAATATTTATGATGTTGCATTTTGTGAGAATAAAATTTCGCTTGAAGAAAAATACATATTACCATTAAAGATAAAAAATAATTGTTTGTTGGATTACGGAGAAGAAGTTTTTTCTCGTCAGGAAAGTAAAAAACTATTATTATTTACCGGACAGGGGTCGCAATATTTTGGAATGGCGAAAAATATTTATGAAACCATGCCGGTATTTAAAGAAAAATTAGATTATTGCAGTGAATTATTTGAAAAAGAGTTAGGAATCAGTATTGTTAAATTATTGTATTCAACACAGGAAGACATGGTTGCCACTGAAAGAGCGCAGGCGATTATTTTCAGTGTCGGATATTCTCTGGGATATATGTTGATACAGGCCGGGCTTAAGCCGTTTGCAATGATTGGACACAGTATTGGTGAGTGGATTGCGGCTGCACTGGCGGAAGTTGTTACGTTGGAAGAAGCAGTGAAGATAGTTGCCATACGTGGAAAGCTAATGTCAGAATACAATGGCAGCGGTGGTATGACGGCTGTTTTTGCAGGACGGGACAAGTTAGATGAATTAGTTAAAAAATATGGAGTTTTCTATTCAGCATTTAATATAAGCCATATAGTTGTGGGTGGCGAAAAAGAAAAATTACAGTCATTTATGAAAGAACTTTCGCGTGAAAATATAATGTACAGAGAATTATCTGTGGCTGCCGCATTTCACACGCCAATGTTTGAAGAGGCGGCAAAGAAATTTGAAAAAGAATTAGAAGCAATAACGTTTGAGAAAACTAAAATTCCTATTATCGGAAATGTTAATGGTGAGCTTGTTGATACTTACACATGCAAATACTGGGCACGTCACCTGATAGAACCTGTACGTTTTGAGGAATGTATAAATGTTGCCATAGAGCAAAATGCAGAAGTTGCTATCGAATGTGGAGGAAATACGGCATTAATTAATATGTTGAAATCAAAACATCCCGATATAAAAGGAATTGGTATGCTTACTCCAAAAGAAAATAAAGAAGAAGTATTTTGTCAGAGCATTATAGAAATTGTAAAGAATTGCAAAAATATTTGTTTGGACAAAATTTACGCAGGAATTAATTATAATCATGTGGATTTGCCTGAGTACCCGTTTGGAGGCTTTAGTGATTCGTTATTTAAAGATTTTAATTCATCACTGAAGCACAAATGGATCTGGGAAAAGAATGCTGAGAATGAAATGGTTAAGTATGACGTTTTTTATGATGAAGTAGATATTTTACAGGATCATTGGGATAAAAGTCAGAATACTGTTTTTGTGAGATATACAATTTCTCAATTTGCTAAAGAGGCACTTTATATGCAGGCACAGGCATTCTTAATGAAACTTAAGGAGGAAAAGAATACTAATTTTAAATTAACAATTTTTATAGATAAAAATTGTTGCGAAAAATATAATATAGCTTTCGGACAATCTGTGGCTATTTTTATGATGTCATTTATACAGCAGATTAAAAATGTTGATGCATGTGTTGTATACAATGATTCTGATTATCAAAATGGAACAGGGGTATTTGTTAATAATATGTGGTTAAAATATGATGGTTCGTGTTGGTATAAAAGAGTTATTAAACCGGTCAATAATTTGAAAACAGGGGAAAGTTTTAAATTAGATAAACAGAATATTTTAATTACAGGTGGAAATGGTAATCTTGGAAAAAAAGTGTGTGAATATCTGATGAAGGAAACTTCATGTAATGTTGTTGTATTGGGAAGAAGGGAAAATGTAAGTTTTAATGAACCAAGAATGTATTATTTTCCATGTGACATTACTGATTATAATCAGGTTTGTGAAGTAAGAAAAAATATAGAGCAGACAGTTGGAAAGATTGATATTATTTTCCATTTTGCTGGTTTAATAAATCAAAATGATATATGTACACTTGAGGATGATTTTGAAGAGATAAAGACGGTTATTGCACCAAAAGTACAGGGTACTATTAATTTGGATTCTGTGTGGAATGATGATGAGCTTCAGCTTATGGTGTTGCTTTCTTCAATCTCAGCAACAGACACTAAGTGGGCAAAAGGTCTGGCTGATTATGCGTCGGCAAACGGATTTTTAAATGGATTTGCATACAGTTCAAAAAAGAATGTGCTGGCATTAAATTATGCGTTAATGAATGCTGAAAATGGAATTGATCAAAATCTTGATAATGAAGTCAAGGAAAAGATAATGCATAAAAACAATTTGACATTATTAAATATGGATCAGGTAATTAATACATTTTTCAGTTGTATCAGCGAATATACAGATAATGAAACAATACATATATTTGAAAACTATTATGGTTCGGAAGAAAAATGTCAGGTAACTGTTCCGGAAGTAAAGACGGAGACAAAATCTGTTCAAAAGGTAAGTGGAAACTTTGATAGTAAAAAGGATGTCAGCAAAGCAGAGTTCTATAAAATCCTGGATTCATTTATCGATGAGAAGATTGATGATAATAATGAACAGACGAATTTTATGGAATTAGGTCTTGATTCTTTAACGGGAATTAAAATGATTGAGCGAATAAAAGAAGAATTAAGTATTAATATTTATCCGACAGTTATTTTTGAATATCAGACACCTGAACAGCTATATGATTATGTTTATGAAAATTCAGGTATGAGTGCAACTAAAATTGAAGAAACAGATGTTCGCGAAAAGGATAGTATGGATGATAAAGTTGCAATAGTAGGATTAGCTTTACGTGCACCGGAAGTGGAAAATCTTGAAGATTTATGGGATGTTGTAAAGAATAAAAAAGTTGTATTAAAAGAAATATCACCGAGTCATTTTGTAACAGCATCCACGGATAAAGAGTATATTGGCGGGGAAATAAAAGAAGTATACGAGTTTGATCCTATGTTTTTTGGAATATCGCCGGCAGAAGCAAAATGCATAGATCCACAACAGAGAATGCTTTTAAAGGTAGCATATGAGGCTTTACAGGATGCTTCTTTGATTTCAGATGTAAATAAAAAAATAGGTGTATATGTTGGTTCTGAACAAAATACGTACAGTGAGCAATTTAATAATGGACGATATTTAAAAATTCTTGAGCAATGTATGAATCGTGCTGAAGATGTAGAAAAGATAAAAGATGTATTAGCAGCTGTTACCATGAAACCGGATGCTGTTTCAGGAAACAGTATGAATGAACTTGCTGCCAGAGTAAGTTATACTTTTGGGCTCAGGGGACCTAGTATGGTTGTAAATACAGCGTGTTCTTCGTCGCTGGTGGCATTGTCAATTGCGTGTGGAGATATTAAAAACGGAAATGTTCATGCTGCAGTTGTCGGTGGTGTTAATTTGAATCTTTCTGATGCACCGTATGTCAGCATGAATGAGTTAGGTGCACTTTCGCCTACTAATAAGTGCAGACCGTTTGATGAAAAAGCAGATGGAATGATGTTGGGAGAAGCGGTAGTATGTATTGCTTTAAAACGATATAAAGAAGCAAAAGCTTGTGGAGATTATATTTATGGAATCATTGATGACGTGACAACTAATAATAATGGCAAAACCCAGGGAATTACCGTTCCTACGGTAATGGGGGAAAAAGAGGTAATGGATGATTTGATAAGTAAGAATCCGGAGGTTGCACAGAAGATCAGGTATATAGATGCACATGGAACGGCCACACCGTTAGGAGATCCTGTAGAAATAACCGCTATACAAAAGGCATATCAGGATTATGCATCACAGTTAGTATATATCGGCTCTTCAAAAGGAAATTTTGGACATCCTTTAGCCGCATCAGGGATTTTCAGTTTAGTCAAAGGTCTTGCGATTTTTGAGCATGACGAGATTCCACCGGTTGCTGGTATGGATAACGTTAGTAAATATGTTGAATTGACAGATAAATTTAAGATAGCTGATAAGAGAATAAAGATAAGTGATGAAAATTATTGTGTCGGTATTAACGCGTTCGGTTTTGGCGGGACAAATGCTCATGTAGTTATTGAAAACTACAGAAATAAATTAAAAACAGAATTAGATTTTCCACAATTAATTTGTTTTTCAGCATATAGTGAGACGATGGTTCGTGATTTTGCCAGATTTATCAGGGAACAGGTTCAGGATGAAAGAACGGATATTGGCGGAATTATCAGAAAATTAAATCAAAATACCAGACAATTTGCTTATAAAGCAGCATTTGTTGCTAACAGTATAGATGATTTATGTTCAAAACTTGATTTGATTGCAGAAGGTAAGAGTGATAAGGAAATATATCGTGGATGTGTTAGAAAAAAAGGTTCCAGCATAAAAGTCTGTGTAGAAAAAAATGATAGTGAATATTTGAAACAATTAGCTGATTCGTATGTAAAAGGGAATACGCTTGATTTTCAAAACAGATATGCGGGATTTCATACTTCGAAGAAATTATCATTCTATTCCCAAAATGAATATAAGGTAAATCAAAAAAATTATTTCGAAAAGAAAAAGATTGAAATTAAAAAAATAGATTTTTGTCAAATTATATCTATGAAAGAAGCAGAACAATTATTAGGACATGTAAAGAGAGGAAAAAGATCATGAGTTTAGTACGAGAAGCAATACATCAAATCACAGAACATCCGGTAGAGTTGATTGTAAGTGAGACGGAACTTGAGAGTGAGTTAGGAATTGATTCGATTAAAAAAATCATGCTTATGCAGAATTTGTTAGACATGATTTCCAAAGAAAAGAAAGAGCAGTTAATAAGTGAATATGGTGTTGAAAAACTGGTTGCGATGCGGACAGTGGGGGAATTAGAAGATGTTTTGGGAGAAAATGAATCATCCGGTAATGAATTAAAAATGTTATTGGCAGAAATAACAGGTTATCAGGAAGAAATTGATGAATATGCTGAGCTTGATGAGTTAGGAATTGATTCAATCAAAAAAATGCAATTAATAAACAGAATGTTAGAGTTTGTTAATATCGATGAACTTGATAATAAGGATTATGATATAGAACAAATAATGAGAATGAATACTGTAAAAGAGTATGAAGATGTTTATAAGAGTTTACATGGTAAAAAAAACACATCTGAAAATGAACAGTTAAATAATTCTGTAGTAGAACATGAAGATAAGAATACACTTCCTATGAATTATTCACAATATTTATTCTTCTTATCGTATTGGTCTACAGGGACGTTAAGTTTGTCTTCGAGAATACGTCTTAAAGGTATTTTTGATTATGATTCTGCAGTAACTGCCTGGAATGCTCTTATAAAAGGACAACCTTCTTTAAGGACATATTTTTCATGTGAAAATTTTTCAGATGATAAAGAGGCAAAAACGTTAGAAGATGTTGTACTCAGAGTAGAAAATGAAAATCTTGATTTGCCGGTTGAAGTGTATGATATTCAGGAGCTCTCAAGCATTAATCAGGAAAAAATAATTCATGAATTTTGCGAAAGAATACTAAACAGTGCATTTGATATATATACATTTCCATTATGCAGACTATATGCATTCCGTCTGTCAGAAAATGAAACAGAAGTAGTATTGGCTTCTTGCCATCTGGTTTCTGATGGATTGGGGAATCAGCAGATATTAAGGGATTTTGTGTCATTATATGATAAGAGCCTTAAGAAGGAAAAATTTAATTATGGTATTACCATAAATGAGTATGAAGATGTAATAGCAAAATCTTTGAGGTGGAAGCCTGAAAAACAATCATTTGTAAAAGATAAGACAGAGCGTTTTATATTTCCGACAGAAAAGAAGAATACAAATACAGAGGCTTTTGGAAGAATTGGGAGTCAGATTTTTCATATTTCAAAAGGTGATATGAATATGATGTATCGTGTGGCAAATGAGGAAAACATAAATATGTATTCTATTATTGTCAGTTCGTATTTACTGGCGTTACATGAAGTGTATAAAGATGTTAATCGTATTACAATAAATCTTCCTACCGGTGGACGTACGGGAAAAGAATTTGAATTTAAAGATATAATTGGATGTTTTGCCCAGAATATGACAATAACATTTGAGGTAAATGATGAGAGTAAAAATGATCCTTTCCTATTTGCAAAGAAAGTAAAAGATATTATAGATGAAAGATTTGTAAATGGGGAAGATATGAATGAAAGCTATAATTTTGTCAATCAGATGAAGACACAGAAGATTATAGAAAATAGAAAATTAAATAGTGTTGTTGCACAAATGGGTGTAAATAGTCTTGCTTCTAATTTGTATTTATCATTTGTTGGGGATACTCATATTAAGAAATCTTATGAAATGTTTGAAGTTATTGATTATAAAGCATACACGGGAATGAATAAAAATTCAATAGATGCATTGGTTGAAATAGATGATGGAAAATTGATGTTTTCATTAAATTATGATAAAGATGGTTTTTCGGATGAATTTATCCGTAATCTGTTTGATCATATGAGATATTTTTTCTCACGTATGCGTTCAATATTCATAACAAAAGAAAACGATGAAAGCAGTAAGAATAATATTACCATCCCAAATGAGGTTACCGTGAATATGACAGCGGTTAGCGAGCTTAAGGACGATATAGAGCGGATTCTTGGAATTACTGTAGATTCAGATGCAGGACTTGAAGAGAAGTATGGAATAAGTTCTATCGAAAAGATGAAAATACTGACAGAAGTCATTGCAAAATATAATGTTACTTCAAAAATTAATTTATTTCAGGCAAAAACCGTTGAGGAAATGGCACGTTATATAGAGTCAAAAGATGAAAAACATAGTCTGGCTCCTGCTCAGAGATGGCTAACAAGCTACTTTAAAGAACCATACCAATGGAGCGGATATTCAAGATTCAGATTTAAAGCAAAACTTGACAGCAGAATATTTGAAAAGGCCTTAAAACAGATAATATCAGATACTGAAGCGTTGAGAATGAAGTTTAAGAAGAGTAATGAAGGTATAAAATATGAGATAACGGATGAAGTTATATATGATATTGAGTATTATACTGTTGGAGCAAAAGATAAATCTGTAATAGATAATTTTGTTAAATCACTTTTAGAAAAAGAAACAAAACAATTTGATATTGAAAAATTACCACTTTTGAAAGTGAGAGTACTTGTTTATGCAGAGGATGATTTTGAATTCCTGGTAATAGGTCATCATATGATATTAGACATGATAAGCAATGATATATTATTCAGACGATTATGGAATAATTATTGGGCTCTTTTAGCTGAGGAAACATCATATGAAGATGATTATTCTATTATAAAAGAGGAAAAATCATTCGGCTCATTTATAGAAGCTGTTAATAAAGAATTTGAAATGAATAAAAAAGAGTATGTAAAGTATTGGAAAGATGAGATATCTGGAAATATAACAAAACTATCTTTTATTAACAGAAAAAAATCAAATCTTGAGGAAGATGCACATGTAAAGAAATATATTTGTTCGGAGTGGGATACAAAATCATGGCAGAGGGCAGCTGCAAAGTTGAAAGTATCATTTTACAGTATTATTGCATTGCCAATGTATCAGACAATTTCTGATTTGACAAGACAAAATAATGTTTTGCTAAGTCATAGAATGCATGGAAGAATTGTAGGCAAGGAGATTTATATGAATACAGTCGGTAATTTTGCAGTAAATTATCCGATAGGTTTATCTATGAAAAATGAGTATACAGATAATCTTACCCAAAAGTTAGATTACAAGATGAGAAAAGTACCGTTAAATGGTATTTCATATGATTTATGCGGAGAAGAATTTATTAAAAAGTATTATCCGGATAATAATGTAACAGATATACGGTTGAATTTTTTAGGAAACAGGGAAGAAAAAGAAATGCCGTTTATTGAAATGTTATCAGAGAATGATGGACAGCGCTTCCATTTGAAAAATCAACAAAGAATCAGTGAAATAGAGGTGTTTTTCTATATAGAAAATGGCTGCCTTAATATTGAAATTGAATATTCGGCTAAACGTTGCAGTGAGGAGTTTATCGATGAGTTGTTTGATTTGTATCTAGAATACGCAAGAAAAATATTTGAAGAAAGAAAGGAGATTGGATGAAAAAATTTAATATATTCTATTTGCTGGGATTTTTAGTTGGAGGTGCTACCGGTTTTTTTATTCCCTTATCAACGTTGTTTTTATCTGAAAAAAATATTTCTGAAAACGTTATCGGAATGATTAGCTCGACTTATTTTGTAGCAATGGTAATCGGATCATATTTGTTCCTTAGAATATGCAAAAAGTTTGATGCATATAAACTTGTTATTGCTGCTTTAGGTGTCGCAATTGTTGCAATTATGACATATATACAATCTGATTCACTGCCTTTGTATTTTTTATGTATGTTTGTAGTAGGATTGGGAATAAGTTTTAATTTTATCACGATACAAAACGGGCTTTCGCAGTCTGATGCAGAGGACAAAACCATGATAACAGGAATTTATGCTTTTTTCTTTGCAATAGGATTTGCCTGCAGTACGGCATGTGGAACCACTTTATTTGCCATATCGGCAAAGCTTGCTTTTGGAATGGCCTGTCTGCTGATTTTAATAGATATGGCAATAATCTATAAAATAAAAATAAAATTGAGCTTTACAGAAAATGAAAAAGGAAATTATAATTTTATGTTATTTTTTCCATTTATTTTAGGCGGATTTACATATGGATTTATTGAAAATGCGTTTTCATCATTTTATACCATTTATCTTAAGAATTATTATTCTTTAAAATTTTCAGGTATTGTATTAGGAGCTTTTGTTTTAGGAGGCATCATAGGAATGTTACCACTTTCGATATTGCCTCAAAAAATGGGAATACATAAAGCATGTTTTGTATTTTCTATAGGTGCGTTACTGGGACTGGGATTGATACTTGCAACTGATTTTAAATTGATTTTCTCTATTTTTTCAGGAGCATGTGTGTGTGTTATATATCCGAGTACGCTCGCTGCATTAAACATGAAAGAGGTAACGGGAAACGAAATTGTGTGGGCAACCGGTGTATATTCGATATTTTATTCTGTAGGCTCTGCACTTGGCCCGTTTATAACAGGTTTTGTGATGAGTATTACACAGATTGGATTGTTTGTTGTAAGTGGAATCCTGATTATGTTGTTTGGGGCAGTTCATTTATATAAGTCTGTATTAACAAATTGAAAGGAAATGAGAAATGTATTTATATGAATTGATAAAATATAAAAAAATGGTAAAGGATATGACGATTTCAATTCCTGATTTAGATGAAATCGAATCAGGTACATATGACGGTTTTTGCGATGCTTATCTGGTGAAAGCAAAAGTACGTACTGTAATCAAAGATCATAAAATTGAGAAAGTTGAATTATTACAGCATGTTCATGAAAATGGTGAAGCTGCAGAAAAAATGATTGATTGGATAAATGAAAAAAAATCTTTTAATGTGGATTTGGTAAGTGGAGCTTCTAACAGCTGCAAGGTGATGTTAAAGGCTATTGAAAATTCATTGGAAAGTGCATGCAGGAGTTGAGAGGTGAAAGATGGAATATATAAATAATAAATTTAAGCCACATATTGAAAAACTAAGTATTAATGAAATCTATGCAAGATTCAATGATAATAATGTGAAAAACATATATGATAATTTACTGGGTGTTTTTTACCGTACTGTACAAATATATAGTGACAGAATAGCAATTATTGACGGAAATGACAGAATAACTTACCGGCAGTTAAACGAATTTTCTGATTGTGTGGCGAATTATCTGGATGAACGTGCGGATGAATTTAATGATTATGTTATTGTGAAAGTTAAAAGAAATTGGAAAACGGTTGGAATTATTTGGGGAATTTTAAAGACAGGAAGAGCATATGTGCCTATTCAGGAGGATGCCGGTGAGGAAAGAATCAAAAGTATTATGGAAATGACCGGAGAAAAGAAAGTAATAAGTTCGGATACAGAAGTTGTTAATACCGGAAAAACTTATAATCAAAAACGTGTAGAAGCAGACAGCTGTGCATATGTGATATTTACTTCAGGAAGCACGGGAAAGCCTAAAGGAGTACGTATTCCTCATAATTCGGTTACAGATACAGTATTGACAATGAACCGTTTATTTGGACTGAATGAATATGACCGGATTCTTGGTGTATCAGAATTAACATTTGATTTGTCTGTATTTGATTTATTTGGAACAACTGCTGCAGGAGCAGCTTTGGTAATAGTGAAGGATAATAGAAATCTTGCCTTACTGGAAGAAAAAATACAAACAAATAAAGTTACTTTTGTAAATGCAGTTCCATCTGTTATAAAAATGTTGTTGGAATATATAGAAAACACTACAAAAGACTTTGATACTCTACAAACATTAAGAAGTATTATTTTGAGTGGAGATGTTGTTCCACACAGTCTGGTTGAAAAAATACTTAGAAATATTCCAATGGTAAATTTGTATATTTCGGGTGGACCGACAGAAATTACGATATGGTCAAATTATTATCTGTATGAGGAAGGCAAGTCAATTTTGTCATATGTTCCATATGGTAAATCAATTGCAAATAAGACGATGTATATAATGCGGGATTCAAAACTTCTTGAAGGTGAAGAGGGCGAAATAGTTTCCGGAGGTGTCGGGTTGGCACTCGATTATATTAAAGATGAAGACAGGACAAATAAGCAGTTCGTCAATGATGAAAATCTGGGAAGGATCTATTTTACAGGTGATCGCGGAATTTTAACAAAAGACGGCCTTATCAGAATACTTGGAAGAATGGATAATCAGGTTAAAATAAATGGTTTTCGTGTAGAGCTGGAAGAGATAGAAAGTCATTTGAATCAGATGGAAGAGATAAGTCAGAGTGTAACTTGTGTTATTAAAGAAAATGAAGGTGATAAATTAGTTGCGGGAATATTATTAAACAATGGCATGGAGTTGGAAAAAACAGCCATAAAAGAGAATTTAAAGAAGTATGTTCCTGAGTATGCTATTCCGTCAATATTTTATTATCTTGAAAGTATGCCTCTTTCTGCAAATAACAAGGTAGACCGGAAAAAATTTCAGAGTATGATAAGGGAGAAGATTTAAATGAAGTTATTTTGTTTGCCAAGTGCCGGTGCACAAGTTAGTATGTATCATGATATTAAAAATACATTGGATGGAAAAATGGAAATTATTCCAATAGAGTATCCGGGACACGGATACAGAATAAGTGAGCCGCTTATTGATTCAATGGAAAAACTGTGTGATGAGTGTATAAACGGGATAGTTACAGCACTGGATAATCTTGATGAACCATTTATGCTGCTTGGTCACAGT
>CAMHLZ010000040.1 GCA_946186125.1 uncultured Lachnospira sp. | reverse complement strand
AGACAACAACAAAGCAGGACGAGACAACAACAAAACAGGACGAGACAACAACAAAACAGGACGAGACAACAACAAAACAGGACGAGACAACAACAAAGCAGGACGAGACAACAACAAAACAGGACGAGACAACAACAAAGCAGAGCGAGACAACAACAAAACAGAGCGAGACAACAACAAAACAGGACGAGACAACAACAAAGCAGAATGAGACTACGACAAAGAAACAGGATGAGACAACAACGAAGCAGGATGAGACAACAACAAAGGCTGAGTTAAAGATTACTTCATTTAAGGCAGAGACATCATCGGATGACATTGCACCTGGAGATATCATCAGCTTAAAAGCTGTAACTGAGGATGCAGACGGAACAGTTAAATATCGTTTTATAGCTGTAAATCAGGATGGCGACACAGAAATTATCAAAAATTACTCAAAATCATCATCTGTGGACTGGATTCCGACAGAGGCAGGAGTATACAATGTATATGTTTATGCTAAAGATGATTCTACAGTAGTTAAGGCTAAGATAAAGTCTGTTGAGGTATATGATGAACTTATAGTTAAGAGGTTTACTATGAGTAAATCAAGCAAGAAGGCTAAAGTAGGTAAGAAGATTTCGTTAGCTGTAGTCGGAGCAGGAGGAAGTGGCAGATATAAATTCAAATTTGCATACAGACTCGGTTCAACAAAGGCTAAAACGATTTCAGGCTATAAGACAAAGAAGATAGTTTCATGGACGCCAAAGAAAGCCGGAACATACAAATTAAGAGTGTACATCAAGGACAGAGTTACCGGAAATGTGGTTTCTAAGACTGTAAAGTATGTTGTAAAGAAAAAATGAGATATAACAAAGGGTGTGTGATGCTTATTCGCACATCCTTTTGAGTTGTATTAATAATAATCACTTGACACATTTTTTTATACACTGTATAATTAAAATATTATTTAAAATCCATAATAAGTTGACATTGATGAAGACAGTAGCAATGTTTTGAAAATTACAGAGAGTCCTGTGTTGCTGAGAAGGGATATCGGTAGAATCATTGTGAAAATCACTTCGGAGTCCCGGCGCGAACATTTTTTTATGATAAGTAGTATCCGGCGTAGTTCCCACGTTACAGGGAAGACTTATGCGTCATCAGAAGATGACAAGTGTAGTAACAGGTGGTATAACGAAGACAAATGACAGCTTTCGTCCTTTTACGGGATGAGAGCTTTTATTATTCTTAACGTTTACCGGTTATAGGTTTATAAGGAGGCACTAAATTGTACGAGAAAGTATCAAGTAATCTTAATTTTGTAGAGAGAGAAAAAAAGACAGAAAAGTTTTGGAAAGACAACGACATATTCAGAAAGAGTATGGAAAACAGAAAGGAAGGACCAACATACACATTTTATGACGGACCTCCTACTGCAAATGGTAAGCCACATATTGGGCATGTTCTTACCAGAGTTATTAAGGATATGATACCAAGATATAAGACTATGAAAGGTTATATGGTTCCAAGAAAAGCGGGATGGGACACACACGGACTTCCTGTTGAACTTGAAGTAGAGAAACTCCTCGGATTAGACGGAAAGGAACAGATAGAAGAATATGGACTTGATCCGTTTATTTCAAAATGTAAGGAAAGTGTCTGGAAATACAAAGGAATGTGGGAAGATTTTTCAGGTACTGTAGGTTTCTGGGCAGATATGGATAACCCTTACGTAACATATGATGATAATTTTATTGAGTCAGAGTGGTGGGCATTAAAAGAAATATGGGATAAAAAGCTCTTATATAAAGGATTTAAGATTGTTCCATATTGTCCGAGATGTGGAACACCTTTATCGTCACATGAGGTGGCACAGGGTTATAAATCCGTAAAAGAACGTTCAGCAGTGGCAAGATTTAAAGTTGCCGGAGAAGATGCATATTTCCTTGTTTGGACAACTACGCCATGGACATTGCCTTCTAACGTTGCATTATGTATGAATCCTGATGAAAACTATGTAAAGGTAAAAGCAGTTGACGGATATACATACTATATTGCCGAGGCGCTTGCTGATAAAGTATTGTCACCTTTAGCAGAAGAAGATGAAAAAGCATATGAAGTGCTTGAGACGTACAAAGGCAAAGATTTAGAATACAAAGAATATGAGCCATTGTTCGACTGTGCAGTTGATATCTGCAAAAAACAGGGAAAGAAAGCATATTTTGTTACATGCGATTCATATGTAACAATGTCAGACGGTACCGGTATAGTTCATATAGCACCGGCGTTTGGTGAAGATGATGCGAAAGTAGGACGCAATTATGATTTGCCATTTGTACAGCTTGTAGACGGCAAGGGTGAGATGACTAAAGAGACTGCATATGCAGGTATGTTTGTAAAAAATGCTGATCCTAAGATTTTGACAGATCTTGATGCAAAAGGGTTGTTATTTGAAGCGCCAAAATTTGAGCATGATTATCCGTTCTGCTGGAGATGTGATACACCGCTTATTTACTATGCAAGAGAGTCATGGTTTATTAAAATGACAGAAGTAAAGGACAGACTTATTGCAAATAATAATACAGTAAACTGGATACCGGAATCACTTGGAAAAGGACGTTTTGGAAACTGGCTTGAGAATATCCAGGACTGGGGTGTTTCACGTAACAGATATTGGGGTACACCTTTGAACGTATGGCAGTGCGAATGTGGGCATATGCATGCAATTGGAAGCCGTGAAGAACTTGAAAAAATGAGTGGAAATCCGAAGGCAAAAACGGTTGAACTTCACAGACCGTACATTGATGAGATAACATTAAAATGTCCGGAATGTGGAGGCGAAATGCACAGAGTACCTGAGGTGCTTGACTGCTGGTTCGATTCAGGTGCAATGCCGTTTGCACAGCATCACTATCCGTTTGAAAATAAGGACTTGTTTGAAAAACAATTTCCGGCTGATTTTATATCAGAGGCTGTGGACCAGACAAGAGGATGGTTTTATACATTGATGGCTGAATCTACGCTTCTGTTTGATAAGGCACCATATAAGAATGTAATTGTTTTGGGACATGTACAGGATGAAAACGGACAGAAAATGAGTAAGTCGAAAGGGAATGCCGTAGATCCGTTTGATGCACTAAAGACTCACGGAGCAGATGCAATCAGATGGTATTTCTATACAAACAGTGCACCATGGCTTCCTAACAGATTCCATGACAAAGCTGTTACGGAAGGACAGCGTAAATTCATGGGAACACTTTGGAACACGTATGCATTTTATGTATTGTATGCAAATATAGATGAGTTTAATCCTTTGAATTACAAGCTTGAGTATGATAAACTGACAGTAATGGATAAATGGCTGTTATCTAAATTAAATACCGTAATTAAACTGGTGGATGAGAATCTTGGTAATTACAGAATTCCTGAAGCAGCCAGAGCATTGCAGGAATTTGTGGATGAGATGAGTAACTGGTATGTACGTCGTTCGAGAGAGCGTTTCTGGGCAAAAGGAATGGAGCAGGATAAGATTAATGCATACATGACATTGTATACGGCATTGGTAGAGATATCAAAGGCTGCAGCCCCTATGATACCATTTATGACAGAAGATATATACCAGAACCTTGTGAGAAGCATTGATAAGGATGCACCTGAAAGTATCCATTTATGCGACTTCCCGGAAGTAAAAGAAGAACTTATAGATGAAAAACTTGAGGCTGACATGGAAGATTTGTTAGAAGTGGTTGTAATGGGACGTGCCTGCAGAAATGTATCTAACATCAAGAACAGACAGCCTATTGGCAGAATGTATGTTAAGGCAGGATTTGAGCTGTCTAAGTATTATGTAGATATCATTGCAGATGAGTTGAATGTAAAGACGATAGAATTTACGGATGATGTAAGAGAATTTTCTTCTTACAGCTTTAAACCACAGTTAAGAACGGTTGGACCAAAATTTGGAAAGCAGTTAAATGATATCAGAAAAGCACTTTCAGAAGTAGATGGAAATGATGCAATGGATGAAGTTAATGCAACCGGAGCATTAAAACTTTCTCTTCCAAGCGGGGAAGTAGAGCTTGAAAAGGATGACCTTCTTATTGAAATCGATCAGAAAGAAGGATATGTCACAGAAAGTGATAATAAGATTACAGTCGTTCTTGATACTAATCTTACGGAAGAACTTTTGGAGGAAGGTTTTGTAAGAGAAGTTGTCAGCAAGATTCAGACAATGCGTAAAGAAGCAGGATTTGAAGTAATGGATAAGATTACTGTTTCTGTACAGGATAATGATAAGATTACAGAAATTGTATCAAAGAATGAAGCGCAGATTAAGTCTGAAGTATTAGCTACGCAAATAGTTACTGATTCAATAGAAGGATATAAAAAAGACTGGGATATTAATGGAGAAAAAGTAACTCTTGAAGTTAAGAAAAACTAAAATATTAGGAGGATGATTATGAAAAGCAAATCAGAATTTTCTAAAGTGGAATTTAAAAAAGAAGTAAATGATTACGTAAAAATCTTTTCGCGTAAAACATTGGAAGAGGCATCAGATATTGATAAATATAAAGCTGTTGCTTACGCTTTAAAAGATTATGTAATCGACCAGTGGATTGCAACTCACAAAGAGTATGAAAAGCAGGATGCAAAGACAGTATATTATCTTTCGATGGAGTTCCTTACAGGAAGAGCACTTGGAAATATAATCATAAATCTTTCGGCAAGAGAAGATATTAAAGAGGCTATAGAAGAACTCGGACTTGATTTAAATGTTATCGAAGACCAGGAACCTGATGCCGCATTAGGTAACGGAGGACTTGGAAGACTTGCTGCATGTTTTCTTGACTCACTTGCCACATTAGGTTATCCTGCTTATGGATGTGGTATCAGATACCGTTATGGTATGTTTGAACAGAAGATAGAGAACGGATATCAGGTAGAGGTTCCTGATAACTGGCTTAAGAATGGAAATCCGTTCGAAGTAAGACGTGAAGAGTATGCATGTGAGGTTAAGTTCGGTGGATATATCAGAGTGGAAAAAGGCTATGACGGAAGAGATAACTTTATTCAGGAAAATTATCAGTCAGTAAGAGCGGTACCGTTTGATATGCCGATTGTCGGATATGGCAATAATGTAGTAAACACATTGAGAATATGGGATGCTGAGCCAATGCAGCATTTTATGCTTGAGTCATTTAATAAAGGTGATTATCAGAAGGCGACAGAAGAGGAAAATCTGGCAAAAACGATTGTAGAGGTATTATATCCTTGTGACGATCATTATGCAGGTAAAGAATTAAGATTAAAACAGCAGTATTTCTTTGTATCTGCAAGTGTGCAGACAGCGATAAAAAAATACATGGATTCACATGATGATATTAAAAAAATCCATGAAAAAGTTGTATTCCAGCTTAATGATACACATCCAACGGTAACTGTTGCAGAATTGATGAGAATACTTATGGATGAATATGGTCTTGAATGGGATGAAGCATGGAGTGTTACAAATAAGTGCTGTGCCTATACAAATCACACAATCATGGCAGAGGCACTTGAAAAATGGCCTTTGGAATTATTCTCAAGACTCCTTCCGAGATGCTACCAGATTGTTGAGGAGATTAATAGAAGATTTGTGCTTCAGATTCAGGAAAAATATCCTAATAATCAGGATAAGATTAAAGCTATGGCGATTATTTACGATGGTCAGGTAAGAATGGCGAACCTTGCAATCTGTGCAGGCTTTTCTGTAAACGGAGTTGCAAGACTCCATACGGAAATTTTAAAGAATCAGGAATTAAAAGATTTCTATGAGATGATGCCTGAGAAGTTTAATAACAAAACAAATGGTATCACACAGAGAAGATTCTTAAAGCACGGTAATCCTCTTCTTGCTGACTGGGTAAGTTCAAAAGTAGGCGAAGACTGGATTACGGATTTATCAAAAATTTCTGATTTGAGATTATATGCTTCTGATGAAAAATGTCAGAAAGAATTTATGAACATTAAGTATCAGAATAAAGTAAGATTGGCAAAATATATTAAAGAACATAATGGCATAGAAGTAAATCCACGTTCAATATTTGACGTGCAGGTAAAGAGACTTCATGAGTATAAACGTCAGCTTCTTAATATACTTCATGTAATGTATCTCTACAATCAGATTAAAGAGCATCCGGAGATGGATTTTTATCCTAGAACATTTATCTTTGGTGCAAAGGCTGCAGCAGGATACAGACGTGCAAAACTTACTATAAAATTAATTAACAGCGTTGCAGATGTTATTAATAACGATAAGACAATTGATGGCAAAATCAAAGTTGTGTTCATAGAAAATTACAGGGTATCTAATGCTGAGATAATATTTGCGGCAGCAGACGTAAGTGAACAGATTTCGACTGCAAGTAAAGAGGCATCAGGAACTGGTAATATGAAGTTCATGCTTAATGGAGCTTTAACACTTGGTACAATGGATGGTGCAAATGTAGAGATTGTTGAAGAAGTTGGAGAGGAAAACGCATTTATATTCGGACTTAGTTCAGAAGAAGTAATTAATTATGAAAAGAATGGCGGATATAATCCGATGGATTTATTTAACAATGACATGGATATCAGAAAAGTGCTTATGCAGCTGATTAACGGATTTTATTCTCCTGAGGATCCTGAAAGATTCAGAGAAATATATGATTCGTTATTGAATACAAATTCAACTGACAGAGCAGATACTTATTTTATACTTAAAGATTTCCGCTCATACGTTGAAGCACAGAAAAAGGTAGAGGAAGCTTATAAGAATGAAGCCGGATGGGCAAAATCAGCTATACTTAATGTAGCTCATGTCGGTAAATTCTCATCAGACAGAACTATAGAGGAATATGTAAGTGACATCTGGAAATTAAAGAAAGTAAAAGTAGAGATGGATTAGTAAGAGCCCCCGGTACAATGTACCGGGGGTTAATTAAAAGAAAAGAGCAGCATATGAAATACATTATAAAAAAAATAAACATAAAAACAATTGATTACGCACAGTACAAAGATTATTTTGCCTGTGCATCAGAAGAGCGTCAGAAAAAAGCGATGCGATATCGAAGAGAAGAAGATTCCATAAGATGTATTATGGGAGAAGTATTACTTAAAAAAGCGTTGAACGAATATGGCGAGGCTATCGGCCATTACGAGATAAAATCAGGAAAACATGGTAAACCATATCTTGAACCTGTACGAGAAAACATAAAGAAGTTATATTATAACATTTCACATTCAGGTGAATGGGTTTATCTGATTTTATCAGATGATGAGGTAGGAATAGATGTGGAGAAAATAACTGATAAAGCTACAGGTATAGCGCGGAGGTTTTTCACCGAAAACGAAAACAGATATATAGCACATAGCGAGCATCCTGATGAAGCATTTACAAGATTATGGACAATAAAAGAAGCATATATAAAATATCTTGGAACAGGACTGTCTAAAGATTTAAAATCATTTGAAATAAATATAACTGGCGATAAAGTATTAATAACTGATGAAGGTGTCACGCAAAATGTATTAGTAAAAAGCACAAAAAAACAGGAATATTTTGTGGCATATGTTACATACAATTATAATAATTGTATGAAGGAGACAGAGGGGAATGAAAAGGAAAAAAATATTAGTATCAGTAATATTAGCAATACTGATAATGTGCCTGATTGTGTTTGTGCCGATAATCACAACAATGATTTGGACGGGCAAGGTGCAGATGCTTGATAACAGGCTGCATAAAAGTGGATATAACGTTTTGCTGCCTGATGAACAAAAGATGGACATGGAGGAGTTTATTATATATTCTACGATGGCACAGCTTGAAGCTGATGCTCCTGATGAACTTGTCAAAACAATGCTTGTCATAGACCGTACTAAAATAATGCGAAAACTTAAAGGCAATACAGAAATATCTGTGGATGAGCTGCATTTACCATATATTTCAAGAGAACAGCTTGAAGAACGGTTTGGAGAAGAAATTTATGAAAAAAACATTGTGTTGGAAAATACAACTTCCGGAAGCGTTGTGACCTATAACGGTGAGGTAATAAATCCGGCATTTCATGCTGTGAGTGCAGGAAAAACGCGGGCAGGAGAAGAAGAATACCTGAAATCAAAAGAAAGTGAAGAAGATATTAAACAGGATGAGTATGTAACTGTTATATATTATTCAAAAGATGAATTCTCGGATTTACTTGAAAAGATGGGAGAAAATATAGAAACAAACCGCCAGAATCCTCTTGAAAATCTGACAGTCAATTATGAAGATGACATAGGATACGTATCGGAGGTGGTGGTAGGAAATCAAAGTATACCAGGTGATACTTTTTATAAAATTGCTGAATTAAATTCTGATTGTTTTAAGATAGAACAATTCAATGAAGCTGTCAGGATAATTACAAAGGGAAAAGGACACGGGAAAGGGTTAAGCATCTGTGGTGCTGAAAAAATGGCAGAAAATGGGAAGAGTTATATAGACATTTTGAAATATTATTATAACGGAATAGAACTTAAATCGTATTAATGTATAATTCTTTTATTTTGCGGTAAAAATATCTTTAAACGTAAAATGAAAGGATTGATTTATCATGAACAGAAACAGAGCAGGTAGAAAAAGTTTTATGGCAGCACTCACATTATGTCTTGTGTCAGCGATTGCAATGACAGCCGGTCTTATGTACAACAAAACAGAAAAGAAAAAACAGCTTGCAGACTCAAATGAGACAACTGCGGAATTTGCAACAGCAGAGGAAGCAAGAGAAATAGTCGAAAATAGCACCTTGAAAAAAAATGGGGAAGAAAAGAGAGATTTCATAGAGATGGATACTTATGAGCAGGATACCGAAGAAACGACAGTTACGGCAGAGACAGAGCCGGAAACAGAGGTGGAGACAGAGCAGGAGACACAGCCGGAAATAAAAGAAGATAAAGAGGTAAATGCTCCTGCAAAAGTATTATATTTTGATGAAGCTTCCAAACTTGCGTGGCCTGTTAATGGAGAGGTAGTCTTAGAATATAGTATGGACAAGACTATTTATTATCCGACGCTTGATATATATAAATGTAATTCGGGCATGATGATTCAGGGGGATGAAGGTGCAGAAATATATTCAGCAGCCACCGGAGTGGTAACGGATATTAATTATAATCATGAATTTGGTACAATGGTATCCATGGATATAGGAAACGGCTATGAGACTGTTTATGGACAGTTAGACGAAGTTAATTGCGAAAAAGGTGAAATATTAGAAAAAGGTCAGCGGATAGGAACACTTTCAAAACCTACGGCATATTATGAATCAGAAGGATATCATCTGTATTTCAAGGTGACAAAGGACGGAGTACCTGTTAATCCTTTAGATTACCTGGATGATTAATAAAAAAACCCGCATACAGACTTATATACAAATACACTCTCTTTCTTTTTTTAACATTTTCGTGTCTGATGCTTTTTATAGATGGCCGGAGGCGTTAATAATACGTACATCCGGCTGTACATATATACTTTACTTAATCAGGTTTTGCATTTTTCATGATATGATGGTATAATGAAATACAGTGTTTTGATAATAGAGAAGGACGTAAAAGATGAAAGATAAAAGGACTTTACACATTGTAAAAATTGCATTAATAATTCTTATGGCTATGCCGGTTATATTAGAATCCGTGTTATGGTATAGGAATGGACAATCATCATATTATGTATTTGATAAGAAACTTATCGGCGAGAAGATTATGCTGGTAATATATCTTGTCCTTGCAGTGGGATTTATTGTTTATACAGTGAAAAAGAGGCATTTTTGCATCGTAGCTTTAACTCTGGTAAATCTTGGAGTAATTATTTATCTGAAGGGCGGGTGTATTGTTAACGGATTAAAGTTTTTCATGAGCTATGAGGCACAGGACGGGCTGCAATATTTAAAATTTGACAGAGTATCTGTTCTTATGAGTATATTGTTGATGCTTGCATTTTTTATGATAAGTATTTATCGTTCAGAAGGTGGCGGTAATGAAATATTATGGTCATTTGCGACTAATATCGGTATTTGGGGAATGATTAACTCTTACGATATAGTATGGATGTCGTTTTTCTGTTTTTTGATGACGATGGGAATGTATGGCTGGTTAAAAGATAAGAGTCAGACGGTCACATCTGTTTATATGGTTAGTGCAGTATTAATCAGTCTTTCAGCCGTGTTTGCGGCGGTTAAAATAGAATACTCAGCATTGCAGTCAATTATTGCATGTAAGGCTATGATGTATGAAGGATCAGAATATTCAGCATATCTTTTGCTTGGAACTGCAGCAGTTATAATATTTGCGGGATTACTTACAGCGATACGGAACAATGGAAACATGCGTACGGAAATTTATATATCCACTGTGATACCTGTTACGACCGGAGCTTATCTTATTTTACGGTTTACACCGGCATATGGCGGACTGCTGATGGGAAATATAGTGAAATATATCGGAGCAGTGTCATTTTTTGTTGGAGCCGTATGTGTTTTAATACTAAAGAAAAAAGAATGGATATCGGTAATTCTGAAATTTGAGATAATCATGGCCGCTGTTGCGCTTATGGGAGTCGGTATACCTCTTACCGTATGGTATGCCGTTATGTTAATGATAGTGATGATACCACATATTCTTTTGCTTGTTTTAAATGAATATTCTGGCAGATATATATACATAACACTTGTAGGGACTGCAGGAATGATACTTCTCCCTGTAGATATAATATGTTTCAGAATGTCTACGTTTAAGGCGTATCTGCAGATGGAAAAGCCGGTGTTTTCGGGTCTTATGATAGCCGGATTCGTCTGCTTTGCTTATGGAATTACAAAAAAAGCATATGAATTTGTAAAGAAGGGACAAAATACTGATAATTCAGGCAGAATCAGCCTGTGTATCGATATTCTGGTGCTATGTGCTCTGATTACATTTTTACCGCTAATCACAATCAGATGGATTAATCCGATGTTTTCAAGTTCGGATTTGATGTTAGCAAATATCGAAGTAAAAAAAGTGCCGCTGAATCAGATTATCGTTACGGCGATTTTTGATGTAGTTGTATTTATGGTGCCTGCGATTATAATTCTATTTGAGAAAATGATAAAGCGGAATAAAAAAAAGGCAGACAAAACAGAGTAATAATACAGGCAGGTATTGTAATATCCTTTAATAATAAAAGGAAAGGTACCTTGTCTTTTGAAAACGATATTATATATATCAGATTTTTTGATTCCGTTTATAATTTTTTTTATTGTGGGATACGGTTTATTAAACAAAAAAAATATTTATGATGATTTTATAAAAGGTGCAAAGGATGGAATGAAAACCGTTGTTTCCATTACCCCGACGATGATAGGGCTGATGATAGGCGTCGGTACATTAAGAACATCAGGACTTTTGGATTTTTTGTCAGATGTTATTGGAAAATATAGTGAAAAAATCGGAGTTCCGGCGGCGATAATACCTTCGATGATTGTAAGAATGTTTTCATCATCGGCAGCGACGGGACTTGTGCTTGACATATATAAACAATATGGAACGGATTCGCTTGCGGGGCTTATTGCATCTATTATGATGGGAAGCACGGAGACAATATTTTATACTGTTAGTGTATATTTTGCAGCAGCAAAAGTTACAAAAACCGGATGGACCATAAAGGGTGCACTGATAGCAACTTTTGCAGGAACTTTGGCGAGTATAATTATAGGAAAAAAAATGTATTATGGAGAATAACATGAAACACATAATAAAAAAGATAAGGATAAATAACTATATAATGAGACTGTTTGTGTCATGGCTTGTGGCAGGAATATGTATGATTCACAATTTTGGCAGAGACAGAATGTACGAATTTGAAAATTTAAAAGATATAAATGTTTCTGCTGCCGTAATAGTTACAGTTTCAACATTTATTTTCCTGACAACCGTTAATATATTATTAAGAAAAAATCGTTATGTGAGATATTATGATTACACGAAAAAGGCAAGTATTATTGATTATACTGCCGTCATTCCGGTCATTATAATATTTGCGGCAGATTGTATGCTGACAGTTAGAAATGTGTACAGTTCATCCATGCTTTGCCTGATTGTTGCATGGGTTTTGTGGTATGTATTTGATAAGTTTAATGAATTTTATTTCGGGAAAATTTTTTCAAAAAAAATATCAACATATATTGCGTTTGGAGGGGTGTTTACCGGATTCTGTTTCGTTGCAATTTTCATGGGAACACTCTTGGTTGTAAGACACCTTATATACAGGACTGCAACATATGACTTTGGGATATTTTCACAAATGTACTACTACCTGAAGACAACACTTAAACCGATTACAACGTGTGAGAGAAATGAATTCTTATCTCATTTTGCTGTGCATGTGTCACCAATATTTTATGTGATTTTGCCGGTGTATTGTATTTTTCCGTATGAGAAGACACTTATAATAATGCAGCTTTTAATAGTGTTAAGTGGTGCCATTCCTTTGTTTTTATTGGCGAAAAAAAGGGGGCTTGGGAATTTTATCGCTATGTGCATGTCATTATTATATCTGACATATCCTACATTTTTATCAGGATTGTTTTATGATTTCCATGAGAATAAGTTTTTGCCGGCACTAATATTGTGGCTGCTTTATTTTATGGAAAGAGAAAAAACAGCAGGTACCCTGATATTTGCTGTTCTGACACTTATGGTAAAAGAAGATGCGGCTATTTATGTAGCATGCATAGGTTTATTTATGATATTTGGCAGAAAGGGAAAGAAGAATAAAATAACAGGAATTGTATTAATGACTGCATCTGTTGTATATTTCTTTTTAATGTACCATTTTTTATCCACCAGCGGAGACGGTGCGATGATAAGCAGATATGGTAACTTTGTAACAAAAGAAGAAGGAACTGTTGGATTGTTAATCAATATTTTTAAAAATCCACCGTATTTCATTTCACAGATAATGACGATGGAAAAATTAGAAACATTTTTATGGCTTTTTGCACCTGTTTTATTTGTACCGTTTATTTCAAAAAAGGCATATTCGTTAATCCTGCTGATTCCGGTACTTGTAATAACATTTATGACAGACAATCTGTATCAATGGACAATAGATTATCAATACGCATACGGTTCAGGAGCTTTGATATTGTACATTACAGTTATATATCTTAGCGGTGAAATCCGTGATTTGAGAAAAGAACCTATACGCATGGAAAAACTTAAGACATTAAGTGTAATTATGGTAGCAGTATCTTTTATAATGGTGATTTCGGTTGTTACAGATAAGCTGTATTATCTGGAGGATTATAAAGATAACAAAGATACTTATGAAGAGCTTAACAGGGTATTAAAAATGATACCTGAAGATGCATCGGTGACTTCTACTACATTTTTCATACCACATATTTCGCAGAGAAAAGAGATATATTACTATAAGGACGGTGAGCCGTATTTCGATACAGATTACTATGTATATGATTTAAGATATGACGATGTTTATAATTTATATATTAATGATTATAATGAGTTTCTTGCAGAGCAGTATGATGTGGTAGAGGAGGTACCGGATACTATTGTTTTGCTTAAAAAAAGTAAATAATACAGGAAAGGGAAGGTGATTGGCATGAGAATAGGAATGCTTACAAGCGGGGGAGACTGTCAGAGTCTGAATGCATCAATGAGAGGTGTTGCAAAGACATTGTTTCACAATATTAAAAATGTTGAAATCATAGGTTTTCATGAGGGATATAAGGGATTGATGTATGGAAATTATCATACAATGGTTCCGTCAGACTTTTCGGGGATTCTTACTGAAGGTGGAACCATTATAGGAACTTCAAGACAGCCTTTTAAATTGATGCGTACACCTGATGAAAATGGAATGGACAAGGTAGAGGCGATGAAGAATACCTACAAAAAGCTGGGACTTGACTGTCTGGTTATTCTTGGAGGAAACGGTACACATAAGACAGCCAATCTTCTGAGTGAAGAAGGGTTAAATATCGTGACTCTTCCAAAGACAATCGATAATGATATCTGGGGGACTGACATTACATTTGGTTTCCAGAGTGCTGTTAATATAGCGACGAGTGCAATTGACTGTATTCACACAACGGCTGCCTCTCATGGAAGAGTATTTATCGTTGAAGTTATGGGACACAAGGTAGGATGGCTTACACTTCATGCAGGAGTGGCAGGAGGAGCTGACATCATTCTCTTACCGGAGATACCATATGATACGGATGAAGTTATAAGAGCAATCGAAAAGAGAACAGAAGAAGGTAAGAAGTTTTCGATTCTTGCAGTGGCAGAGGGTGCGATATCAAAAGAAGATGCAGCTTTGTCAAAGAAAGAGTTAAAGAAAAAGAGGGCAAACAGTCCGTATCCTTCGATATCATATGAATTGGGAGCGGCTATTGAAAAGAAGACGGGAAATGAGGTAAGGGTAACCATACCCGGACATACTCAGAGAGGTGGAAGTCCGTGTCCTTATGACAGGGTGTTATCTACAAGATTTGGTGCAGCGGCAGCAGGTCTGATTATGAAGAAAGAATTTGGTTATATGGTTGGAATGAATCATGGAGAAATAGTCAAGGTTCCTTTGGCAGAAGTGGCAGGAAAGCTAAAGATGGTTGACCCGGATTCATCATTTATAAATGAGATAAAAGCGTTGGGAATTAGTTTTGGTATTTAACATTATGGAAGGTTAATTATGTCATACACAGCATTATACAGAAAGTTCAGACCGGATGATTTTGAGAATGTAAAAGGTCAGGAACATATTACATCAACTTTGAGAAATCAGATAAAAGCGGACAGGATTGGACATGCATATCTGTTTTGTGGAACGAGAGGAACAGGTAAGACAAGTGTGGCAAAAATATTTGCAAAAGCGGTAAATTGCATGCATCCCGTGGATGGAAATCCGTGTAACGAATGTGAAGTATGTAAGGCAATACAGCACGGTTCATCAATGAATGTGATAGAAATAGATGCTGCTTCAAACAACGGTGTTGAAAATATCAGACAGATTGTTGAAGAAGTCAAATATTCGCCAACGGAAGGAAAATATAAAGTCTATATTGTTGATGAGGTTCATATGCTGTCAATAGGTGCATTTAACGCACTGTTAAAGACACTTGAAGAGCCACCTTCGTATGTAATATTTATACTTGCCACAACGGAAGTACACAAGATTCCGATAACAATATTGTCCAGATGTCAGAGATATGATTTTAAGAGAATAAGTATCGAAACCATTGCTTTACGAATGACTGAATTATGCAATATCGAAGGAATGGATACTGAAGAAAGGGCACTTCAATACATTGCTAAAACGGCAGACGGTTCTATGAGAGATGCACTGAGTCTCTTGGATCAATGCAGTGCCTTTTATATGAACGAGAAACTGACATACGAAAATGTCCTTGAAGTGCTTGGAGCCGTTGATACGGAAGTGTATGGCAGATTATTAAGGAGTATAGTGGCTGAAGATTCAGTTGCATGTATTCATCAGTTAGACGAGATAGTTACACTTGGAAGAGATTTGTCGCAGTTTGTAACAGATTTTGTATGGTATCTTAGAAATCTTTTGCTGATATCTGTATCAGATAACGCCGGTGAGGTTGTAGATGCTTCAGCACAACGGCTTGAGGCGATGAAAGAAGAGGCAGGGATGGTAAGCATAGATGTACTTATGCGATATATAAGGATTTTGTCAGAACTGACTGCTTCTTTAAAATATGCATCAAACAAAAGAATAATGATAGAGGTGACTTTGATAAAACTGACAAGACCTGCAATGGAAAAAAATTATGATTCGTTGATACAGAGAATTGAAAGTCTTGAAAATAAGATAGAAAACGGAGAATTTCATGTAAGCAGCGTACCATTAACGTCTATACAGACTCCTGTAGAAAATGCAGAGGAAAAAACGGTGAAAAAGGAAAGACCGAGAGCAGTGCCCGAAGATGTTAAGCTTGCAGCATCAAACTGGGGTAAGCTTGCAGCCAGATTTCCGGGAAGTGAAAAGGCATTTCTAAAAGATTGCAGGATAAGTGCCGGTGATGATAATAAGCTTTATCTTGTTTTTCAGGATGAAATCAATTATACTATGTTTGTTGGTCATAACGGAACAGGTGAAAAAAAGTCACAGATAGAAGAGATGCTTGGTGAAGCTACCGGGAAATCAATAGAAGTGGAGATTGAACTTCTAAAACCCGAAGAAAGCTATCATGATAAATTTACTGAAATAAAAAGTATGATTAATATGGAAATCGAAGAGGAGGATTTTTAAAATGGCAAAAAGAGGAGGTTTCCCGGGAGGCATGCCGGGAAACATGAATAATCTTATGAAACAGGCTCAGAAGATGCAGAAGCAGATGGAAGAGACTACAAAGGAACTTGAATCAAAAGAAGTAACTGCAAAAGCAGGTGGCGGAGCTGTAGAAGTAACAGTTTCAGGAAAAAAAGAAGTCGTAAGTGTTAAGATATCAGAGGAAGTTGTTGATCCGGATGATATAGAGATGTTAGAAGACTTAATCGTGGCTGCTACAAATCAGGCATTAAGAGAAATCGATGAAATATCACAGAATCAGATGTCAAAGATTACAGGCGGACTTGGCGGATTAGGCGGAGGATTTCCGTTCTAAAACTATTTAATCATGCAGAGTGAGGATAGAAATGGAATATTACAGCAAATACATCAATCAATTAATAGAAGAATTTGCCAAGCTTCCGGGCGTGGGTGCGAAGTCAGCCCAGAGGCTTGCTTTCCATATCCTCAATCTGCCTGAAGAACAGGTTAATCATTTTGCTGAAACGATTGTAAATGCAAAGGCAAATGTAAGATATTGTAAAAAGTGTTTTACCCTGACAGATGAGGAATTATGCCCAATATGCAGGAGTGACCGTAGAAATCATAAGGTAATAATGGTAGTGGAAAACACAAGAGACCTTGCAGCTTATGAAAAAACAGGAAAGTTTGATGGTGTGTACCACGTGCTTCACGGAGCTATTTCGCCTACATTAGGGATAGGTCCGGGAGATATAAAATTAAAAGAATTGATGGAGCGTCTCAGAGATGATGTAGATGAGGTAATCATATCTACAAATTCAAGCGTTGAGGGAGAAGCTACGGCATTATATATTAGTAAATTAATCAAACCGACAGGGATTAAAGTCAGCAGAATTGCAAGTGGAGTTCCTGTAGGCGGAGATTTAGAATACATAGATGAAGTAACACTTCTAAGGGCATTAGAAGGCCGAACTGATATGTAGTAGCAGAAAGGAACGAAAAGGATGTCCGGAGAATATGTATTAAAAAGAGATATAATATACGACCACAATGAACGTATGCTGAATATTAGAAAATATTATCCCTATTTTAAGTTATCAGAAATGTCTTTCAGGCAGTACAAGGAAGGACAGTTTGAAAATCTTGATATGGGATATATTCTGATGGCGGTATTGCGTTTTTTTATTGAAAAAAATAATTTTAATGAAGAACTTGTAACCTATGATGAATATGAAAAATTCATGTCTGATATCATGATAAGAGATTTTGAAGTAAAAGAAGAAGAAAAAAAATGTAAAGAATTAATCAGATTTATATTTGATAAAATAAATAATGACGGAAGACCATTTGTATATGAGTATTTTAATCCTGTGGAAAAAAAAAGACAGTCAATGAGGGTTAAGTTAATAGATGCAAAAATAATAGACGGAATAATATATTATTCCATCACATCTGATGCAGTAGAATTTTATCTTGATACAAAAGAAGTAAGGGACGAAAGCAATATTACGATAGAACAGGTTCTTCTTGGAAAGTTGATTTCTTCAAAAAACTTTAAAGGCGGTACGAGAGTCGTAAGGAGAATTAACAGCGAAGTAGGGAGACTTCTTGCAAAGAAAAATGAAGTACTTGCCGTTCTAAGTCATGATGTGTTTCAGGGAGTAAAAGTATACGAAGAATTTAACAATACAGTAGTAAAATGGTTTGATGATGAGCAGAAATTATTTTCGCAAAACAAAGAATTAATAGAACAGGCACTAAAAAAAGCAGAATCCGAAAGCAGATATTATTCGGCGATGCAGGATATATATATGTTGGAATCAGAACTAAACAAAGCGATTACAAGACACGGAAGATTATTAAGTGAGTGTACGGATTTACAGATTAAGGCAGACGAACTGATTGCAAAGGCAAAGCTTACAAGTCTCAGAATATCATTTGATTTCCGGGATTATTTTAGAAGACTGAAAGATTTGGACAGGGCTGACATGATTGAAAATATTATTGTTCCAATGCTTAATCTTAATGTGCCGAAAAAGTTTGATATCATAAATATAGATGACATGCTTTTGTACAGAACGGAAGGTGAAGAAAAAGTAGAAAAAATCAAGGATGAACAGTTAAAAGAGTATGTCTATGAAGATGAAATAGAAGATAAACGAATTGAACATAATTATGGGATATTTTTGGGCGTATTATTAGATATGATGATGAAAAAAGAACGTTTTACTCTGAGCGAGGTTGAAGAAGAATTAAGAAAACGTATTGGATATAAGTTTGAAAAAAATGCAGACTGGTATTCTTTTCTTGTACACCTGTGCCAGAAAAAAGAATATGAAATCAATGCACTGTCAGAACATCCGGATACATTTTTAGAGGAAAAGATTAAAAACTACTGTAAAGAGGTACAGAAATATCAGGGCTTGAAGTTTTATATTGAGAGCACGACAGAAGTTATAAACAGGCCTGATATTGCTTCTATATCTGATATAATATTTGTGGTTGGAAATGGAGATACAGATGGATAACAGAAATTTAGAAAAAGCACTTGAAATATTTTCGTGTCTCGTAAAGGGCGAAGAAATCAGTGCCGGTAAAAAAGAAACAGCTTCGCTGTATGAGGAATATATCGATAATCCAGAAGTCTATGATATTGTAATGACAATGTGCAGAAAGATGAATCTTTCATTATATGAATACAATGATACGTTGTATATTTCTCCGGGTAAAGGCAATCGTGTATTTGGTTATAGCAATGAAGAATTAAAAAAAGAGATTGGAATAAGACTTAACAGAGAATTATATCTATGCTATTTTGTGATGTTTGGTGTAATAACAAGATTTTATTCAGATACATCTTCAGAGACTTTTACAGAGTATGTAAGAAGTGAGGATATTATTGCAGCTGTGGACAGTATGCTTGCATCAACACTAAAAGAGATAAATCTTATGTCACTTGATGAGGTGGAAGAAAACAGTTTTCAGGCTATAAGCGGATTATGGGAGGAACTTCCGCTTGTTGTAAATGAAGATGCTGTAAGTGTCAAAGCATCTAAAGGTTCTAAAGCGGGTTATGTAAAACTTGTATTTAACTTCATGGAAAAACAGGAGCTTCTGCTTCAAAATGATGGAAGGTATTATCCGACAGGCAGGCTTAAGGCATTAATCGAGAATTATTTTGATGAGAATAAGGGAGAATTATACAATTTGGTGAAAGGAGCAGTTAAGGATGCCGCATATCAACAGAATCAGGGTGAATAACGTAAAATATAATTTTGGTACACAATTTTATGATGATTTCATGATGAGATTTTCAGGTAAAAATACCATTTATGACCTTGCAAATGGTGGTGGTAAAAGTGTGCTTATGCTGCTTCTGATGCAAAATCTGATTCCTAATTGTACATTAGATGAAAAACAGCCGCTGGAAAAACTGTTCAGAACAAACGAAGGAAGTACCACCATTCATTCATTAATAGAATGGAGTCTTAGCGACGTACATATTAAAAATGAATTAAAATATATGCTTACGGGTTTTTGTGCAAGGAAGTCGAAGGATTCAGGTGAAGAAAAACAGAAAAACACTGCTGAAACAGAATATTTTAATTATGTAATATTCTATAGAAACTACAATGATAATGATATAAAGAATCTTCCACTTTCCAAAGATGGAGAGAGAATTACGTATACAGGATTAAAAAACTATCTTAAGGATTTAGAACGCAAAGAACCTAAGCTAGAAGTACATATTTTTGACAGAAAAGGGGATTACCAGAGATTTATTGCTGAATACGGACTGTATGAGAGCCATTGGGAGATTGTGCGTGGAATAAATAAGACAGAGGGACATGTAAGGACATATTTTGAGACAAATTATAAGACAACCAGAAAAGTTGTTGAAGACCTGCTAATAGAAGAAATAATTAGAAAGTCATTTCAAAACAAATATCATTCAGAGAATGAACAGGACAATATGGCAAAGACACTTTTAGACATTAAAGATCAGCTTCTTGCATTGTCAAAGAAAAAAGAACAGCTTAATAATTATGACAGGCAGATAGAAATGATTGAGAATTTTTCAGAAAGAGCTGCTTCAATAAAACAGCTGTTTGTAGGAATTGATTCATTGGAGTATGAACTTTCAAAAGCTTATAATACCGTTGTTTTAATGGAAGAAGACAGAAAAAAAGCAAGAGAAAAGATTGCAGATGAAAAAGCATTTATTGTAAATGAAAGGAATAATTTAAGCAGGCGTGTAGATACAGCGAAGGTAGCAAAACGACAAAATGAACTTTATGAGCTAAAAGAAAATTTAAAAGAATTTTCTGAGATAATAGCAGGAGAAAAAGAAGAAATCCGTGCATTAGAAAAAGAGCTCAAAGAAAAAGAATGTGGTAACGATTACCTTGAATATATCTCTTATAAAGCAGAGTATGATAAGACAAAAGAGATGCTTGATTATGCTCTTAAAGATACAGACTCACTTACAAGTGAACTTTCTGTTCTTACTGCAACATGGAAAAGACACATTGATACGAAGAATGAACTTATCAGTGAACAGATAGAACAGGAAAAAACTATATTAGAAAAGGAAGAAGAAACATTATCGGAATACGAAAAAAATCTTAGTGATAATTCGAATACGATAGCGATTTTAGAATTCAAATTAAATGAAAATGAGCAAAAAAAGGAAGAAGCAGCCAGGCTGTCTGAAAAAGCACGTAATAACTCAGGCGTTCTGATTCCGTCGACCGCACTTAGAGAAATAGAAAAAATATCCGGTGAAATAGAAAAAGATAAAAAAGAAATGCGGCAATTACAGGAGCAATATGATGAAATCAATCGCAGCATACAGGGATATACATACGAAAGAGAAAACCTGGTTCGTGAAAGAGAAAGTATTGAAAAACAGATTACCTGGTATAGAAATCAGATAGAACAATTTGACAGCCACACAGAAGATGTAAACAGAATCAGTAAGATTTACAGGGCAAATGACCTGCGTGAGCTTCCTGACATAATACACCGCGCAGTAAGAGATAAGGTTATTCTTATCGGTGAAATGAAGAAAAACAGAAAAAAACTATCTTTGAATCTGGATGCGAAAAAGGCGGGAAAAGTATTTGAAGAGTCTGAAAGCGTAAAAAATATTATAGATTATATTGAGAGATACCATGGTGATAAAGTAGTCAGCGGAGTAGAATATTTAAAAGGAACAGATGAAAAAAAGGCAAAAGAATGGATGGACAGGGTACCTGTATTACCGTATGGCGTTGTCGTGAAACAGGGATTTGACGAAATAGTTTCTGATGAAAAATTATACCGGATAAACCAAACATTATCACCTGTGGCACTTATAAGAGAGGAAGTTGTTGAAAAAGAAGAACCAAATGATGATAGAAGTGTCATATATCTTGTCAATAATGAAGATGTGATGATGAGTGATGATGAAAAAAGGGCTGATATAAAAAAATATGAAAGTGAGCTTAAAGAACTTGAAACAAACATTTTAAGACAGGATGAAACGTTAAAAGTGATGGAAGAGGATTATGAGCGGGTTATTGAATATATGAAGATACAGGATGTTGACGAAGAGACGACAGAAAAACTAAACAAGCTTGAAATTATGCGCAAAGAAAAAATATCAGCTCTTGAATCCTTAGAAGAACAGGTGTTACAGTGGAGAGATTCTGTTGGGAATATCAGCAGTGAGCTCGAAACTGTAAAGAAGAGAATTGCTGATAATGAGTCACAAAAAACGTTGCTTGATGAAGTATTTAAGTATTACAGAAAAGTGGATGAAATTGAAAAACAGAGTGATTCTGTAAGAAGACAACTTGAAACTGACAGGAAGAATTACAACAATCTGCTTTCGAGAAAAGAAGCCTTGATGAGACAGAAGGCGTTAAGGAAAGAAAAGATAGAATCATTAAAATCACAAAAGGCAGAGAATGAGAAAGAGTGGGCAAATGTATATGCTCCGTATTACATAAGTGGCAGCAAAGAGTTAACAGATATAATGCCGTATGAGTTAAAGGCAAGACTGGATGGAGTTATAGCAGCCGTTTCTAAAGAAAATTCAGGTTTAAAGGAAAGACAAAATCTTTTGCAAAGTTACGGCAAAACCATGGAAAAGATTCTGCACAGAATAAAATATAATGGATTTGATGCAGGGGAACTAAAGTCAGCATATGATGCCGGAACATTGACGGAAAACTCAGCAGAGCTTTTAGAAACTATAAAAAAATCAACTGAAAACAGACAAAAAAAATTAGAAGAAATAGTTAAAAAAGAAAAAGAGATTGCAACGAAATACAATAAAACAGAGGGTGCAATATCGAATGCAATTCAGGTTATATCCGAAAAATACGGTTATTACCGTGAAGAACAGTTTGACGGTCAGGATATCAATATTTTCATAGAAGATAATGAGGAAATGCTGAAGGAATACGAAAAGGTGATTGCTGATGATGAGAAGAAACTCCGGGTTATAGAGGAGGAAATAAATGGTTATTCTATAGTCAGACATGATATTGACAGCAGAATGGAAATGGAGTCAATAAAATTAAAGGATACGGAAGAATCATTTGATAAAGGTATTGATATTTCAAAGAAGAGCAAGGAAATTTTGAAAAAATATGAAAGTTTCAGAAATGATGTTTCAAAACGAAAAGAAGATTTTATGAATGAAAAACAGATGTTAATTGATACGATGAAATACGCCGGTGGCGATATCCTTGCTGAAGAGATACGTATTAATGTTTTTATGCCTGAAAACTTTGAAGAGACAGACAGATTGATTAATATGTTTGGAGAAACAACAAAATGTCTTGAATTGGAAAGGGATATGGTAGGAAAAGGCATTGAAGACATGGAGAAGATAAAAAGTAATTTTGAAAGTCAGTGCCTGCAGAATTGCCTGAATATTAAGACAGAGTTAGAACGTCTGCCTAAGATGTCAAAGATAATGCTTGATGGCGAACAGATTTCGGTTATAAATCTGAAGATTCCATACAAAAAAGAAGAGGAATACGCTGCAGCCATGTCGGAATACATTGATAATATAGCAGAGAAATCAGATGAGTTAAATAATGTGGAAGACAGGATAAAATATCTTAAAAACCAATTAAGCTTTAAAAAACTTTTTTCGGTTATTGTAAATGATATGAATGCAATAAAGCTGAATCTTTACAAACGAGAGAGGATAAAAGAGTTCAGCAGATATCTTCCGTATGAAGAAGCAGTCGGAAGTACGGGGCAGTCACAGGGAATATATATCCAGTTCCTTATTGCGGTAATTAATTATATATCCAGCATTAATTCAAAAAATGCAGACGCTTCAGGTTTAAAGAAAGTTGTATTTTTGGATAACCCGTTTGGAGCTGCTAAAGATGTTTATATATGGGAACCGATTTTTAAACTTTTAAAGACTAATAATGTGCAGTTAGTTGTTCCGGCGAGAGGAGCTACACCGGCCATAACAGGCAAGTTTGACGTGAACTATGTTCTAGGACAAAAAATGGCAGGAAAAAAACAGCAGACAGTAGTTGTTGATTATTTCAGTAATGTTGAAAATGAAGAAATAGAGTATACCAAAATAGAATATGAACAGACATCATTATTTTGACAATGTGACTATGGTGTGATAAACTCTTATTTAAAGTGAATTTTTAGAGGTGAATAGTTTTGGATAGATACGAGTACAATGTAAAATCCGATCAGATAAAAAAATTATATAATAAAAAAGATTATCAGGGTGCTGCTGAGATTGCAGATACTATCGACTGGTCAAGAGTAAAGCATAATAGCATGCTTGCTATAGTTGCTGATGCATATGAGGGAGCAAAACAATATGACAAGGCAAGGGATGTTCTGGAGATAGCATATGAACGTTCTCCGCTTGGAAGACAGCTTGCATACAGACTTACTATTTTATCGGTAAGAATGAGAGATTTTGTGGAAGCTGACAGATATTATCAGGAATTTGTAGAAATGGCACCCAGAGATGTTGCCCAGTATATCCTGAAATACCGCATTGCACGTGCAAAAGGTGAGGATATTGATAATCTTATCAGTATACTTGAGGCATATCTGGATGTAGAGATGGATGAAAGATGGCAATATGAGCTTGCCAAACTATATCATGAATCAGGACGTGAATCTAAATGTATAGAGATGTGCGATAAGATAATTCTCTGGTTCAGCGAGGGAAAGTATGTTACAAAGGCTTTAGAACTTAAGATGAAGCATGAGCCGCTAACTGAGGAACAGCAGGCTAAGTATGATGGTAAATGGGACTATTATACAGAGAAGATAAAGGCTGAAGAAAAAGAAAATGAAAACGAACTGTCAGAAGACAATAAAAATGTGGATGAAGCAGAGAATACTTCAAGTGATGAAGACAGGGATTTATCAGATGAAGAAAAAACGGATGATAGTACTGGAAATGACGATCAGAATGCTGATAATAATAAGGAAACGGAGGAGAGATGGCCACAGCATGACATCTTAAATGATACAACAGCACTTGATTATCTTACGGACTATACTGAGGAAGAGAAGATTAACCATGAACCGGATACAGAGGCGGTTGATGAAGTGACTGCCATGGAAGTGGAGATTAATCTTGCAAGAGTGGTCGAAGAATCCGTGAATGAAGCCAAAAAAGATAGCAATGAAGATGAAAATAAGATAGACCAAAAAGATGATCCATATAATTTTGAAGATCAAAAAGATATAGAGAATATGGATGAGACTGAGATTATTGCAGATGCATACGTCCAGGAAGAGGAAGAAAATGTTGTAGAAGATGATTTGCAGGATTTGTCTGAAGAGAATCAGGACAACAAGATTGAGATATATGGTGTAAATGAAGACAATAAAGACAATAAAGACGACGGTCAGGGCGAGGAATTAATGAAGACTTCTGAGATAGACATTGATGAGATTAATATTAAAGTCGCACCGGCAGGTGAAAATGCTTATGATACTGCCAATATCCAGGAGGCACTTGCTCAGAGCATGGCGATTATTATGAAAGCTGAAAGCGAGAAGCAGTTCAAAGAATCTATGATGCAGCCGGAGATTATGGATGAGCCTACGAAGAGAATAGGTAAGGAAATTGGAAATGAAGGAATAAGCAGGAATGCATTTGATGAAACATATGATGCTTATGAGGAAGAGATTAAGAAGTCTCATAAGCCTGTATATGAGACGGTTCCGCTTCAGCCGATTTACGACAAAGAAGAAGACGGTCAGATAAAACTCATTGACGATGTAGAAGTAGATGAGCAGGTTGAAGGCCAGATGAGCATAGAAGATGTGCTGCTTGAATTTGAAAACAGGAAGAAAGCAGCATTAGAGGAAGCCGAAAAGAAGGAAAAAATAGCCAGGGAAGCTGTTGAAAGGGCTGTAAAAGAAGCGGCAGCTGCCAGAGAAGCAGTTGAAAAAGCAATGGCTGAAGAAGAAGCAGCAAGAGTTGCATTAGACAGAGCATCCAAATCACAAAAAGAATTGATGGACACAAGAACATTGGATGAATTAGCTGCACTTGACAGAGTAGCAGGTAATCTTGGTATTGATTTGTCTGACAAAAAGAAAGTAGATGAATTGATGGCAGAGATGAATAATGAGCATGTTAGTGATGTGGCAGTTGAAGCTGTAGAAGAGCCGACAGTACCGGAAGAGCCGGCAGTACCGGAAGAGCCGGTGGAGGCAGAAGAGCCAGTGGAGGCAGAAGAGCCGGCTGATACAGATGTAATAGACAATGAAATAAAGAATTTATTAGATAGTACACAAAAAGAATTGGCCGCTGTCGTTGAAGCAGAAGTGAATTCGCCGGTAGAGAGTGATGAGCTTAAGATAGCAGCAGATGTGCAGGCAGAGAATAATCAGCCGGAAGTAGAAGCAGCAGCCACGATAGAAAATATAGAGTCTGAGGCAGAAACTGTTGTACCGGCAGAGAACACCGAGTCTGAGAAAGAAGCAATAAAGCAAAGCACAACAACTGAAATGTCATCAGCACAGACATATGGCGTGGGAGAAAATGTAGAAGTAGCAGATGATGTACTCGAAGATATATCAAAAGCTGTTCAGGAAGAGTATGACAAGATAGTAAGTTCAGGTTACAAAGAACCGGAAAATACAGCATATAATACATTAGAGGCAATTGCAGCAACAGCTGAAGAAAATGCAGCAATCCGGATTGAGAGAGAACGCCATGAGGCTGAGACAAGAATTCCGGAAGAGCATCGTAAATTATTTGCTAATTTTTTAGATATACCGGGATTGGAAGAACAGGTTGCAGCATCAATTAATAATTTGGTTAATAACTTCGTGAAAGACGGAACATCAAAGACAAATAATGTAATGATAATGGGAGATGCGAAAGTAGGGAAAACTACCCTTGCATTAAATATCATAAAAGCTGCAAACAAGGGCAGAGACAGGGCAGCAAGAAAAGTTGCAAAAGTAAAGGCAACAGCACTGAATAAAAAAGGTGTCGGCACAGCCATGTCACAGATATTGGGAACAGATTTAATCATTGAGCAGGCAGGAAATCTTATGCCGGGAACGGTTGTAGACCTTATGGCAGCCATGAAAGCATATACCGAAGAAATGATTATTATTCTTGAAGATGATAAGGCTGCTTTGGAGAGACTTGTCACAGCACATCCTGCATTGGAAGAAATGTTCAGTAATCAGATATATATAAAAGAGTTTAACATTGATGATTACGTAAAGATTGCAAAGGATTATGCAGAGACAAAGGGATATGTCATTGATGAGATGGGAACATTGGCGCTGTATGCAAAGATTGATGATATCAATGGAAAAAACCAGGGCATAAGCAGACCTGAGATATATGAGATTATTGATGAGGCTGTTGCGTATGCTGAGAGATTCAAATTCAGTAAACTTATAGACAAAATCAAAAAGACACATTATGAGATGGGTGTATTGAAAGAAGAAGATTTTGATTAATATTGTACTCCCGGAAATTCGATACAAGTCAGATTCCGGGAGTATATTAATATAACATTAGGAGGAAAGACGGTTTTATGGAGACAATATTAGAGGCAAAGGATTTGAAAAAGATTTATTCTTTATCAAAAAAACAGCAGAAACTTGAAAAAAGCGGCATTAAGAAAAAGACGGCGGTGGATGATTTATCGTTTGAGGCATACAAAGGAGAGGTGTTCGCTTTACTCGGACCAAACGGTGCGGGTAAGACCACAACACTCCGAATTATATCTACACTTATTAAACCTACATCAGGTGATTGTATTGTAGATGGCGTAAGCATTGCGGAACAGCCTGAAGAGGTCAGAAAAAAAATAGGTTTTTTAACAAGTGAGTTAAAACTCGAAGACTATTTTACTCCGAATTATCTGTTTGATTTCTTTTCGAAATTACACGGTGTATCTGATGAGGATAGAGAAAAAAGAAAAGAGAAACTATTTAAAACATTTGGGATAGATGAATTTGCGGAGGTAAAGGTTGCAAATCTTTCTACAGGAATGAAGCAGAAGACATCTATTGCCGTTTCACTTGCACATGATCCGGATATCATTATATTTGATGAGCCGACTAACGGACTGGATGTAATTACCGCAAAAGTGGTTACCGACTTTTTGATTCAGTTAAGAGATGAAGGTAAAACGATAATTGTATCTACGCATATCTTCAGTCTTGTTGAAAAGATAGCAGACAGAGTGGGAATAATTATTAACGGAAAAATGGTACTCTGTGACAGCTTAAAAGAAGTAGTAAAAGAAAAGACACTTGAGGATGTATTTTTTGATGTATACGTGAAAGAGGTGGGCAGCGATGAATAACATAATTACGATAATGAAAAAAGAGTTGACGAGATTTTTTACAGACAAGAAGATGGTATTTACATCCATCATAATGCCGGGCCTTATGATATACATAATTTATAGTCTTATGGGTGGCTTTATACAGGATATGGTTACTACAGATGAGGACTACAAATACAAGATTTCAGCCGTAAATATGCCGGAAGCTATAGAATCAATGTTTGCAGAACAGAATGTTGAATTAAAGAAAACAGGCCCGGTGGATATAGATGATACAAAAGCTGAAATAAAAAGTGAAAAGGCTGATGTATTAGTAGTATTCCCGGAAGATTTTGATGAAGCTGTCAGTGAATATGATGTTCAGAGCGGAGAGAAAGCTCCTGAAATCGAAATATATTATAATTCAGCAACTACAAATTCAGCAAATGCACAAATGCTCATAACCACGACGTTGGATGCGTATGAAAATTCGTTGTCAAATAAGTTTGATGTAAATTGTGATGAGAAGCATGATTTAAATGATGGTGCGGATTTTTCTGAAAAAATGGTATTTGCCATGATACCAATGCTTTTAATGACGTTGATAAGCAGCGGCTGTGTGGCAATCGGACCGGATTTTATAGCAGGAGAAAAAGAGAGAGGAACTATAGCAACACTTTTAGTAACACCTGTAAAGAGAGGAGCATTGGCGGTTGGAAAGATTATCAGCATGCTAATTATTGCCGTATTATGTGCGATTTCAAGTGGACTTGGACTTATTCTCTCGCTTCCAAAACTTATGGGGGATGCTGAAATATTTAAAAATACTTCTCTAAGCGCAGCACAGTATGCACTTTTCTTTGTTGTAATACTTAGTTCGGCATGTGTATTGATTGCATTTGTGGCTGTTTTGTCTGCTCAGGCTAATACGGTAAAAGAAGCCGGAACCAGTGTGGCACCTTTTAATATTCTTATCATGGTGCTGTCTGTTGCAGGAGGTTATACAGGAGGAGAAAAGTTATCTAAGTTTGTTAATTTAATTCCTGTATTTAATGGAAGCAGATGTATGTCAGATATGTTACTTGGTGTAAAGGATAGTTTTGCTTTATCGGTTACGATAGGATCAAACATTTTGTATGCGATAGTAATGATTTTTATTCTTACGAAAATGTTTTCAAGTGAGAAGATTATGTTTTCGAAATAGTTACAATAAACAATATATTTAGAAAGGAACCCGGAAAGTTTTTATCCGGGATATGGTGGGGTAAGTGCCAGTTACAGATTTTTTAGAGAGAAATGCAAAGTTATATACTAATGAAATTGCATTGGTAGAATTAAATCCTGAGGAGAAGGATACAAGGAGAGTAAGTTGGAAAGAGTATGATTTGATAGAGACAAATGTATTCGCACCATACAGACGTGAAATTACATGGGGTGTTTTTGATGAAAAAGCAAATCGTTTTGCTAACATGTTGATTTCAAGAGGAATTAAAAAAGGAGATAAAGTAGCCATTATCATGTACAACTGTCTTGAATGGCTTCCTATCTATTTTGGAGTTTTAAAGACGGGAGCAATAGCTGTTCCTTTTAACTTCAGGTATGATGCAGATGAGATTTTGTATTGTGCCGAATTGGCAGAAGTAGATGTTATCGTATTCGGTTTTGAGTTTATAGGAAGAATGGAAGCACACGCTGAAAGACTGAGTAAAGGAAGACTTTTAATCTATGTTGGTGATAATTGTCCGAGATTTGCAGAAAGTTACATGGAGCTTGTGGCTGATTGTTCCAGTGTTGCACCGGATATTAAGATAACTGATGATGATGACGGAGCGATTTATTTTTCTTCGGGAACAACGGGATTTCCAAAGGCTATATTACATAAACACAGAAGCCTGACACAGGCAGCAGAGATGGAGCAGATGCATCATAAGACAACGAGAGAGGACAATTTCTTATGTATTCCTCCGTTGTATCACACAGGGGCAAAAATTCACTGGATGGGAAGTCTGGTTGCCGGAAGTAAGGCTGTACTGTTAAAAGGTGCAAAACCGGAAACAATACTTTCTGCTACATCTGATGAGAGATGTACAATAGTATGGCTTCTTGTTCCTTGGGCACAGGATATTTTGGACGGGCTTGATAATGGTACGTTTAAGCTTGAAGATTATCATTTGTCACAGTGGAGACTGATGCATATAGGTGCACAGCCTGTACCACCATCATTGATTAAACGGTGGAAAAAATATTTCCCAAATCATGATTATGATACTAATTATGGTTTGTCTGAGTCTATAGGACCAGGTTGTGTCCATCTGGGAATGGAGAATATACATAAGGTTGGAGCAATCGGTGTGCCGGGATATCGATGGGAATGTAAGATTGTTGACGAAAATCAGCAGGAGGTGCAACAGGGAAGTGTCGGTGAACTTTGTGTAAAGGGACCGGGAGTGATGACCTGTTATTATAATAATCCTGAAGCTACTGAGGAGACCATAAAAGATGGATGGCTGTATACCGGTGATATGGCAATGCAGGATGAGGATGGTTTCTACTATCTCGTGGATAGAAAAAAAGATGTCATTGTAAGTGGTGGAGAGAATATTTATCCGGTACAGATAGAAGACTTTATCCGTCGTAATGATAAGGTAAAGGATGTGGCTGTCATAGGTCTGCCTGACAGAAGGCTTGGAGAAAAGACCGCTGCAATCATTGAAATCAAAGACGGAATGAAATGCACAAAGGAAGAAATAGAAGAATTCTGCATGGAACTGCCAAGATACAAGCGTCCAAAGGAAATAATATTTGAAGAAATTCCAAGAAATGCAACCGGAAAGATTGAAAAACCGAAGCTTAGAGAGCAATTCGGCGCAACAAATCTGGTAGCAAAAGAAATAGAAGAAAAGATATAGTAGAAATGTTCACTGCTTTGTTGAGATAACAAAGAAAAACTCAGAGAAGTATACAAAAGTTAAGATAAAATAGTTGGTCGTCATCAACGCTAAGTATGGCAAATAGGACAAAGTTAAAATCTTTGTCCTATTTTACTAGTATAGTCGTTTTAAATTAACCCTACTTTATATTTTGGTCAAGTTGTTCATAAATTAACATAACAGTATGTAGCAAATAGGTCAAAAACAATAAACGTCAAAAAACTAAAAGTCGAAGAAAAAGAACATAATTACTAAAAATAGTGACAGTGTATTTATTTAGTGGTATACTATAAAGGATAAACAACCAGTTATAAATTCTATTTCAAGTAGTGTAAAAGAAAAATAAGCATTAATTTTAAAACTATAGGAAATGCGGAGAGATATAATATATATCGTTCGACAAATCAAAATGGAACATATGTACAAGTGGGAAATGGAAAGGTTGGCTCGGTTGGAAAGATATATTTTACAGATAATAATGTTAAATCCGGGATGAAGTATTATTACAAATTATGGGTTAAGACAAAATATGGTGATACGTACAAACATAGTTTGTATTCAGTTCCAGTTTATTGTGTTGCAAAATAGAATTAATAAAGTGAGGTATAAAAAATGAAAGGTATATTAAAATTTTTAGCGGTATCAGGAGCTGCAATGATTGTATTTTCGAGTAGTATGAATATAACATATGCTAATGAGATTGAAACATACTATGATGAAGAAGGAAATGTACAGATTGTAGAAAATCAGAAGTTGGAAGTTCCAGAATTATATACATATACACTGACAGAAGATGAACAAAAGGCTTTGGATGAGGCGTTAGATGCAGATGGAAAAGAAGCTGCTGAGATTGTAAACTCACTGGAAAACGATTATGCTTTTTTAAATGTTGCAAGAAGTGTCATGGATTCATATTTTAATATTGTCAGTGGTAATAATGAATTGGATCCTGACTATGAAGTTGAAATTGATGGCAGATATGAAGAGTTTAAAGCAGGATTAGATAAGAGAGCAGAGGAATTGATATCAGAATGTGATGTTGCATTTGATGAAAAAAGTAAAAAGAATACTGATATAGGGTATGTGAGAGATTCGATATTAGTATCATTCAGTGCTGCGATTCCTAATGAAGAGATAGCAAGAGCAGTTAAGTGTATAGCAAGAGACTATTCTGACTGCGATTTATATTTTGATATTGAAGAATTTAATTATACCCATGAAGAAAAAATTGATAAATTACTAAAAGACGGAAAACTTTTTGCTGTGTATTTGAGAAACAGTCAGACATATGATAAGGTTATTGATATATTTAATTCAATGGATGGTGTTTTAGAGGCAACAAAGAGAAATTGCAAATATCCGGAAGTAACTGATGATGAATACCCGGAAAATATTTATTATTCAGTTAAATTAAAACGTTACAAAACTAAGGATAGTTATAAGTTTAAAAATAAGCTTATAACATCTTACAGCCAAATGGCTAAGATCAAACGTGCGTATAAAAAAACTTCAGGATATAACAAAAATGTATATAAAAGATTAAGTAAATACAATAAAAAATACTTTACAAAAGGAACTGTTATACTAAGCACAGAAACAGTGTTTGATGGAAAAAATGTCAAATTCTCAAGTGCAATCGGAAAACGTACAGAAGAGAATAATTATACATTAACTCTGACGAGAAAAATTACTGGAAAAAAGAAATCTGATAAAAAAGAGAATATTCACTGCTTTGTTGAGATAACAAAGAAAAACTCAGAGAAGT
>CAMHLZ010000039.1 GCA_946186125.1 uncultured Lachnospira sp. | reverse complement strand
TCTGTTAATGAATCAATCCCAAAATAATATCTTTTTTCACCATTCCTCTCATAACCATCCATGAACCCCATCTGTATCATAGAAAGGAGATAATTGTCTCCCGTATTTATCACCAATAGCAAGCTTTTCTCATCAATTTGTTTCTCGCCATTCATATACATCCATTTAGCAACTCTTTTGGTATCTTTCCAAATATCTATACCCTGACAGGATATATTATTCTTGAAAACCTTGCCTATTGTCGTCTTTATGTAATGCTCCAAAATGAATGTAACAGATGCTACTCCATTTTCAGTTTCATCAACAATTTTCTCTGATGACAAAACATCACACAGCATACTCAACAATAATGCGTTATTGGAGTACAATATATCTTCATATAAATATACGTCTGGAACAGACAATTTAAGTATTTCATCAAGAGCAGACTCAAATGAAACTCCAGGAAATTTATATTCATACTCTGACAATTCTTGATATTGCTGAAGAATCATTTCGTCCATTGAATTTGTTCTATATGTTATTACAATTCGTATTCTGGGATTATTCTTTAATTGTTTTAATATATTCAATAAACTTTGCTGTCCAGCCTCTGACATCTCATTAATTGCGTCACAAATAAAAACGAATCCGTTTTCACTCGCATTGATGATTTCATTGATATCAATTCTTGATGTATCTTTTTCAAATTTTCCATATAAGCACAAATGCTCTATACAGTTTTTTTCCAGTTGTTCTTCAAAGCATTTTATGAAAAAACTTTTACCAATTCCTCCCTCACCAGAAATCAAACAAAAATCATGTATTTTTAAATACCGTTCTATTTCATATATATTTAATCCATACCAAGAATCATTCTTTTCCTGGATTAACGCAATTATATTCTTTATTTCGTTAAGAAATTTTTCCTTCTGAGATAGGAAAGAGTCATATGTTGACATTACCCTTTCAAGTTTAATTAATTCACCTGTAACGTCCTTATCTTCTTGAGTTTTTCTTATTCTCGGAAGTCCTCCTAACAAGTAGCCCATGAATTCTGGATTTTCCCATTCCATAGTATAGGAATGTGCACTAATTTGTTTCATTCTATCTTTCTGATTCTTGTTCAATTCTTTATAGTTCATACGGACCTCCTTTCCTAATAGTATTTATGTTTCTACTCCATCAACTCCAAAGCCTTGATAGACTCCTGCTCCACCTTACAATTGTTATCGAGCATAAACTGAAGTACATCTGCATATGCAGCAAGCTTTGTATTCTTTTTTCCTTCAATTACTTTTACATCTGATGCTGTCAATTCTTTATAAAGCCCAGCCTTATAAAATCTTTCAATTGTCGCAATATCCATCATAAGTGGTGTAAATGGAATACCTGTTTTCTCCTTCAAATTCTCCAATATCAAAAATCCATAAACATCTAAATCGCCCTTATGGAAATAACTTCTTGATTTATTATCAGCATAAATCTTCTCAAGTAATATCTGCTTTGAATAGTTATGATATCCACCAAGATAGATATGAACCGCATCCTCTTCATCTGAATCATGATAAGTTGTCAGGTTTTCTACGGTTATGACCTTATTAGCTTTTACCGTAACGGCCCTGATTTTTTCAAGCGAAGCATTTGACAATGCAATTCCATCCTGTATCTCTGAAACATCAATTACAGATGTATCAAGCTGTATAACAACATTTCCCTTTACCATTACATATGTAGGATTTTCATATAAATTATAAAATCCAAGAATATTATCTTTTTCTACAACCTCATCAGTGTAGTCAAATAAAATATTTTCAACGGAACTACGAAATTCTTTTTGAAATCTTTTGGAATCCTTAAACAGTGCTGTGGAAAAATTACGGATATAAGTTTCACCATTTAACTTGGATACCGCTTGCAATATTCGAATTATCTCACTTGCCCGTTTACCATCATACTTCAAGTCATATGGTAACTTTTTATATTCTTCCAAACACTGGTGCCAATCTTTTATAACCGCCTGCACTATCTGTGACTCACTATTTCGATACTCTGCAAGACTCTTTTTTACTTTTTCACACTGTTCTGGAATGCTCGTTCTTTTTAATTTTTTATAACATTCCGAAACACTAGCGATATTTAGCCTTACTTTTGAATATTGACCAACGCCATTTTTCTCTGCAAATACAAATTCTTCTGTACAAAGTTTTTCTACCGCAACATTGATATCTTTATAAGCTTCATGATTATAACGATCCACATATGCCGGATAAACTTTCTTTACTTCAATCTGAATGGCACGCAAAGAGGACGCATCCTTATCAAATGCACCTCTTCTTTCATACATATCTATTAGTCGATTTAGTATGTCTTTGCCGTAATCCATTCAGTTCCATCCTTTCATATTTACGGTTTTCCAATCATCTTTATATCTTCTCGAATGACCGTATAGCATTTCGATTACCGGATTTCACAATCGAGTATGTAATATCACAGTATGGTAAAATAGATGTTGCCTTCTCAGCAGTCGCTATGAGTACCAATTGAAGATTTAATTTCTTAAACATATTCATCATTGGTTCAATTCGATCGCTTGTCATATTATTAAAGGCTTCATCGAGCAAGATAAGTCTCATACAACCATCCGGGTTCTGTTCATATATCTGCAAAAGTGAAGCACATATAGCAACATAAAATGGCGCTTGGTTCTCACCACCACTGCCTTCACCACTTACTTTAGAAAGAGGCACTTCAATATCTGTAACAGAATTTTTAACGATAATGTCATAATACAGATATGTTCTATAATCAACATACATGCCCATGCTCTTTGCTCCAGAACCTGTGCCTGTCAGATTCTCTTTTGCATGTTCTTCAACATCCATCATGATTCTGCTCATAAAATCTTCAATCTGACTTTCAAAAACCTCTGACTTATTAGCCTCTGCTAAAAATGCCATAATCTCATTATCTTGGTCTATCTGCTGATTATCTTTATCCATAATAATGTCATAGAAAATACCAAGTTCTTTATCTTTACTCTTATCGATTCCAAATCGATAACTCTCTTCACCGTATTCCAAATTTTCCATAACACGATTAATTTGCTTAAATTGCTGCCTAGCGCGAAGAATATCATCCTTCATTCTAAACAACACTTCTTTACGAAATCTATCCTTACAACGTACCTGTGCCTGCGCTAATTCTTCTTTGTGACGTTCCAATTCAATATTTTGTAAAGACAGATATTCCTGCTGATATCTACTAGCTCCATCAATACCTTCAGGGTAATCACAAGTATATGTTGCTGTATATTTTTGCTGCAATGGTATCAATTGCTGGTTCAGGTAATTATTGAATGCAATACTATCCTGAGTCGCTCGGTTACCAAAATTGTAAGCTATAGACGATGCCTTTTTAGTTCTTCTCTCATCCTGATACTTCTTCTCAACATCACTTGCATGTTCAGGATATTCTCTTACAATATTTTCATATGCCATTTTCAGCTCATCGGTAGTAGTTTCAAGCTTAACAATCTCCTGCTCCGCTTCCTTTACTCCTGTTTCAAGATTTTGTTTTTTAGCTTTAATATCCGTAATTTCACCTTGTATCTCAGCAACATTTTTCTCACATTCGCTCACACGATCATACATAGCAAGTAAAATCGGATTCTTCTTAAATTCCAAAATCTGTGCATTTATCTCATCAATTCTTATTCCTATCGCTTTTGCTTGCCGTCCCGAATCTATATATTTTTCTAATAAAGCAAAATTATTTCCTGCAGTGAATTTATTATATTCGCCATACATCTCATCAAAAGATTTTTTATCAGCATCCATCTCATTTAGTTGTTTTTGAATGCTAACAAGTTCTTTTCTGGCGCTAATCAACTGTTTTTCTATAGCATCAACGCCGATAAAATGCTCTTTCTTTCCCATTCTCTGTAAACAAAAATTCTGAAAGCGCAAGCGGTCTTTTGTAACACTTTTCTGATGTTGTTCAAGAGAATCTGACGTTTCACAACACACTACATCTCGCATAACAAATCGTGCGTAACGTTTTGCATAAATATTTTCGGACTCAACCTTATCTCCAAGAAAACTTACTCCCTCTTCACTATACTGAATATCTCCAATTTTTCTTGTATCAATAAGTCCAATACCTTTTACTTTATCTCCCAAAGAAATAAAAACCTTCTTTGCAACAAGATAATTATCTGGTGCAACAATAATATTAAATCTCTGAGTATTGAGATAACTTTCAACAGCATCCTGCCAGCTATCATCTGTCATATAGAGAAGCTCACACAAAAGTTTTGCATCCGCTTTCTTACTCTGCTCCCCTAATTCTTCATTAATCTTATCTCTAACAAAAGTCGCCTCTTCTGGATAGCACATTACACCAGCCTCAAGACTCTTAATTTTATCCTCAAGTAATTTAGTCTCTCTCAATAAAGTTGCTATTTCCGTTCTTATCTTTGCATCATGATTTTTTATCGTTTCCTCTAGTCCACTTAGAACTTTCGCAACCTTCTTAATTTCTAGAATACGCTCGTCAACAGTTTTCTCCCCTGTTTCTTCACCTATGATCCAATCACACGCAAAACCAGTACGATTTAATTTCTTTTTAAGGGATAACAGCTTTTCTGAAATGTCTGTAAATATAGCCGCTTCGTTCTTTAATCTCTCGTATTCTTTTTCATTTTCTTTGTTCTCTTGCTCTAGAGAAAGCATCTCTTTATTCTCGGTATTATCCTCTGCAGCTCTTCTTGCCTCATATAATAAATCTGATGCTTTTCTTTCCTTTTCGGACAATTCAGCCAATTTATCTGTTAAGATATCGATACTAGCAGTCCATTCCGATATAAGACGCTTCTTCTCCTGTTGTTCTTCAACATTTCCTTGATAATTAGCATATGCAACAAGCATCTCATTAACTTTAACTTTAGAAAGGCGTGCTTTTGCCTCTATAATTCTTTCATTAATCTCTGCAAGCAGCACTTCTCTATCCTGTGCTTCCTGCAAAATCTCCTGCAGTCTTTCAAGTTCACGCATGTCTTTCTGCAAGAAATCTATATTCACCTCTGGTTCAGGCAAAATATATGTATAGATAAATTCACGAATATCTTTTATGTCCTCAAGGCTAGTACCCATATGAAATACTTCATTGAACTTCTTACCAATTGGTGAATCTGCTTCTCCAATACCCAGCATACGACAGATTCTTCTTCTAGCATCAGCCTGATTTGAAGCCCTATCCATTCCCTTATTTTCAAGTTTAAAAGCATCTCTTGACGTAGGTTTTCTTCCATCTTTCACCTGTGTAAAAAATGGAATATCCTCAAGTGAATATCCTGGTTTTGTAATATACCAGTCCTGAGATACACCTTTTAAATCTTGCTTTGGCGTTTCAGATTCCACTCGAACTGTAATTACAAAATTTTTATTTATATTTTCATCTAAAAACTCAATTCCAATATATGAAACTGTATGCCCCGGACGCAGATAACTATCTTCTGCTCTCTGCTTCTGATGAACAGATCCCAATAATGTTCTGCCACTCTTTTTATTACCGGCTGTATTAAAATCCTTATTAGTTGTAAGACAATATCTTATAGCATCCATAATCGTTGTCTTACCCACAGCATTTACACCCAGCAAATAAGTTATATTCTTAAAATCAATAATGTCATCCTGGAAATTATGCCAGTTTATCAGATGAAGTCTGGTCATTCTAATCATCGTTCTCTTCCTCCTCATCTGAATTTACATATTGCGCTAACAACTTGCTTGTCTGCTCATATGCCGTAGAAATAGTTGTGTCAGGCATTGCAAGCATTACAGATGCATAAACTTGTATTTTGGCATCCATATCAAGCAATTTATCTAAAGGCTGCACAAGATTATATCTTTTAATATTTCTAAGTGAGTCTTCCAATAACACTTTGTCAAATTTTCTTGGAAGATTTAATTTCTCATATTCATTTTTTATTTCTTCAACAGTTACAACTATTTTATCTTCACTTGTAGACAGACTTTCCCTTTTTTCCACATACAAAAGTCTAAATATAAGAAGTATAATGCTTTCATATTTCTTCAGTGCCAATCTACCAGTCCCATGATTATTAATAAGCTGCACTACTCGCAGATTTCTATGAATAACCAATGTGTAACCTATTGGCTGAAATAATTGCCTAAAACTTTCCTCATGGTTAATAACGTAATAATATTTTTCTCTGGTCGAATCCACATTTCCGATTAGGAAGCAGTTATTCAACAAATAATTAGCGATTTCTTCTTTGATATCAATAGCCATCTTTAACCCTTCCTTTTCTCAACAATAAATTCTTTAAATCGAACGCCATTACATTCTACAAATGTGTCCTTTAGCCTAATTTCGTATTCACGCTCTGATGTTTGTGAATATGTATACAAGCCAATGACTTTTGTTAATATTTCTGGATTATCCTTAAATACACTACTAATAGAAACTGCTGTCTTTCCTTGTAAAATATCTTTCGCAAAAGAATTTACATTTTCCGACGTTAACGCATTTCTTATATATTCCATCATCTTACGATTTTTCTCTTCTACTAATTCCATATCAAGTTCATCTATAACAGCCATAAGTTCAATCGGTGATGAGCGTCTCTTTTTCACCGGTGTTGCAAGCGATGCACTATCAATATAATTCTGTCCAAATATCTGAAATACATTTTGCCAGATAGTTTCATCATCCTCGTACAAATCTTCTTTTGTTTTTATCTGACTAGCATAATACTGAAGCATATTATTAATTTTGCTCTTAACGCTTCCATCAGATAATAATAAGAATTGCGCTCTTTGTACTGCTCTGGTTCTGTATATAATGTGCCTATCGTCAATGTTTCTCATGATAGCTTCCATCTCTTCAATATCCACTCGAACCTTGGTAATCAATTCTTTTATTTTTACAGTGGCCTCCGCTTTATCTACTCGCTCTGCATCCATATAATCAGTTACAAGTGCATCCATCAAAACATCTTCACATTTATCAAGACTCTCATATAGGCTGGTTCTGTAATAGAAAAGATTATCGTTTGTCTTAAACCTATGATAGGAACCTACTACAATCTTTTCCTCATACTTTTCAAAAAACTCTAGTACTTCTTCTGGCTTTTTGCCTTGTGTAAGATTATTAATATGATCCTCAATAGATGCTGCAAGAATCCTAAGTGCTTGATTCAAATTATCAAAATCCTCAGAAGCTTCCTTTAATACACCTTCATACGGACTTCCCTGCTCAGAAATATGTTCAAACATGGAATAAATCTTAAACAATTTACCCTTATATGTAATGATTGTCGGACTGATAATTTCTTGGAATGATTTAAGCAGTGGTACCACCTTATAATTAATGGCTAACTTGGATTCCTCTTCGTACTCACCTTCCTTTTCATTGAGCCACCCTGTATCCTTAAGCCTTCTAACAAAGCCTCCTGCTATCACACGCGTATCTGCAATATTACCATCGGTTTCTTCTTGTTCTTCTAAATCAAGTTCCACCTGTTCATCAAGTCCATAGAAATAGTCTTCCACCATGTCAAAAATGGTACTTTTCTCTATTGCATACATCGGCATGCGTTTACACTTATCCCAAATAAGAGCAAGAATATCAACATATTTTCTTTTATTTATTCCTGTTAATGGGCGAAATAAATTCTCATCCACTTCGTCAAAAATGTTCATGTTCTCACTCCTTTCCACACTAATGGTTTTTATAAAATATCAACATAATATTGGCCACCAACTAACGAAAATACCACTTCCTCCGGGAACAGTTTTTCTCCCATATTTGCCATTCCAACTACTGTCATAGCCCATTCACTGTATTCTCCGGGTAGTCTATAACATACAGGTTCTTCATTTTCAGAAATCGTTACCAGCGATTCTCCATTTTTCGCAAATCCAACTGACAACACATAATACTTATTCTGGCCTTCATGTAATGGCAAAATTGGTTGCATCCCGATATCTTTATAAACCTTCGTGCCTCTTTGATTATAAAAATAATCCTTACCATCATCCGTCATAGGTTCCAATGGAAGTTTATTATGCATCATCTGATATCTCTCTTGTAATCTTTCACAGACAAAGGCGTTATAATACTCTGGTTGCATTTTCAATTCCTGACGGATATCTTCTTCATCTTCAAAATGATTCATAAACTGGAGCAATGCAACAAATGCTACTAAATCATCCGAATACAGACCGGCATAAGACTTATACCAATAATCATTGTTCACACAAATTACTTGATATAATTTTTTATATAAATCTAATTGTCTCTGATTTAATGTGAACCACCCAGAATCTAAAAGCGTCTTTTTTATTTCACCATCTTTATAATCTCCTGTCAGCGCATTCTTCAACGATTGCATCAATTTGGATATTAATCCAGCAAGCATATCAGCCATTCTGATTCCAACATAATCTTTTGAATCTACTTCAGTAACATTTTGTAAACCTATATACTCCGCTGATAGTAATGTATGTGACTCATCACCTTCACGATCAATTATTAGCTTATAATCAGAAACATTCATTTCCATTAATAATTTGTTAAATCCGTCAAACGGTGCAAAATATGCCCAATCCAATATTTCTGGTATTTCTGTGTCATCAAGTAGCATTAATATTTCTTCAAATGCCTGATTCTCATGTTCCTTTAAAATAATATTGGCTTTGTTTTTGTTAATCTGACTCTCCAAAAAACTTCTAAGCTCATTGACAAATATCTGTGGTGTTTCATAAATTGCTTCTATTACTTTTTCTGGGCGATAAACATTAATCGCTTTAATGATTGAATACTTCATAGAATCAATATCCACGAACATCGTGTTATGATAATCTGAAAATATCTGATGTATCACATATTCAATTTTGCTCGCCACTGAAAAATAAATAATTATCTTCTCATCAAATAGAGATATCAAGTCATCATAAAAATCTATCGTATGCTTATTAAGTGAAGCAAAACCCAACCTAAAATCCTTTGATTTCATGGTCTGGCTTTTCAATTCACCATCAACTTTTCTGAAATCATACTTTGATTCAAAAGCAAAGTACTTATCTGTAATACATTGTTCTTCCTCTGATAACCAACCAACGATTACAGATATGAAATTGTCATAATAATTGTTAGCCATAACAGTCTGATAATTAATCTTTCTGCTATGTTCGGTTTCATCATAGAAAAAATTGTATTGCATTTTATTTCACCTTTATATCAACGATAATAGTTCATCCATCTTAGCATCAATACGCATTTGCTCCGCAATTGGTGGTAACGGAATCAATGTGTTTTTGCATCGTCCGGCACTAAATCCATCTTTATCTCCAACAACATTTCCCATTATCAGTTTTTGATAATAAGGGCTACACAAACACTTATGAATATAAAATCTAATTTTTGGATCAATTACTCTTATAATTAAAATGTGCTGGTTGATACTTCCCCTCGAAAAATCATCTGATATCAAAGCACACCTACCTATTGAACCACCTGTAATGTTTAATAAAATGTCCTGTGGCAGAACTGTACTGTTTTCTCTGGTAGCAAGTAGTTCCTCAGTGATATATACCATGCCATCATAATGAATTCCGTCATTATAGATATTTTGTTCTCTAAAAAAGCAATAACCTTCATTTACATAAGCGCCACCTTTGCTTCCTCCGGCAGGAGTATTTCCAGATGATATCTTTGAACATAAATCTGATAATCTTACCCACTTCCAATTGCTTGGTATCTCAAATGGAATTTCTTCTTCAGATATGTCCGCTAATGCCTTCTCTTTTTTTATCTTTTTCTCTTTAATTAATTGCTGTTTTTCCATTTGTATTTCTGCAAATAATTCTTCCGCTGTTCCATCTTCGGAAAGTTGCTCGGTTAATTTGCCTTGAATACCTGCATCAATCAATTTACTTTTAAGAACTTCTACATCGGATTCATATAAATTTTGTAAATCATGAATAGTATCTAAAATGTTAAAAACCTTCTCTATCATCTCAGCAATTCGATATTGTTCCTCCAATGGTGGTAATGGAATCAACACATTCTCAACAGTCCCCACTGCTAATCCAGGTTGTGCAACTGATGTTGCGTATTGATTTAAATTAAGTGCCCTCAAAAAATAACCAGCCCAAGCAACACTTGTATTTGCATACTGGTAAACTACAACTGCATGTTCTGTCGCCCAAAATTTATCTTCTGCAAAATTTATATTTCCACACAACGCACCTTGTCTACCAATCAATACATGCCTACCTTCAACATTCGATTCATCAACATATCCTCTTAACCCATTTCCACCATAGCAAGGATATATTTTCTCTTCTTTAGGCTCTTCTTCTATATCAGAAGCAGTTTTATTTTTTCCCGCTTGTAATGTAAATATCTGTCCTATTCTTACCCATTTCCATGTCGCTGGTATTTCAAACAATAATTCAGATGTTTCAATAGAAGAGAATGTCTTTTCTTTTTTTATTTTTTTCGCTGTTATGAGTTCCTGTTTTTCACTTTGAATCCTGCTATATAAATCCTCAACAGAATGGTCTGTTTTCTTTTGATTTGACAATTTCCCACATAATGCTAAATCAAGTATTTTACTTTTGATTGTATTCGTATCTATCAAATCTCAATTCCTCCCAACAATTGCTTAAGCTGTGCTACAGCCTCAGCAATTCCATCTGATTCAGCTTGCATATCCTCTAGCACCTCTGCCACAGTTCTCTCGTCCTTCTCTTCCAAATCAAGCCATTTGAAATCAAGATTATCAGCATTCTGCACTTCTTCCTCTGAGAAACATCTCCATCTACCATTAGGATTTTCTTCACTGTATGTTGCAACGCGATCACCTTCATGACCCGTGCAGTAGCAATCCACAAAATCCTGTAAATGTGCTCTTGTCATAGGTTTTGTAGCCATTGTATGTTTGATTCCGGTTCTGTAATCGTATACCCAGATATCCTTTGTAGGTTCACCTTTCTCAAAGAACAGAACATTTGTCTTCACACCGTTGGCATAGAAAATACCTGTTGGAAGTCTAAGGATTGTGTGAAGGTTAAAGTCCTTCATAAGCTTCTCTCTTACCTTTTCTGTCGCACCTGTATCTGTAAGCACACTATCTGGAAGTACAACACCAACACGTCCACCGGTCTTTACAATTGACATGATATGCTGTAAGAAATTAACCTGGTTATCACTTGTCTTTACGAAGTCCGGTCTATTAGCTGCAACCTCAACACTACCCTGTGGTCTTGTTCCAAAAGGTGGATTAGCCAGAATAACCTTGTACATCTTATCTGATGTATCGATAAGTGAATCCTGATATGCAATAGGACTCTTATTTACACCGATGTCATGAAGATACAGATTCATTGATGCAAGTGTTACAACAAGAGCTGTATTATCCGCACCAAATAAAGCATGATTTTTTAGGAACTTCTGCTTTTCCATATCTTTGCTTTGACCTTTCATATGGTCATATGCCGCAAGGAGGAAACCACCTGTTCCACAAGCAGGATCTGCTACTGTTTCATCTATTTTAGGATCTACGACTTCTACAATCGCCTGAATAAGTGCTCTTGGCGTAAAATACTGTCCAGCACCGCTTTTCTTATCCTGTCCATTTTTCTCTAAAATAGATTCATAGATTACACCCTTTAAGTCCCCTTCCATCATGTACCAGTCTTCACTAGCCACCATTTCGATAACCTTTGCAAGCATAACCGGTCTATCAATCTTATTACTTGCTCTTGTGAAGATAGTTCCAATAAGCCCTTCATCCTTTGAAAGTTCATCTAAGATTTCCTCATATTTGTCAACAAGGTCTGTTCCACTAAGGTCACACAAATCCTTCCATTTATAGCCCACCGGTATTGAACTTCCAAGTCCTAATTCTTCTTTTTCATTATCCATTTTCAGGAACAAAATATATGTAAGCTGTGTGATATAGTCTGTAAAGCCAACACCTGCTGCCGCCATTACATTTGCTATATCTCCAACCTTTTTAATTAATGCTGCTTCGCTTTTTTGATTTGCCATACTATGCCACCTTTAATATAAATTTTGAAAGCGTCTGAATCTCACTAGCTAATGTAGCACCACCAAAACTCTTAACTGCTCTCTTCCATAATTCTGTATCAGTTTCATTAAGTTCCATAACAGTAATTGCACCATCGTTAATGATGTATTCTGCAATCTGCTGCATAATATCCTTTTGGTCTTCTGTAAGTACACGCTGTGCGCGGCCACAATACAAGCTGAATCTCTGTGCATATCCATTGATAAGACTTGTGAGTTTCTGATTTTTCTTATACGCATAACGCACTATCTGAATAAGATTTGTAAGTGCATTTACATTAGCCTTGCCATCAAGTGCTTCTACATCTCCTTGTTCATCCAGAAGCTTATAGTTCTTCCATATCTGATATGCTCCATACTGTCTGCTTTCAGCTAACAACCTATCCTGCAATTCCATAAGCATTTCATGTGTGATAAGCGTATCCTCTGAATTATAAATAATACGTAGAGCTTCAATACTATCTTTATTATCATCAAGGTATTTTTCAAAATTCTCGATATATGTCTTTGCAGATTCCTTTGAGAAACCAGCATAAAGTACCTTGTCATCATCACCAGATTCCACCATATAACCACGCTGCATTTCAAGTAACTTATTTCTCGCCTGAAGATTTCCAATCAAACAATAGATAAGTGCCATTCTTGCATTATTGTCATGGGATGGACTAATATACTCAACCAATGTTCCCTCTGCAAATGCAGTATTAATATCATTTGCAAGTTTTCTTGGAGCAAAACCATAACTAGTAATAAAATAATCAAGATGTCTACCAAAGAGAACACTTTCCTCATAACGACGATTGATAGTTGAACAATAATCCCTAAGAAGCATAAGGTTATCATCGCTTACTTCGTTGTGTGCAAGTCTTTCTAATAAGTGTTCCAATGATAATGGTCTCTTTGGTCCAGGTCCTACTCCCGGCTTTGGAATATGCTTTTCAGACTCCGTTACTCCTACTGCATCCACTATGTAATAGCATTCCTTCGTATCTGCATTTGGAGTAACTTCCTTTAACTTATCATCGCTGATAACACGGCATCCTCTACCCTTCATCTGTGTATAAAGAACATCAGAATAAACATCCTTCATAAAGAGAACCACTTCCAAAGGCTTAACATCTGTACCGGTTGCAACCAATGTAACGGTAACTGCAATTCGGAAATCCTTTGTAGTTCTTAAATCCGTTATCAATGCATCTGAATCCCCTGCTGTATATGTGATTTTCTGAACATAATTCTTAGGCAAGGTATTGTTCTCAAATTCCGTCTTAAATACATCCTCTGCAATCTCTACAATTTCAGTTGCGTGGTTATCATCTTTCGCAAATATAAGTGTCTTAGGTATGTATTCCCACTTCTTATCACGCTCTGGATATAAATCTTCATAAATAGCCTTTTTATAAGCAAGCAATACTTCTCTAATCTGATTTTTATTAACTACGGACCTATCAAGCTCTGACGAACCATATTCAACTGTAATTGGCGCTGCATGTGTTTCTGACCTTCCAGTTCTTTTCGCTGTTTCAACAACTTTAGCTCCCTGTTCAATCGTTCCACCATGTGCGGTAACATCCGTAATAATTCTATAAATTCTCGAAGGTACATTGACACCATCTACGATAGAATCTTCATACTTATAATTTTCGATAATATTGTTATTGAAGAATGCATATGCCTCTGGTGTTGGAGTCGCAGTAAGACCTAATACCGTTGCACCTGAAAAATAATCTAATACCTTTTTCCATTTTCCATAAATGGATCTATGACATTCATCCACGATAATGAGTTGAAAATAATCTGGAGGAAGTTTCAAATCATTACCAAGTTCTACAACTTCTTTACTTTCTTTTTCCTCATTCTTCTTTGCAAGCTCATCCTCTTCATCTTCATTGCCATCTTGAATTGCCTGACCTGTGAGTACTGCAAAAAGTTTTTGAATTGTTGAAATCACTATATCTGCGTTTACATCATTTTCTTTTCTTAATCGTTTGATAGTATACAGGTTGCCCATTTGCTGCATATTTTCAGTTCTGTCAAACAAACTGAATTCTGACAGTGCCTGCTTTGCAAGGTTATTTCTATCCGCTAAAAATAAAATTCTCTTCGTATGTGTATAATTCAACAATCTATATGAAGCTAAGCAGGCAAGATATGTCTTACCAGACCCCGTAGCTAGTACCGCCAAATTCTTTTTATTACCCAGTTTCAAGGATTCTTCCAACTTAGTCTCAGCCTTATACTGGCAGTCACGAAGTCCTCGCTTCTCAAGTAGTGGAAGTGCTCCGTACTCAGACTTCTTTCCAATTATCTGAAGCATCTTCTTTGGAGAGTGCATCTGTGACAGTTCTTCATATTCGCTATCTTCCACAAGCATATTTTTGAAATATATTTTATTTCCGTTGGCCATATATACTAATGGAATTAGTTTTTCAAACCACAGCGCATACCAAGACTGTGGTGATACCGCATAATCCTCAGCCTGTTTCTTTACTTCATCCCCTAACGGATTTTCTTCTCTTTTTGCCTCTACAACTGCAATTGCTTTTCCATCAACAAACAGAAGATAATCACTTTCCGTATTACCAACCATCAAAGCTTCCTTTACAGCAGTCGTACTGTTAGGCAAATATTCATTTCTTGAAATGATATCCCAGCCGGCGTTTCTTAGCTGTTTATCGATTTTCACACGTGCTTTTTCTTCCGGTAACATAGCATCTTCCTTTCTGGATTTCACTACCCCATCTATCCTCTATCAAATTAGCTGTCCTTTTTTACGGACTCTATCTGCACAATATCATCAAATCCACAATTTAATTCCACGCATATACGTGCCAATACATCCATTGATACCTGCTGGTCATTATTCATTTTTGTAAATGTACTTGGTGCAATCTGTGTCTTCTTTCTTAAGTCAGTTTTACTCATTTCACGATCAATGAGCATCTTCCATAAAGGTTTATATGTTATTTTAATTTGAGTTTCTGACATGTCATTTTCCTCCATATTTCTCACGTCAAAATAGCCTATACTCCTTAATTGTTAAATGAAATGCAGTTGTTTCATCTAACATTCCTTCATAAATATATCTATATTTGTAATAAGTTCATGTACTGCATCATGGCTTACAAATACCTTATTGATAAATAGTGACATAGTCTTTATCCTCTGATTGTTGGCGGCGGATAAGGAGGACACTATGTCTAAGTTCTTTACCTATGAGGACCGTCTTAACCTTCAAAAAAAGTTGAAGAAAAGTATGTCCATAAAATCAATAGCAGCTGACCTAGAGAAGAATCCAACTACAGTTTCCAGAGAGATTAAGAAATACTCTTCAGAAGTTGCTACAGGTCATCCTGGTTATCCATTCAACGAATGTAAGAACAGATTTAACTGCCGTAATAAAAATGTATGTGGCAAAGATTGTTCACGAAGAGCCACTCAGTACTGCAAGTTATGCCCGCACTGTAATGAGCATTGCCCTGATTTTGTCCGTGAAATTTGTACTGCTCGCTTCAGACCACCTTATGTCTGCAATGGCTGTGACAGAATCGGTAAATGTAGTCTAATGAAGACTATTTATGATGCAGAACATGCTCATATCAAGGCACACAATGTTATATCAGAATCTCGAAGCGGTTTATGTGTATCTGAAGAAGAAATCGCCAGATTAAATGCGATTATCACGCCTTTGGTTAACAATGGTCAGTCAGTTCATCAAATTTATGTTGAACATGAAAACGAACTCATGTATAGCGAGAAAACTATCTATAACTACATCGATGCCTGTCTCTTTGATGTAAGGAATATTGATCTTCCCAGAAAGGTAAAGTTTAGGGAGCGATACAAAAAGCCTGAATTCAAAGTAGATAAAGGTTGCCGTATTGGTCGTAACTATCAGGAGTATCTCAAGTTTAAAGAGAAAAATCCTGATCTTGCAGAAGTACAGATGGACTCTGTAATGGGTGTGAAAGGTGGTAATTGCCTTCTTACCATACACTTTGTAGAATCCAGTCTAATGCTTGCTTTTATAAGAGGTGCAAACACATCACAGTCAGTTATTGATGTGTTTAACGGGTTGGATGAAGTTCTTGGAAATGAATTATTTACTGAATTATTTCCATATATCTTAACGGATAACGTAAGTGAGTTCTCTAATCCTAGAGCCATTGAATATCGTGAGCATCCTGAACGTGGATCGTCATATCACAGAACAAATATTTTTTACTGTGATGCTGGTTGCCCTTATCAGAAAGGTGCCTGTGAGGTTAATCACGAGCTCATTAGAAGAATTATCCCGAAAGAAACAAGTATTGATGATCTGACCCAGATGGATATCTTCAAAATGATGAACCACATAAACTCTTATAAAAGAAAAAACTGAACAATCGTAGCCCATACGAAACGTTCAGCTTTTTACATGGAGAAGAGGTCTTGGCTAAACTTGGTTGCCGCCCGGTTGATGCCAAGGACATATGTCTGAAACCTAAGCTTCTCAAAAAATAAAATGTAAACAAGAGCCGCCAACACATTTACTTCTATATCGTAAATACCAGGGGTGGATTCTCCGTTTACAAATTTAAACGAGAGGGAATTGACCTCCGATTGTCGTGCTCTTAAATGCATCATACACTAAAAAAAGTTATTTGTATAGGTTGCGTTTCGATTACAAAAGTTGCATCTCGCTTACAAAGAATGGTATTTCGGTTGCAAAAACTGCGTTTCACTTACAAATATTTAGTTGTTGAATTACAAAGTTGCATTTCGGGTTACAAAACTGCATCTCGCTTTGCAATTGAGTTAGCCTATAATACTGCATAATATTATACACTAACCCTTTCTAATTTACAATTATAACTTTTGAATTCTCGAAATTACTATTGTATAAAAATACCGCCTTGCACCCGGAATTTACTCATGCACAAGACGGTTATCATCACAATATATTCTATTCTCCATTCTTTCTTCTGGTAGATATCTTTCCGAAATACACACCAGCTTCAGCCAGTTCATTTTGACTTCTACATCTATTATACTCAGCCCTGATAACTGCCTCCACAGCCTCTCTTCCAAACTGATCAAGTCTAGCATATTTTAATGCATATTCTGTAAGGTCATCTTCCACCTGTGACAAAACCAAATCTTCCATAGTAGCTTCATCCATTACAGGCGCGGATGCATCATATGATTTCCCCATAATATACTCAATACGCTTCTGGAATATATCACTCATCTTACTTAATGTTTCAAATCCAGGGGTTCTAGTATCTGTCTCCCAAGTAGATACAGTACCCTTTGTTATACCAAGTGCCTCTGCAAGTGCAGTCTGCGTCATACCATTTTCTTTACGAAGTTCCTTAATTCTTTCACCCATTGTCATGATTTTTCACCTTCCTTCTATATTAAAGTATGCCAATATCATCACTTTGATAATAAAGCAAAGAAGGAGGAATCATTACATGCAAAAACCAACAATCAGTGTTCCTGAGATGGCAGCGGAGTTAGGAATCGGCTTAACTAAGGCTTATCAGCTTGTTCACGAGCCTAACTTTCCCACCATTCGAATAGGAACTCGCATCCTTATTCCGGTTGACCGCTTTCACGAATGGTTAACGCAGGAATCCAAGGGAGGTGAAACCAGTGAAGGAAAACACTAATTTACCTTTCCCTCTTACCATCTACCAGGCAGATTGCTGTGGTAATGCTAAGAACACCAAATATCCTATCGTGGTTAGTCCACCGGATATTGATACACTTATTAAAGCCATAAGCCATGACCACAATTTTATCTTATTTAAGGATAATCAACGAAGTGTCACGAACTACATCGGTGCAGATGTTATCACTGCCGACTGTGATAATGATCATTCTGATAATGAAGAAGATTGGTTCACAGCAGAGGACATTTTTAATAAGTATCCTGGTGTAAAGCTAATCATCACTACCAGCAGACATTATATGCAATGGAAAGATGGTAAATCCCCTCGTCCCCGTTATCATATTGTATTCTATGTCGGACATATATTATCCTCGGTCACGGAATACACTGCTCTCATCCAAAAGATTCAGGCAGATTTTCCAATATATGATACCAATGCAATGGACGGTGCAAGATTTTTCTTTGGAAATCCTAACACAGAGTTTTTCATCCAAGATGGTTCTCTTACCATCACTGATTACCTACATATGTTAGAATCTGAAGAAGAAGCCTTCGCCAACATGGATGAGAAAATCCATGAGGGTACTCGTAACAAAACCATGTATCGTAAAGCTGTATGCTTACTAAAGCGCTACGGTGATACTGAAGAAATGACAACTAAATATTACGCAGAAGCAGAAAAATGCATTCCACGGCTTGAAGATGAGGAACTTCATACAATTTTAGGTAGTGCTCACAAGTATTATAAAACTGCGATTGCCACGAATCCGAATTATATAAGTCCCGAAGAATACAATGGAAACAAAGAACCACAGTGGGAAGTACCAATTCCATTCGATAACATCGAAGTTCCAGAATTTCCAATAGAAGCTTTTCCACCTGGTATTGGCGATTATGTTGTAGCCCTATCTGAGCAGAATCAAACGCCGGTAGACATGACAGCTACAATCTCACTAGCAGTACTCAGTGTTAGCAATCAGGGAAAAGCTCAGGTGCAGCCGAAACCCGGATGGAGAGAAAACACTAATATATATTGTGATGTTATCCTACCACCATCCGAAAAGAAGTCAGCTTCCCTTAGTGGAGGTACTTATCCTATTGATAATTATGAAGCCGAAGAAAATGCGAAAAATGCCTATGCAATTGAACAAAGCAAAACAAGACTGCGTGTTCTTGAAAAAAGACAGAAAACCATTGAAGACATGGTTGCAAAAGGCAAAGCTGAAATGTCCGAGCTAGATAAAATAGCAAAGGAAATCACCGATTTTCACGAGGTAAGACCTTTGAGATTATACACGGATGATATAACAACCGAAAAGATAGCTTCTGTCTTAGCAGAAAACGATGGTCGCGCAGCTATCATTTCATCCGAAGGTGGAATCTTCGATATTCTTTCTGGCATTTATACCAAGAATGTAAATATCGACGTTATTCTAAAAGGATATTCTGGTGATGCCCTTCGTGTGGATCGTATTGGACGAAATAGCATTACTGTTATGAATCCAACTCTCACACTTATGCTTATGGTTCAGCCAAGCGTACTTTCCGGTCTTATGGCCAACAGCACATTTCGCGGACGTGGTCTGACAGCAAGATTTCTTTACTGTATGCCTAAGTCCAATATAGGTCGTAGGAAGTACTACTCCGCTCCTGTTCCAGAAGATGTTGCAAAGCGCTACGAAGCTGTCATTCGCAATATGTTAGAGGATGAATATCCTGAAACACCCGAGATTATCACACTATCCTCGGAAGCCGACGCAGCACTCGCTTCATTTGCAGATGAACTCGAACCCAAGATAACTAATGAATACGCAGACATCAGCGACTGGGTTGGTAAGCTCGTTGGTAACACCGCTCGAATCGCAGCACTTCTTTGCAGAGCCTCTGTATATAGAAGTCACGATTTTCTCGATGAACCAGAACCACTTGTAATCAGTGGTGAAATCATGAACAATGCTATTCGCATTGGAAGATACTATCTGGAGCATGCAAAAGTAGCATTCTCTCTTATGGGTGCTGACAATGTTGTAAAACAATGTAAATATGTATTAAATGCAGTAACATCCGCAGGACTTACTGAATTTACAAGACGAGACATCATGCGACTCTGCCGCTCTCTTAAGAAGGTAGAGGATGTACAGCCGGTTCTTGACCACTTGGCAGAATATGGCTATATCACATTAAAGGACAGTGACACCTATTCTGGAAAAGGAAGGCGTCTCGCATCCATATATCTTGTCAATCCGTATCTCTATCAAGGTAAGGATTGATATGTGTCCTTTCAGTCCTTTGTCCTTACTGTATAAGAATAACACAAATAAAAGAAATGAAATCATATATCTTTCATTTATTATAATTCTTATCATTGGTGGACACGTGACACAACGGACACTTTCCCGCACCTATACAATTGGTGCATTCATGAAAATCAGAGTCAATCATTCGCAAAATTTCAAATCAGAGTCAAACTCAGACAATCTTAGACAACAATCCCAAAAGGTGACAATAGAATACTAACCATTTACCTTTGAACCCGCAATCGTTAACCGGTGGGGGCCTATTTATCCCTACAGACAACTACTTGGAAAACGAGGCCTTGCCAGAATACACACCAACAGCGAATTCAAAGGTAAAAAACCTAAAAATCAAACAGAAATGGAGGAACTATCATGTCAAAAGATGGTACAACTCGTGGCGGACAAAGACCTAGCGCAGGCAGAAAGCCTAAAGCTGTGATAGAAAAATATGCCAATGGAAATCCCGGCGGACGTAAACTTACTGTTATGGATTTTGATGATACTACAGAAGCGCTACAGGGTGTTGAAATGCCACCAGTCAAAGATTATTTAAAAGCAACTCAGAAAGATGGAACTATCACCTGCGCAGAGGAAATCTTCAAGGAAACTTGGAGTTGGCTTCATGAGCGCAAGTGTGACCACATCGTAACCAGTCAACAGATTGAATCCTATGCAATGTCAGTTGCTCGTTGGATTCAATGTGAAGAAGCAATCACACAATTTGGTTTCCTAGCCAAAAAGCCAACTGGAACTGTAACATCCTCTCCATATGTATCTATGGCAAGAGAATATATGAAACAGGCCAATGCTGCATGGTTTCAGATTTACTAGATTGTGAAAGAAAACTGTTCTGTGGATTTCTCTGGGCCATCTCCACAGGACGATGCGATGGAAAGACTCCTTCGCGCACGTGAAGCCCACAGATACTAATTATATGGAGGTACATAAAAATGAATAAATATTATAACGAAACAGTTGATACTTTAAAGGCACGCCTTGATAAGATGGCGGAAGAATTTAATGGCACAAAGTCTGCCGCAGCTAAAAAGACTAAAGATGACACAGCCTACAGAAAGGCATTCTTTGACCACTTGCACACAGGCATGCCAACCAATGAACTTAAGGAAGGCAGCGATGGTGCTGGTGGATATCTTGTTCCTGACAGCTATGATAAGGAACTTGTACAAGCACTTTCTGAGAAGAGCATTCTTCGCAGACTTGCCACAACCATCACTACTACTCACCGTCTTAAGATTCCTACTGTCAACTCACATGCGGCAGCATCCTGGGTACAGGAAGGTGGCTCCTTTGATTTCGGTGATGAGACATTCGGACAGATTGTTATCGATGCCTATAAACTCGGTGATGCCATCTTAGTTTCAGACGAAATGCTCGAAGATTCCGGCATTGACCTCGAAGCCTACATCAAGGAATCCTTTGGTGAAAGACTTGGCATCGCTGAAGAATATGCATTCTTCAATGGTGATGGTAATGGCAAGCCTACCGAAATTGCATACCAGGCAGGTGTTGCTCGCAAGGTCGCTTCTATCGATGAACTCACTTTAGATGATATGATTGACCTTTACTATTCTGTAAAGGCTCCATACCGTAAAAATGCAGTATATATCATGTCAACCGATGCCTATCTTCACCTTCGCAAGATTAAATTGTACAATGGCTGACCTGCTTGGACAAGCAATCTTAAGGACAATGAGCCTGCCCAGTTATTAGGCACTCCTGTATATGTTACAGATGCATTAAATAGCGAAGATCCAGAAGCAAATCTCTGTGACACTCCTGTTCTCTACGGTGATTTCAGTTATCTTTGGATTGCAGAAAGAGGCAAGCGTACTATGAAACGCCTTGTAGAACGTTTCGCTGACCGCGGATTTGTAGGATACACTGTCAGCGAACGTGTTGATGCAAAACTTATGCTTCCTGAAGCTGTAAAATGCATCAAATTAGAATCAAAATAAAATCAGAGTCAATCTATCGTAAATCAAAGTCAAAAATAGTCAAATAGCAGGGATTATCTAATCCCTGCGCGCCAATCATGGTCAATCCGAGGGAATCTTACTCGAAGGGAGACCTATACAATGTTTATTAATACAGAAAGCGAATTTGACTATTATCGCGCCCAGAAAATCACAGATTCTCTTCTTTCTTCTGGACTTATTTCCTTGTCAGAATATAACAAAATAACTTCTTTAAATCGCCTATATTTCTCATCATTTCTGGCGGATATCATGCCCGTTATTCGTTGCTATCCACCAAATGAAGAGGTAATATATGACACTACCAAAGGAGGCGAATTAGATGAAGAAAGTAACTAAGATTGCAGAAAATGTATCACTGCAATCACAGACCAAGCTAAGAGTTGCAGCCTATTGTCGTGTATCGACAGACAATAGCGCCCAGCTTGAGAGTCTCGATGCACAAAGAAAACATTACGAGACTTATATCAACAGGAGAAAAGACTGGGAATATGCCGGCATCTACTATGATGAAGGTATCACAGGAACCAAAACAGAAAAGCGTACAGAACTAAATCGTATGATTGCAAATTGTGAGCGTGGACTGATAGATTTTATCATTACCAAGTCCATCAGTCGCTTTTCCAGAAAAACAACAGACTTCCTTGAACTTGTGAGAATACTTCTTGATATGAATATTCCTGTATTTTTTGAAAAGGAAAATATCAACACAGGCTCAATGGAAAGTAAGTTGTTCCTATCTATCCTAAGTAGTATGGCCGAAGAAGAATCCGTATCCATTTCTCAAAATAACAAATGTGGTATACAAAAGCGTTTCATGGATGGAACTTACAAAATCAGCTATCCACCTTATGGCTATACTTGGAATGGTGAAAATATGGTTATTGCCCCCGAGCAAGCTGCCATTGTAAAAAGAATATTTTCCGATGCTCTTGCCGGTATAGGAACACAGGCTATTGCATCTGCGTTAAATGATGAATGCGTACCTCCCAAGAAAGGTGGACGTTGGACTGGCACTTCCGTTCGCGGCATTCTCACCAATGAGAAATATACTGGCGATGTCATTTTTCAAAAGACTTACACAGATTGCAATTTCAATCGCCATACCAACACAGGTCAGAAAGACCAATATATGATGACGGAACACCATGAAGCAATCATTAGCCATGAGGATTTTAAAAGGTTGCTACTCTACTGCATCAGCATGCTGCTGAAAAAGGCATTTCCAAAGGCAGCGTAAAATATCAAAACAGATATGCTTTTTCCGGGAATATCATTTGCACCGAGTGTAATAACAGTTTCAAGCGAAGAATCCACACTTCTACAAGAAGTAAATATGTTGCCTGGTGCTGTAATACCCATCTTGAAAATCCAAGTAAATGCACCATGCTTTACATTCGAGATGATGATATTAAATGCGCTTTTACCACAATGATGAATAAGTTGATTTACGGACACCGTTATGTACTAAAGCCTTTATACGAAACCGTAGGCGACAACTGTGCAGAGGATAATATAAATCGCATCAGAGAGTTGGAAATTCTACTGTTTCAAAATGCCGAGCAGAAAGAGACATTAACCAAATTGATGGCACAGGGCTATATAGACAAGGTGCTTTACAACCGAGAATGTAATGCACTTTCTTTGCAAGCAGAGAACTATAAAACCGAAAAAGAGTCTCTTTCCTTAAATGTTCTCGAAGGAAATGCGAGACTTACAGAACTCACTTCATTCCTACATTTTGTCAAGCGTTCTTCCATGCTCACAGAATACGATGAAAGCTTATTTAAGCAATTTGTAAAGTGAATCATTGTATTCTCAAGGGATGAAATTGGCTTTGAACTTAAATGCGGATTATTACTAAGAGAAAGGATGTGACACTATGGGACACACACCATACGGATATACAATTACAGATGGCATTGCAGTTATTGACGAAACTGCTGCCGCAAAAATCAGATGCTTATACGAGAATTACCTTGCTGGCATGTCACTTACAGATGCAGCTAAAAATGCAGGCATTGAAACCTATCATGGCACTGCAAAGAGATTACTTACCAACACACATTACATTGGCGATGACTTCTATCCTGCCATTATTGATAAAAATACATTTGCACTTGCAACGCAGGAACTTCATAGGCGCGCAGATAAATTAGGACGCACCAATAAAGTGCCAAAGGTATCAACCAAATATGCTCCTACACATTTTTCTATGAAGAAGGCTGATGATAGTTTCCCTGATCCATTTAAGCAAGCAGAATACATCTACAGTCTTATCGAAAGCGAGGTGTTATAATGGCAAATGTTATGGTAATTCCGGCAAAACCACAAGTCGGAAATAATATAAAACAGAGTGAAAAGCCAAAGCTTCGTGTCGCAGCGTATTGCCGTGTCAGTACAGACAGCGATGAGCAGGCTACCAGCTATGAAGCCCAGATTGAACACTATACAGAATATATTAAAAGCCATCCTGAATGGACTCTTGCAGGCATATTCGCTGACGATGGTATCTCTGGAACCAACACAAAAAAGCGCGAAGAATTCAATCGCATGATTGCAGAATGTGATGCCGGCAATATCGATATGATTATCACTAAATCCATCAGCCGATTTGCCAGAAATACACTGGACTGTTTAAAATATATACGACAGCTCAAGGAAAAGAATATTCCTGTATTCTTCGAAAAAGAGAATATCAATACCCTTGATGCCAAGGGCGAAGTCCTTATAACCATCATGGCTTCACTCGCACAGCAGGAATCACAGTCCCTCAGTCAAAATGTAAAAATGGGTATCCAATACCGCTACCAACAGGGCAAGGTACAAGTAAACCACAATCGTTTCTTAGGCTATACCAAGGATGCCGAGGGTAATCTTATCATTGACCCTGAACAAGCTGAAACAGTAAAACAAATCTATCGCGAATACCTTGAAGGCTCTAGCATGGATAAGATTGCTGCAGGACTTGAAGCCGACGGATTACTTACCGGCGCAGGCGGTAAAAGATGGCATACAAGCACCATAAATAAAATTCTTCAAAATGAAAAATATATGGGTGATGCGCTTTTACAGAAAACAATTACAACAGATTTCCTTACCAAAACAAGGATAAAAAATAATGGTTCCGCACCTCAATACTATGTTGAGAATGACCACGAAGCCATTATTCCAAAAGATATATTCCTATTAGTGCAGGAAGAACTTGTAAGAAGACGCAGCACCAAGAAAGACCATAATGGTAGAGCCTGCTCTTACACTTCCAACCATGTATTTTCTAAGATGGTTATCTGTGGCAACTGCGAAGATTTCTTCCGAAGAATCCATTGGAATAACCACGGTTGTAAATCTATTGTATGGCGCTGTTCCAGCCGCCTAGACCGCTCACGAAGCACCATCCCTTGTACAGCAAGAACCATAGGCGAAGAAGAATTAAAGAACAGTGTCATCCAGGCTATCAACCAAGTATTCTCTTCCAAAAAAGAATATTTGAAAGTTCTGCAAAACCACATTGCACAGGTAGTCAAGAAATCTGCTGCCATTTCAGAAATTGAGATTGACAAGCACCTTCTGGAACTCCAGAAAGAACTCATCAACAAAGCTAACAACAAGGAAGAATACAATTCCATCGCAGAAGAAATCTTCCACTACCGTGAACTTAAGCAAAATACTCTCACCGATGGAGCCACCCGCGATGACCAGGTCAACAGGCTCAAGGAACTCTACGATTTTATCAAATCACAATCCACCGAGCTCACTGAATTTGACGAGACGCTTGTCAAAAGAATGGTTGAAAGAATCGTGGTGTATGATGATAAGGTACAAGTGGAATTTAAGTCCGGGATGATAGTGGAAATAAATAATTCAAATTAAAATTGTATCGCCAACAACAAAACTCATAATCAATGAATACATCCTCTGATGATGAGTTTTCTTTAATTTTTCCAATTCATAACTTTTGCTGCACCTATTTCAAGTATCTCTGAATAGTTTTCATTTTTCATCATTATACTTTTAAGCCTATTTTCTGTATCATCGTCTACAATAAAGTCTCCATTTGCTGAACATGTTAAACCTTCTTTAAGTATTTTTTGCAAAATTTTATCATCTAATATTTCTTCTTTACTGATTCCTATTAAATATACAGCATAAAACATAACGATTGCTTTTTTATTACTTGTATACGGATTTAATACTATTCTTTCATGTCCATCATAAAAAGTTTCATTAACAAATCTTTTAATTGACTTCTTTTGTAATGTTGACGCTTGGGTTATATTTTTCAATCTCTCCAAAAATATTTTATTTATCTTAGGATTTGGTTCCATTGCATCCTCATTAACTGAAGAGAGATATTGTACCACATTAAATAAAATAGGATATAACACCATGTCAGAGACTGGCGAAATATTCTTTGGTGCCATAAGCGTTACTCCGTTTACAACACCAGCACTTATAAAGTTTTCTGGGGCAAAATTTTGTGCAAACTTTAATTCTGCCTCCTCCATCGACTGGTGTATTATCTCCTTCCTAGATGAATCTGTTCTTAATTCTGTATACAAAAAATTATTATTACAATTGTTTGGTCTCTTTTTGGTTACAACAACCCTATACATTAATAACCCAAAAAGGGAAATAAGTACATCAACTTCCCCACCATGCTTTTCAAATGCAATCAAAGTATGGCTACCTAAATTAACTTCTTGATCTATCATTTCATATAGAGCCTCTTCTTGAACTATACTAACTGGATTAATTCCATTTCCAGTGGTTATAAATCCTACTATATCATCAAACTCATTGTAATGATCAGAAACATCGTTTTTCGCACAATACCATTCAAACGCTATTTTAGAAAGCATTCTATACATTGAAATTTCAAAAAAGATACCATTATTTATTCTAACCTTCTTTTCAATCTCAATCATATTAACATCCAGCATCTCAACCTTACTTTCACCCTTTGCAATTTTTAAAGCTCTATCATAAGAACTTATCATATGTGTATTATCTGATGATTTCAGCACTTTACCGTTGAATATTTCATTGTCACCATGAAGTTTCAGATTATAATCAACACCTTCTATGGTTATAGCTGCATCATATGCTGCATATTTTTTCCCTTTGCTTGATTTAATATCTAGTTCATTAGTAATAAAGCCTAGCGCCTCTATTACTTCACTTTCAAACATATCACTAAATCTATTATTATGTTTTATTCTGCAAACATTTTTATTCAAAACACGTGCATTCGTAAGTGCATCAGGAATTATATCCGACTCCGATAAATCTTTATCTATTCCACAATATATACACTTATGCTTCATATCTTAAGCACCTCCCATCATCCAATCAACAGCCACAGATACCCACTATCCAATCAGCCTACCCAACCATCAATTCTAGCAGCATATCCATCCTGCAAAACAAAAATCCGAGCCGTTTCATCAGTTAAGCTTCTTATCCTAACCTCCGGAAAAGCCCGGAAATACGCCATTTTCTTAAATTCACTTATCTTTCCTTGACATCAAAATCACAGTCTCCACATGCCCACTCATAGCAAACATATCGCATGTCCGCACATCCGTCAAAACATACCCGTTCTGCGTCAGATACTCCACATCCCTTGCAAGCGTAGCTGAATCACAGCTCACATATACGATTCTGTCCGGCTGCATCTTTACCATTGTCTCACGAAGTCTGATATCAAGACCTTTTCTCGGCGGGTCAACGACGATGACGTCAGCAGTGGCTTTAATGCCTTTTCTCTCCTGCTGCTCATAATAAGCAGGGAGCACCTCCTCAGCTTTTCCGACAAAAAACTCAGCATTATCAATAGCATTTAATTTTGCATTATTTCTTGCATTTTCTATCGCTTCAGGTATAATCTCAACCCCTTTAACGTGAAGGGCCGACTTAGCTAAAAATAAGGAAATTGTGCCAATTCCACAGTACAAATCCCACACAGTTTCCTTGCCGGTCAATCCTGCATATTCGAGGGCAGTCTGATACAATTTTACCGTCTGAACCGGATTAACCTGATAAAAAGCAAGCGGAGAAATCTCGAAAGCCACATCACCAATCTTATCAGTGATATAGCCTTCGCCATACAAATTAATAATTTCCTTACCTAATATAACATTACTTTTTTCACGATTTACATTTAGACAAACCGAAGTCATACCTTCAAATTTTAACAATTGTTCCACAAGCGAATCCGCATGCGGATAACTCTTTCCATTTATAACAAGACAAACCATCAACTGACCTGTGGCAAATGCTTTACGAATCAGAATATGGCGGACGAGACCCTTGTGATTCACCTCATCATACGGCAAAATATGGTGGACTTCCATGTGATTTCTTATCACCGACAAAATCTTCTCATTTCCTTCAGTTCCAATGTAGCACTTCTCAGTCTCAATCACATTGTGGGTTCTGCCGGCATAAAAACCTATCTTAATCCTGCCATCCTTTCCCATGGCCACAGGATATTGCGACTTATTCCTGTAAAAATACGGATTATCCATTCCCATAATGGGATGCATGGTAAATCCTTTAACTTTTCCAATCCGCTCTAACTGGTTCTGTACCTTATTCTGTTTGAATTCGAGCTGTTTTTCGTAAGATAAATGTTGTATCTGACAGCCGCCGCATCTGGCGGCAACAGGACAGACAGGCTCTACCCTGTCATCTGACGGTACTATGATTTCTTCAACCCTTGCATAACCATACGACTTGCCTGCTTTCGTTATTCTTGCCTTAATAATATCACCCGGTATGGCATCTTTAATAAAGAGAGTATAGCCGTCTACACGGCCAATACCCTCTCCATCATTTCCTAAACCGGTAATTTTTATTTCATAAATATCATTTTTCTTAAACATCATCATCACCCGTTACACTAAATTTCGGAAGTTCTTCTTATATTCGACTCAAAAAAACGGTTATATCCAAGCCACGGACTTTCACTTTGCGCAGATGCAGAATTAAGCATCTCCGTCATAGTCTCCATTTTTGCATCAGTATTATCTGCAAGATTTAATGCAAGTGCCTCAGCAAGTGCAGGTTTTTTTGGCGAACCATATTCCAATTCCCCGTGATGTGCAAGAATACAGTGCTTTAATTCAGATGCATATTTTGCAGGAAATCCTTCTATTTTATTCAATTTTTCCGTAACCATCTCAGTTCCCATCACAATATGTCCAAGCAGCTGTCCGTCATCAGTATAATCATTGGTTGGAAATGATGATAATTCCTTAACCTTTCCTATATCATGGCAGAGTGCTGCAGTAATCAGAAGATCTCTGTTTAAAACAGGATATGCTCCACAATAATAATGACAAAGCTTAGTCACGGATAAAGTATGTTCAAGCAGACCACCTATAAAACCGTGATGCACACTCTTTGCCGCAGAATGACTCTTAAATGCTTTGATAAAATTCTCATCCTCTTCAAAAAACATCTTAAGTAAGCGGTTAAAATATGGATTCTTAACACTACCTATGTATTGCTTAACCTCTTCATACATCTTATCAACATCTTTAGAAGTAGTAGGAAGATAATCTGCAGGATTATATTCTCCCTCCGAAACTTTTCTTATCCTCTTAATGTTAAGTTGCAACGTGCCGTTAAAACTAATAACATCTGCAACAACATCTACATAATCCAAATCATCAAAATCACCGATTCCCTGTGACCCCGGATCCCATATCTTACCATCAATAATACCTGTCTTATCCTGCAATACAACTGAATCATAAGCTTTTCCATTCTTTGTGACAGCAGAAATTTTATGCTTACACAGATACACGCTTGCTACTTTTTCGCCTTCTCGTAATGTTTCAATATACTTCATTTTTATGAATCCTTTCTTATACTGTTATCATATATTCTAATGATTTATATCCATCTTTTCCAAGCCGTTTAACACTAATACTAATCTCCTCACCATTATGACATTTTCCCAAAATTCTTCTTAAATCTTCCAGAGTCTTTACATTCTGATTTTTTACCTTAGTGATAATATCTCCACTTAATAATCCTAAATTATACGCCGGAGACTGCGGCTCAGTGCTTTTTATGTACACTCCATACGGCATATCATTTTGAGATTCCTCAACAACGTCATCTGTGATATCAGCACCGCATATGCCTAAAAAAGCCGGATTTTCATTTTGAAGAACACAATCAATATAATCACTGACATTTTCAAGAACCAGCCCTGACACAACACCGTCCATTGACTTATCACTGATGGCTGTATTGAGCATGCCTATAACTTCACCTTTTACATCAATTATAAATCCGTTCATATCCGTGGCATTTGCGATATCTGTTGTTAAAAGACTATAAGCACCATCAACTGTCGCTACACTATTGTATGCTGAAGTAATCTTTCCGTATGCAATATATGCCTTTTCTCCATAAGTATTACCAATAACAAAAACATCTTCACCCGTCCGTATCTCTTTCTTACTCTTATAACCGGCAATACGGATACTGCTTAGCAGCTTGTTATTAATACTGCCGGTGCCAATCTCGATATATGCAATACCCCTGACCGTGTCTTTATAAGTAACACTTCCTTTAGCACTGTTACCATTAAAAAAAGAAACTTTGACATTATTACTCTCTCCAATACTTTTGGTATCTGTAATAATCACTACCGATGTTGTCTTACTGACAATCAGACCTGACGTAATAACCGTTTCGTTATCCGGCCATTCTTTACTGTTATCAGAAACGTATATGGTAACCATGCTCTTTTCTGCCCAATCAACAACATTTTTAAATCTCACATCGCCACCCGCAAAAATCTTATCATTATCAACTTTCTGACTAAACACCTCTTCTATGTTATCAGTATTATAATCCGAATTCTCCGTTATCTTTTCATCAGATTCATCCTTAAAATATTTATAAAAATTTGGAAAAAAATAAAAAATCGTACAGCACGCAGCTATACCCAGAATCAATCCACTGATAAGAATCATCAATACAAATCGTGCCATTCCTTTTTTATCATAAAATTTCATTAATATTTCTTCCTCCGATAGATACAATATCGTTTGATATATTGCTAATTATAATGTAAAATACTATTAAAATCAATCTATTAAAAAGAAAGTTGAGGATATTTGTAATGAATACTAAATCGCTCACTATACTAGAATACGACAAGATTTTGAATATGTTATGCGATAATGCTTCATCATCCATGGCAAAGAAAAAATGTAACGGACTGCTTCCCATGGAAGATGTTGAATCTATACGTGCTGCACAGAAGGAAACTTCTGATGCCTTGAGCAGATTATGGAAAAAAGGGGCAATATCATTTTCAGGAATACACGATATACATCCCTCATTAAAAAGACTTGATATCGGAAGTTCGCTTGGAACTATCGAATTACTGCATATAAGTTCATTACTTAAAGCTGCATTAAGAATTAAAAATTATGGAAGAACCGAAGACGGACAGGATATAAACGATTCCCTTACCGGAAGGTTTGAACTCATTGAGCCTTTATCAACACTTAACCGTGAGATAATGAGGTGTATCATTTCTGAAGATGAGATAAGTGATGATGCGAGCTCTGAACTAAGCAATATCAGGAGAAAAATCCGTGCATCAAATGACAAAATACACAGTCAGCTTAATACACTTATCAACTCTTCAACAACCAGAACATACTTGCAGGAACATGTAATTACCATGCGTAACGGAAGATACTGTATCCCTGTAAAACAGGAATACAGAAACCAGATTTCCGGAATGGTTCATGATCAGTCATCTACCGGTTCTACAGTATTTATCGAACCAATGTCGGTTGTTCAGCTAAACAATGAAATTAAGGAACTTCTGATAAAAGAACAGGATGAAATAGAAAAAATTCTCGCCACATTAAGTAATCTTTGTGCCGAGCAGAATGAAGCTCTTCAAAACAACCTTGAAGTTCTGACCGAGCTGGATTTTATATTTGCAAAAGCCGCATTTTCAAAAAAACTAAATTGCTCAGAACCTGAATTTAACACTGAAGGGCTAATTGATTTAAAAGAAGCAAGACATCCTCTTCTTGATTCAAAAAAAGTCGTTCCGATAAACATATACCTTGGAGATAAATTTGATTTATTAATCGTCACGGGACCAAATACGGGTGGAAAAACCGTATCATTAAAAACTGTCGGTCTTCTTACTCTTATGGGACAGGCAGGACTGCATATTCCTGCTTACGACGGTTCAAAACTATCAGTCTTTACAGAAGTATTTGCTGATATAGGAGATGAGCAGAGCATTGAACAGAGCTTAAGTACATTTTCTTCACATATGACAAATATTGTAAAAATCTTAAATGAAGTTGATTCATCATGTCTCGTACTTTTTGATGAACTTGGTGCCGGTACGGATCCTACTGAAGGTGCTGCACTTGCAACTTCCGTGTTGTCGTATCTGCACAATATGAAGGTTCGTACAATGGCGACTACCCATTACAGCGAGCTTAAGGTTTTTGCACTTACAACGGAGGGCGTTGAAAATGCCTGCTGCGAATTTGATGTAAATACATTATCGCCAACCTATAAATTGCTTATCGGAATCCCCGGAAAGAGTAATGCTTTTTCCATATCTGAAAAGCTTGGTCTTCCTTATTATATTATTGAAGATGCAAAAAAACGAATCGATGACAATGATATAGCATTTGAAGATGTTATTTCCGATTTAGAAAACAGTAAGCGCATTATTCAAAAAGAACAGGAAGAAATTAACAATTATAAGAAAGAAATTGAAGAATTAAAACAGGCTCTTGAGAAAAAACATGAACGTCTTGACAGCAATAAAGACCGCATTTTAAGAGAAGCAAATGAAGAGGCTGTAAAGATTCTTCAGGATGCAAAAGATTTTGCAGACGAACAGATACGAGAATTTAACAAACTTGCCAAAAACGGTTCTGCAAAAGATTTGGAAAAACACAGAGGACATATTCGTGAGAAACTAAAATCATCAGAAAGCAAACTTGGACTTAAGGTTCAAAAGAAAGCTTACGTAAAACACAAACCTTCTGACTTTAAGATAGGAATGAGTGTCAAAGTGTTAAGCATGAATGCCGTAGGAACGGTCAGCACACTTCCGAACCAGAAGGGAGATTTGTACGTCACTCTCGGTATACTCCGTTCTCAGGTCAACATAAGTGACCTTGAGATATTGCAGGAACAAAATGATACACCTAAAAAACTTTCTCATACCAATACAGGAAAGATTAAAATGTCAAAATCTTCAGGGATTTCTACTGAAATTAATCTGATTGGAAAGACTGTTGATGAAGCGATTGCCGAACTTGATAAGTATTTAGATGATGCTTACCTTTCACATGTTTCAAGTGTACGTGTTGTTCACGGAAAAGGAACCGGTGCTTTGCGAAAAGGTGTACACGCTTACCTGAAAAAGTGTAAATATGTAAAAGAATACAGACTCGGAGCCTTCGGGGAAGGCGATGCCGGCGTTACAATTGTAGATTTTAAATAAATGGAGGAATAAATATGACTGCTAAACAGAAAATTTTAATTGTTGATGATGATGAAAATATAGCTGAACTCATTTCTCTGTATCTTACAAAGGAATGTTTTGAAACGGAGACCGTTAACGATGGAGAAAGTGCATTAATAAAATTCGAATCTTTCAAGCCTGATTTAATATTACTTGATATAATGCTTCCCGGAATTGACGGATATGATGTATGCCGCGAGATTAGAAAAAGTTCAAAGACACCTATAATAATGCTCTCTGCAAAAGGAGAAGTTTTTGACAAAGTGCTTGGTCTTGAACTTGGTGCAGACGATTATATTATAAAACCATTTGATTCAAAAGAAATGGTTGCAAGGGTAAAAGCTGTTTTAAGAAGAACTAAAGATTCCACACCTTCTCCTGTGGCTGAAGAAAAACCTGTTCATGCTTCAAAGGTTGAATATAATGATTTGATTATTAATCAATCTGATTACTCTGTTACTTATAAAAATCAGATTATTGAGATGCCGCCAAAAGAATTTGAGTTGCTGTTTTTCCTTGCATCATCCCCTAATCACGTATTTACACGTGAACAGCTACTTAACAATATCTGGGGATACGACTATGCAGGTGATACACGAACTGTGGATGTTCATATCAAACGTCTGCGTGAAAAACTTGTTGATAATGAATATTGGAGGGTTGCTACTGTATGGGGCGTAGGATATAAATTTGATGTAAGAAAGCCGGTAAGTAAATAATGCGAAAAAAAACTCTATATTATTCTTTTTTACTGGCCTACGTATTTGTGTTTATCTGCAGTTTTCTTATAATTGATATATGGACTTCTGCACAAAATATGCATATACTGACAAAGGAAAAAGCAAAATTTTTATATGACAGTATCAACATGATTAACGATAAAATCATATCGGGCAATTTTGAAAATATTAACGAAAATGAAAATATCAAATATGCTCTTGATACAGAGGCTGCCATACTTAATTCAAATATTCATGCTATCGACACTTCAGGAAAAATCCTGTACAGTTCAGATGCAATAAGAGATAATCAGCTCCGTGAATTTGATATCACGGATTTTGGAAATAATTATTATGTTATTAATCATTTTTATGATATTTATGATGATACTTATCTTACAGTGGCATTACCTGTCACGTATGATTTTAAGACAGCCGGATATCTTTTAATTCATTATAATACAAAAGAATTATTTAATATGCATCTTGATATGCAAAACACTGTTTATTTTACTTCATTGTTTATTTTCCTGCTGACGTTAATTATTCTTATCGTATTCACTGTTACTGTATTTATACCATTGAAACAGTTAAGTACCGCTGCAAGAGAATATGCAAAAGGTAATTTTACCTATGAAGGATTATCAAATTTTAATTCGGATAACGAGATTGGCAAACTTGGTCTTTCTCTTGAATTTATGGCCAGTGAACTTAACAACAAAGAAGTAGATGAGCGAAATTTCATCGGAAATATTTCTCACGATTTTCGTTCACCCCTTACTTCCATAAAAGGTTATATTGAGGCAATGAAAGACGGGACCATTCCATATGAAATGCAGGATAAGTATTTAAATATAGTGCTTTTTGAAACGGACAGACTCAGAAACCTTACCGAAAACCTTTTAACATTCAACAGATGGGACTCAAACGGACCTCATCTTGACTATTCAACTTTTAACATTAATACCTTAATAGAACAAAATCTTGCTTCTCTTGAAGGAAAATGCGAAAAGAAAAGTGTCAGACTTGTATTTCGGGCGCCTTATTATAATCTTATGGTTGAAGCCGATAAAGACAAAATCAGTCAGGTTTTCTATAATCTGGTGGATAATGCAATAAAATTCAGTAATAATGATTCTTCCATTACTGTTTCAGTATCCTCAAAAGGTGAGAAGGTCTTTGTATCTGTAAAGGATACCGGTATCGGAATTCCTAAAGACAGTATTAATAAAATATGGGACAGATTTTATAAGACAGATTTATCGAGAGGCAAAGATAAGACCGGAAGCGGGCTCGGACTGTCTATCGTTAAATCAATTATCAATGCACATAATGAAAATATCAATGTTATAAGTACTGTGGGTGTGGGTACGGAATTTATCTTTACGCTGAAGAAAGCTTAGATTTAGATTACGCCCATGCTGGGCGAACAAGCAACACCGCCCGGACTGATTTTAATCAATCCGGACGGTGTTTTTTCTACTTCACAACTAAAGTAAATATTGCTTTTCCTGATTTATAGCACTTATTTCCTTTAGCAGTTACCGTAATCTTATATGTTCCTTTATTACAATTCTTAGGTATTGTAATAACACCCTTTTCAGTAACTGTAATTTTTGCTTTCTTAGCATTCTTATTTAATTTATATGTTACATTACCCTGTGCTTTCTTAACTGCAATTGCAAATGTTTTCTTTTTAGATAAATCTTTCTTAACCTTGAGAGTTAATTTTGATTTTCCTAATTTTATCGGATTCGTTGCTTTTACAATTTCAAATGAAATCGTTTTCTGTCCGCCATAACTTCCAGTTCCGGTAATTACGATTGCAGCAGTTCCAACTTTCTTGTTATTGCTGTATTTAACAGTATAATCAGTGCCCTCTGCTAATTTAACACCATCAAGAGTTACTTTAACAGTAGGTTGTATTTTCTTCCCTGTATAAGTATACTTTGTTTTTACACCTTTAACCTTTGCATTTTCAATTGAAGCAGTTTCCTTCTCTGTTGTTGTCTCTTCCTGTTTCGTTGTTGTCTCTTCCTGTTTCGTTGTTGTCTCTTCCTGTTTTGTCGTTGTCTCTTCCTGTTTCGTTGTTGTCTCTTCCTGTTTCGTTGTTGTCTCTTCCT
>CAMHLZ010000038.1 GCA_946186125.1 uncultured Lachnospira sp. | reverse complement strand
AGTGAACGCTCAACCTCAACAGTGAAGTCAACGTGTCCCGGTGTATCAATGATGTTAATACGATGCTCTAAAGCACCCTTTGCCGGCTTGTTATCTTTCTGTAATGTCCAGTGACATGTTGTTGCAGCGGAAGTAATTGTGATACCACGTTCCTGCTCCTGCTCCATCCAGTCCATAGTAGCAGTTCCTTCATGAGTATCACCAATTTTATAATTAACACCGGTATAGTATAAGATACGCTCTGTCAATGTAGTCTTACCAGCATCGATATGAGCCATAATACCAATGTTCCTTGTCCTTTCAAGTGGATATTCTCTTTCAGCCAAGTCTTACTTCCTCCTTATTTATTTTAAACAGAATCTGACTAGAATCTGTAATGTGCAAAAGCCTTGTTTGCTTCTGCCATCTTGTGCATATCTTCTTTTTTCTTTACAGATGCACCTGTATTGTTAGCTGCATCTAAAATCTCATTTGCGAGTTTTTCTTCCATAGTCTTCTCGCCTCTCTTACGAGAGTATCCTGTAAGCCAACGAAGTGCTAACGCCTGTCTTCTGTCCGGTCTTACTTCAATCGGTACCTGATAAGTAGCACCACCGATACGTCTTGCCTTTACCTCAAGAACTGGCATAACGTTATTCATTGCTTCTTCAAATACATCTATTGCTGGCTTTCCAGCTTTTTCTTCTACTCTGGCAAATGCTCCATATACTATTTTCTGAGCGACACCTTTCTTACCGTCCAACATTACGTTGTTGATAAGTTTTGTGACAACTTTATTGTTGTACATTGGATCTGCCAAAACGTCTCTCTTCTGAGTATGTCCTTTACGTGGCACGGTTCTTCCCTCCTTAATAAATTTAATTAATTCATCGGTACTCACTTTGTTGTGTTCGCGCACGGGCTTAAATGATTGTTAAGCCTTTTATCCAAAAACTATAAACAATACTTCTAATACCGGCACTGATTCATTCAACCTGTGATTATACTATCCTATTTTGCGTCCTTTGGTTTCTTAGCACCATATTTAGAACGAGCCTGACGTCTCTTAGCAACACCTGCTGTATCAAGTGTACCTCTGACGATATGGTATCTTGTACCTGGTAAATCCTTTACTCTTCCACCACGGATAAGAACAACACTATGTTCCTGAAGGTTGTGACCTTCTCCCGGGATATAACTTGTTACTTCGATACCGTTTGAAAGACGAACTCTGGCGATTTTTCTAAGCGCTGAGTTAGGCTTCTTAGGAGTAGCTGTCTTAACTGCTGTACAAACTCCTCTCTTCTGTGGAGAAGCTGTGTCGATTGCTTTCTTCTGTAAAGAATTATATCCTTTTAAGAGAGCTGGTGCAGTAGACTTCTTTTCAGATGTCTTTCTTCCTTTTCTAACTAACTGGTTAAATGTAGGCATGCGTTTTCACCTCCTATTAGAATTATTGTTTGTAGTCACATTCTACATTTTAATGTACAAAAACACGTATGTTTATGCACATACGTGTTAATTATATATATATGAATATCAATTGTCAATAGTTATTTTTCATCAACAAAGAAATTATTATCGATGCAAGCAATGTAATAAAAGCTATAATACCAATAGTAACAACTGAATTTTTATCTGTCTTCTTATCAGAATTCTCCGAAATTGTCGTTGTAGTTTCAACTTGCTTTTTAGTTGTCGTAACTTCCTTTTGCTTAATTGTTAATTTAAACCCTGCCTCTGCATAATATCCAAAGCTGTCCGTAATTGTGTATTTCAAATCGTAAACACCGGGAATCTTCTCATTATAATCGCCTTCAACTTTTATTAAAGCAGAGATATCGTTTCCTATTATATCCTTAGCTGTAACTGTGTCAAGCAAATCAACCGATCTGCCTTCCATGACTTCTTTATCTGAAACCCCCTCTATAACAGGGGATAATGTTTTCCAAGGATTATTTACATCATCATCCGACGGATCCCAATCCTTATACGGATGGTCTTCCGGAACCTTTTTAAAAACAGGTTTTCCTAACGGTCCGGGAGATACCTGATCATCATATATCTCTACAACCGTTCCCGCAGGGCAATTATCAAAAATCCATTTTGCATCTGATACCAGCAGCCTGACACATCCTAATGACGCAGGTTCGCCAAGCTTATTAAACTCCTGAAATTCAAGTCTGTTCTTTGCCTTTGCAAAATATGGAACCGAATGAAACATAACTGAATCCACAATTCTCGTGCAATACTGCCCATAGGAACCATCAACAAGTTTATTCCAGTCATATTTGTCTGTTATGACAAATGCACCTACAGGAGTAGAACCTTCGTTTAATCCTGTGGAACATACCATAGCTTTATATGGTATTGTGTATTCACCTTTTTCATCTTTCGAATACACCGTAATACAATTCTTTGCCCTGTTTACTTTTATTGTATATGGCAAAGCATCATCGGCTCTGGCAGTCCCTGTCTCAATAATACACATTAATATGAGTGAAAAAACAAATACTACTATTTTTTTTAGTCTCATAAACTCCTCGTTTCTAACAATATATTAGAGAAATCGAGTAGGTATAAACCTACTCGATATGTGGTATAGTAATTTCTTATGCCTGTGTAGTATCTTCTGTCTGTACTTCAACATTTTCTTCTGTTATTATCTCTTCAGGCTCTTCATCAATTATTATGTCGGTACTCTCTGTGTCCAGCTTAACAGAACGATATCTCTTCATACCTGTACCTGCCGGAATCAATTTACCAATGATAACATTTTCCTTAAGACCAATAAGCGGATCTTCTTTTCCGTTAATAGCTGCTTCTGTAAGCACCTTGGTTGTCTCCTGGAATGAAGCCGCCGATAAAAATGAATTTGTTGCAAGTGACGCTTTTGTAATACCAAGCATAATCTGCTTACCTTCTGCTAATTCTTTACCTTCTGCTTCCAACTGTTCGTTAACATCATTGAAATCCAAAACATCAACTGTTGTTCCAGGTAAGAATTCACTGTCTCCATTTGATTCGATTCTTATCTTCTTAAGCATCTGACGAACGATAACCTCAATATGTTTATCGTTAATCTCAACACCCTGAAGTCTGTAAACTCTCTGTACTTCTTTAATCATGTAATCCTGAACTGCTCTTACACCTTTGATTCTAAGAATATCATGAGGATTTACACTACCTTCTGTTAACTCGTCACCGGCCTCTAACATAACACCGTCCTGAATCTTAATTCTTGAACCATAAGGAATGAGATATGTCTTTGAATTACCGGTCTCATTATCTGTAACAACGATTTCACGTTTTTTCTTTGTATCTTTAATCTCAGCTCTACCTGCTATCTCTGTGATAATTGCAAGTCCTTTTGGCTTTCTTGCCTCAAAAAGCTCTTCTACTCTAGGAAGACCCTGTGTAATATCTCCACCGGCAACACCACCTGTATGGAAAGTACGCATTGTAAGCTGTGTACCAGGTTCACCAATTGACTGAGCGGCTATAATACCTACTGCCTCTCCTACCTGTACTGCCTGACCTGTCGCCATGTTAGCTCCGTAACATTTAGCACAAACACCGTCATGTGCCCTACATGTAAGAATTGTTCTTATCTTAACGGATTCTTTACCAGTTGCAATAATCTTTGCAGCTCTCTTAGGTGTAATCATGTGATTTTTCTTCACAATCATTTCACCATTTTCATCGTATATTGTCTCAGCACTATATCTGCCTGTAATTCTTTCTTCAAGGCTCTCTATATTTTCAGAACCGTCAGCAAATGCCTTAACTTCCATGTAAGGAATCTCATCTCTTGTTACGCTGCAGTCTACCTCATGAATAATAATTTCCTGAGATACATCAACAAGTCTTCTTGTCAGATAACCTGAATCGGCTGTACGTAAAGCTGTATCTGAAAGTCCTTTTCTGGCTCCATGAGCCGAAATGAAGTATTCCAATACATCAAGTCCTTCACGGAAGTTTGATGTAATAGGAAGTTCGATAGTTCTACCAGTTGTATCTGCCATCAAACCACGCATTCCGGCAAGCTGTTTAATCTGCTTATCAGAACCACGGGCTCCGGAATCAGCCATCATAAAGATGTTGTTGTATTTATCAAGACCTGTCAAAAGTGCATGAGTAATCTTATCATCGGCACTCTGCCATGTCTTGATTACTTCTTTATATCTCTCTTCATCTGTAAGGAGACCGCGCTTGAAGTTTCTTGTAATCCTCTCAACAGTCTTCTCTGCCTCCTCAAGAAGTGGCTGCTTCTCCTGAGGAATTGTCATATCTGAAATTGAAACAGTCATAGCGGCTCTGGTAGAATATTTATATCCCATCGCCTTGATATCATCAAGAACTTCTGCCGTCTTTGTTGCACCATGTACATTAATTACTTTTTCAAGTATCTTCTTTAACTGTTTCTTACCAACATGATAATCTACTTCGAGTTTAAATTCATCTTCCTCAGTCTCTCTCTTTGTAAGACCTAAATCCTGAGGAAGTATCTCATTAAAGATAAATCTTCCAAGAGTTGATTCAATAATTCCTGACTTCATCTCTCCATTTATCTCTTTAATAACCTTTACTTTTATCTTTGAATGTAATGATATAGCTCCATTCTCATATGCAAGGAGTGCTTCATTTACTCCTTTGAAAATCTTACCTTCACCTAAATCGCCTTCTCTTTCCTGCGTCAGATAATATATACCTAGTACCATATCCTGTGAAGGAACGGCAACAGGCGCACCATCTGAAGGCTTTAACAGGTTATTTGGTGAAAGAAGTAAAAATCTACATTCAGCCTGTGCTTCTACTGACAATGGTAAATGCACGGCCATCTGGTCTCCATCGAAATCGGCATTGAACGCTGTACATACAAGCGGATGAAGCTTGATAGCTTTACCTTCAACCAATATAGGCTCGAATGCCTGGATACCAAGTCTGTGCAATGTCGGAGCACGGTTCAGCATAACCGGATGTTCTTTAATGACATCCTCAAGCACGTCCCAGACCTCAGTCTGAAGTCTTTCTACCATCTTCTTAGCACTCTTAATATTATGCGCTGTTCCGTTTGCTACAAGTTCTTTCATAACAAACGGCTTGAACAGCTCAATTGCCATCTCTTTAGGAAGACCACACTGATATATCTTAAGCTCCGGTCCTACTACGATAACTGAACGTCCTGAATAGTCAACACGTTTTCCAAGAAGGTTCTGACGGAAACGTCCCTGCTTACCTTTAAGCATGTCTGATAAAGATTTTAAAGCTCTGTTTCCCGGTCCCGTTACAGGTCTTCCTCTTCTTCCGTTATCTATAAGAGCATCAACAGCTTCCTGAAGCATTCTCTTTTCATTTCTGACAATTATTTCAGGAGCACCAAGCTCAAGAAGTCTCTGTAAACGATTATTTCTATTAATAATTCTACGATATAAATCATTTAAATCTGATGTAGCAAAACGTCCACCATCCAACTGAACCATAGGTCTTAAATCAGGTGGAATAACAGGAATAACCTGAAGGATCATCCATGACGGCTGATTTCCTGAAGCTCTGAAGGCTTCTACCACTTCAAGACGTTTTACTATTCTTGCACGCTTCTGACCTGTTGAACCTTCCAAAGCTGCTTTGAGCTCCTCTGATTCTTTTTCCAAATCAATAGCTTCCAATAATTCAAGTACAGACTCTGCTCCCATTCCGGCTCTGAATGCTGTACCCCATTTATCATATGCATCCCTAAATTCTTTTTCTGTAAGAATCTGTTTGTAATGCAAATCTGTTTCTCCTGCATCAAGTACTACGTATGATGCAAAATACAGTACTTTTTCAAGCACTCTAGGTGATAAATCAAGTATAAGTCCCATTCTGCTCGGGATTCCCTTGAAATACCATATATGTGAAACCGGTGCCGCAAGTTCAATGGAACCCATACGTTCACGTCTTACACTTGACTTTGTAACCTCAACGCCACATCTGTCACATATAACACCTTTATATCTGATTTTTTTATATTTACCACAATGACATTCCCAATCTTTGCTTGGTCCAAAAATCTTTTCACAGAACAAGCCGTCTTTTTCCGGCTTTAATGTTCTGTAATTGATTGTCTCTGGTTTTTTTACCTCGCCTCTTGACCACTCTCTGATTTTCTCAGGAGATGCAAGACCTATACGGATTTTATCAAATGTCATTGGCTGATATGTTTCATTTGTTGTTTCAGGCATTCAAGACACTCCCTTCTATTCTTCCGAATCAAAATCATCTATTTCTTCGTCTTCTTCATCTTCATAGTCATCTTCTTCGACACTGACAAGTTCTTCACCTTCAAATGCCTGCTCCTGATAACCCATAGAAGCTAAATTTTCATCATTGTATCGTCTGTCTTCACCTGCAATAATTGAATTAATATCTGTATCACCGTAATCGATAGTTTCCATTAATTCAACTTCAGTATCATCATCTTTTAATACTTTAACATCAAGTGCAAGCGACTGTAATTCTTTTAACAATACCTTAAATGACTCAGGTATACCGGCCTCAGGTATATTCTCACCCTTAATGATTGCTTCGTATGTCTTAACACGTCCGACAACATCATCTGATTTTACGGTAAGTATTTCCTGAAGTGTATAAGCTGCTCCATACGCCTCTAATGCCCAAACTTCCATCTCTCCGAAACGCTGTCCACCAAATTGTGCTTTACCACCAAGTGGCTGCTGTGTTACTAAAGAATATGGTCCTGTTGAACGTGCATGGATCTTATCATCTACCAAATGGTGAAGTTTCAGATAATGCATGTGTCCGATTGTAACTTTTCCATCAAAAAATTCTCCCGTACGTCCATCTCTTAACTGAACTTTACCGTCTCTTGTAAGTGGAACTCCTTTCCACTCTTCTCTGTGGTCAAGATGTTCTCCAAGATACTCCATAATTCCCTCATCAAGATAATCTTTATATTTCTCTTTGAAGTCTTCCCATTCACCGTTTACATAATCATTCGCCATCTCAAGAGTATCCATGATATCTTTCTCGTCAGCTCCGTCAAATACAGGAGTTGAAACGTTAAGACCTAACGCTTTAGCTGCAAGACTCAGATGAATCTCAAGCACCTGTCCGATATTCATACGTGAAGGCACACCTAAAGGATTCAACACGATGTCAAGAGGTCTTCCGTTTGGAAGGAACGGCATGTCTTCTACAGGTAATACTCTTGAAACCACACCCTTGTTACCGTGACGTCCCGCCATCTTATCTCCGACGGAAATCTTTCTCTTCTGTGCTATATAAATACGAACTGTCTCATTTACACCAGGAGATAATTCATCTCCGTTTTCTCTTGTAAACACTTTTGCATCTACAATAATACCATATTCACCATGAGGCACCTTGAGTGATGTATCTCTTACTTCTCTTGCTTTTTCTCCGAAGATTGCACGTAAAAGTCTCTCTTCAGCTGTAAGTTCAGTCTCTCCCTTAGGAGTAACCTTACCTACAAGAATATCACCTGCACGAACTTCTGCACCTATACGGATAATACCTCTCTCATCAAGGTTCTTAAGTGCATCATCACCAACTCCCGGAACATCTCTTGTAATCTCTTCCGGTCCCAATTTAGTATCTCTTGCTTCTGCTTCATATTCTTCAATATGAACGGATGTATATACGTCGTCCCTTACAAGTCTCTCGCTCAAAAGAACGGCATCCTCGTAGTTGTAACCCTCCCATGTCATGAATCCAATCAATGGGTTCTTACCAAGAGCTATCTCACCATTTGATGTAGATGCACCGTCAGCTATTACCTGACCTTTATCTACATGATCCCCCTTAAACACAATAGGTCTCTGGTTGTAGCAGTTGCTCTGGTTACTTCTTGAAAACTTAATTAATTTATATGTCTCTGTTGACTTATCATCATCATATCTTAACGTAATCTCTTTTGATGTTGATCTTTCTACTGTAGCGGCTCTCTTAGCAACTACACAGACTCCCGAATCCACTGCCGCCTTATTTTCCATACCCGTACCGATAACAGGTGCTTCAGTAGTCAGAAGCGGCACTGCCTGACGCTGCATGTTAGAACCCATAAGAGCTCTGTTAGCATCATCGTTCTGAAGGAAAGGAATCATTGATGTAGCTACCGAGAATACCATTCTAGGAGATACGTCCATCAAATCAACTTTCTTCTTTTCAAATTCGGATGTCTCTTCTCTGTAACGTCCCGAAACATTATTGCTTACAAAATATCCGTTTTCGTCTAATGTCTCATTAGCCTGTGCAACAACATATTTGTCTTCCTCATCAGCTGTCAGATATATTACTTCATCTGTAACCTTTGGATTCTCCGGATCTGACTTATCCAGTTTTCTATATGGCGCTTCGATAAATCCATACTCATTAATTCTTGCATATGATGCAAGTGAATTGATAAGACCGATATTAGGTCCTTCAGGTGTCTCTATAGGACACATTCTTCCGTAATGTGTATAATGAACATCACGAACCTCAAATCCGGCTCGGTCTCTTGATAAACCGCCAGGTCCCAATGCTGATAAACGTCTCTTATGAGTCAGCTCACCCAACGGATTGTTCTGATCCATGAACTGTGACAGCTGTGAACTTCCGAAGAACTCCTTAACTGCAGCAGTAACCGGTTTAATATTGATAAGTGACTGTGGTGACACTCCTTCAAGATCCTGTGTTGTCATTCTTTCCCTGACAACTCTTTCCATTCTTGAAAGTCCGATTCTGTACTGGTTCTGTAATAACTCACCAACAGCACGTATTCTTCTGTTTCCTAAGTGGTCGATATCATCGGAATTTCCGATTCCCCACTCCAAGTGCATATTATAGTTAATTGATGCAATAATATCTTCTTTTGTTATATGTTTAGGAATAAGCTCTGTGATATTCCTTCTGATTGCATCTTTTAAATCATCTTCATTATCATTTTCTTCAATCAATGTAGCCAAAACAGGGTAAAATACATCTTCATGAACGCCAAGTTCTGTGCAATCAAAGTCTACGTATGCATTGATATCTACTGCCATATTAGATATAACTTTTACGTTTCTTTCTTCTGTTTGTATCATTACAAACGGTACAGCTGCATTCTGAATCTGTACTGCCAAATCTTCGTCAACAACCGTTCCGGCTTCTGCAATTATCTCGCCAGTGGTCATGTCAATGACTTCTTCCGAAAGTGTATGACCTACTATTCTGTTTTTAAAAGCTAACTTCTTATTAAATTTATACCTTCCCACTTTCGCCAGATCATATCTTCTGGCATCAAAGAACATTCCTGCAATAAGTGACTCAGCACTTTCGACAGATAATGGTTCTCCCGGTCTTATCTTCTTATATAACTCAAGAAGACCGTCCTGGTAATTATCAGAAGTATCTTTCTCAAACGTAGCCAATATCTTTGGTTCTTCACCAAAAAGCTCAGTAATCTCCGCATTTGTTCCATAGCCTAATGCTCTGATAAATACAGTAACAGGTACTTTTCTTGTCCTGTCTACTCTGACGTAAAAAACATCGTTAGAGTCTGTCTCGTATTCAAGCCATGCACCTCTGTTAGGAATAACCGTGCTTGAAAATAACTCTTTTCCAATCTTATCATGTGCAACACCGTAATATATTCCAGGTGAACGTACCAACTGACTTACGATAACACGCTCAGCTCCATTAATAACAAATGTACCTGTAGCCGTCATAAGTGGTAAATCTCCCATGAATATCTCATGTTCACTGATTTCGCCCGTTTCCTTGTTGTGAAGTCTTACTTTAACTTTGAGTGGAGCAGCATAAGTAGCATCACGCTCTTTGCACTCTTCAATCGAATACTTTACTTCATCTTCACACAGTTGAAAATCCACGAACTCAAGACTTAAATGTTCGCTGTAATCTTCAATTGGCGAGATGTCGTTGAAAACTTCTTTGAGTCCTTCATCCAAAAACCACTGATATGAGTCTTTCTGAATCTCAATCAGGTTAGGCATTTCAAGTACCTCTTTTTGTCTGGCATAACTCATTCGGATACCTTTGCCTGCTTTTACCGGATGTATTCTGTTATTCTCCATTGACATTTCACCCCTTGGTTCATAATATTGGGCATCTATTTCGAAACTTATCCATTTTTCCAAAATAGTGCATTTTCCATGTTATCACAAACAAGATTCTGTGTCAAGTAAATTTTCCCATATTTTAATAAAACATTGAATACAAAAGAATGTACCATTTTCTCTTTTTCAGATTTCAGTTCGTATTTCCATTAGCTGGACAGTTACAATTCTCACAAACAGCACGGCACAAGAATATATTCGTAAATCATGCCCGCAAGCACAATAAAACAGCTCATAAGCACTAACTGATTATACCTGAATTCTGATATTCTCTCGCTTTTTATTCTTGCATTTTCAATAAGCAATACAACCGGGAACATCAGTGGAATATAATATCTCGGCTGGACACCATTGATTTTATTTAATCCGACAGCTGTAAAATCAAGATATAATGCTGTCCATATCAATGCAATCACACAAAACACCACACATGCCAGTGCAATTTTAAGATGTCTCGCAATCGGAAGATGATGTTCCATCGCCCCTTCCGTAAATGCAACAAACAGAGTAACTATAAGACTCAGATAATACAATACAGCCTTGTCACCTCCAAGATAAGCAAAAAAAGTTCTGCTGTTTCTCCCAAGAAAATATTCCGGAGCCGTTGTTATTACAGAATCCATAAGAAGTTCTGTATATTCAACAGGATGAGAAATAACAGAATTGAGCTGTCTGGTCACACTGGTGTCACCGCCTCTTTTATCTCCTCCTGATTCCGTTCCTGATGCAGCGTTGGTAATTGCAGGAAGTACAAACGTGCTCATCATCACAAGAAAAATAATTATGACAGAACTTCTGAACATCCATTTTTGTTTTTTATCTATAAATTTTTTATCAGGCAGGAAACATAAAAACAACAAAAGCGGAATATATACTGCCTTTGCAAAACTTCCTATCGTAACTCCGCATACTCCTGCAAGAATACGTTTCCAGTTAACCTTTTCATCCGCGTCAGTAAATTCATTTATAATCATTACAAATCCAAACGTAACTAATCCTGTCACATATGCATCATATGAAAACGATGCTGCTATAAACAAAGACGTCGGCAGTAATCCAATAATCGTCAATATGCGTTTCCCATGCTTTGCAGACTTAATTGCAAGAAACATCCAGAAAATATATTGTGTAAGATTTAAATACCTCGCTAACATAAGTCCGGAAGTAAAATCCATATTAGTCATTCTTGCTAACCACAAAGCAAACGTCTGCGGAAGATAGGCTCTACCGGCATATGTTATAAAATTATTATCTTTTACAGCCTCTTTAACAATATTTCCTTCTTTTTCCTCTTCATCCAGCAATTCCCGTACTGCAATCCGGTCTTCTACGTTATTAACCTCCGGCACATCAAGGTTCTTTAAACGCCATGCCGCCTCAGAATATTTCACGGTCTCTCCATATGAATACATATACGCTCTGTTAAAATGAATCTGCTCATCCCATGACCTGAAACTTTCTGGAAGTGCTGCCACCATTATACCACCCATGCAAAGAGCCATCATAAGAAACACGTACTCGATTCTGCCCGTAACCAGCCTTCTGCATACTATAATTGTATATATAAGGCCCAATGAAAAGAACACAAAAAACAACCTTATGAAATTGAACTTAACATTATTTTCGATTGTAATACTTCTGACAGTCACATTTGAAGGGTATATTACTTTAATCTTTTCCACGGAAGATCCGATATTAAGATTTGCTGCTGCCAGACAGTTATAATACTTATCTTCAACTGTTTTGTCATTTTTTTTATTAAACCGGTTACGTACAACCATCTTCACTTTATAATTAAAATCTGCATTTGAATCAAATTCAATTTTCATCTTCTTTATATACGCAGAATCCATTACAACAACTGCTGCCCTGTTATCACCAAGTTTTCTATCGGCAAAACCATTATTATTTCCGTCTTTTTTGTAATATGTGACTTTGTAATTCTTATGCATAAAGGCACTGTTATTGAATACAAACAATTCAATAATTATTCCCAAAACAGCTATAACTGCCACTGCAATACTATGCTTAAGCAACCTTTTCTTAAACTCCATCACAATCCTCCGTCTGACCATTATCTATGATTTCAATTTCTAAATCAGAATCATCTTCCTGTGGTTGTCCGACACAACAATAAACAGAAAAACAAATAGCTGTAATAAGAATCATATCCCATACATATTGTGCCTGTTTTGTAGCTATCCTTGAAAAAACCAAAAGACTGTTTTCTTCCTTTTTTCCGTCAACAATAGTTTCCGACTTTTTATTTTCATCATTTTTTCCAAGCCATAATGTAATCTTTTCATCTTCATTCAAATCACAGGCAGTTATCACAAGACGCAATTTTCTGTCTCCTGACTTTATATGCTTTGTTTTGATAAGAACCATTTCATTATCTTCTATCCTGTCAGCCCGAACACTTCCGTTCCCTAATAGTTCCTTTGTATCATCATCAAATACATCCAGCATAATCTTACCGTCACTAAGTTTCTTTCCATATGTGGCAAACATAAACTCATACCCGGCTATTGTATCGCCGGATGCCCGGTAAACATACTCAACCACCGTATCATTTTTTAAAATTCCGACATTTCCTTCCACTGAATACTCTGAATCATCCGTATTATACACAGTTGTTCTTATTCCGACGGAAACAATACATAAAACCGCCATTACAACACAAATAATACCCAATACCTTCTTAAGTTTCATATTATTACTTTAAATGCCATCCTTCTTTTATATACTGTGCTATCGCATCATGCCATTCTGCCGCAACATGATCAGTTGTAAGCTTTAACATATAATTCTCCAAAACAGAATAAGCAGGTCTCTTTGCTGATGCAGGGAACATTTTCTGATATTCCTCCGTAGTAATATGATTAACCTTAGTCTCTGTTTTTGTCAGTCTGAATATTTCATCCGTAAAATCAGCCCAGCTGCAGATACCCTCACATGTTCCGTGGAATAAACCATAGTTATCTGTCCACAAAAGCGTCTCAATGATATCAGCAAGAACCTTAGTACTTGTAGGCGAACCAATCTGATCACCAACAACATTTACTTCCGGATAATTTTTTGCAAGATTAAGCATTGTCTTTACAAAATTCTTTCCGTCACCATAAAGCCATGCCGTACGTATAATAAAATGTTTGTCAGAAAACTCCTTTACAAAATTCTCTCCTGCAAGTTTTGTTGTACCATACATACTGTTAGGTGACGTGGCATCAAATTCTGTATAAGGCTTTGTTCCGTCGCCCGGAAATACATAATCTGTTGATACGTGAACAAGCTTAGCTCCGGTTTCCGAAGAAGCAATGCTAAGATTACGCGGTCCGATTGCATTAATCTTATACGCAAGATCTGCTTCCGTCTCACATTTATCAACAGCTGTATATGCTGCACAGTTAATAATCGCATACGGATTAACCTCTTTAATCATCTTAACCGTTGCATCCACATCCGTAATGTCGAGTTCTCCAACATCAGTTCTTACGACTTCGATTCCGTCCATCGCATCGTACATATTACTGATTTCTCTTCCTAACTGTCCATTTGCTCCTGTAACTAATAATTTCTTTGCCATTATGATTCCTCTCCTTCTTTATTTTCATTTTCTGTTTCTTTAATAGCTACCTGCTGGGTTAATTCCCGGATTTTATTCTCCAACTGTGAAATCTTTATTGTCATGGAAAATTCCCTTATCAGCAGTATAAATATAAATACCAAAAATATAAAATTAACGGTTGAAAACACACCTATTACCCCGGCTAAAAAATCTGCAATCCCCGGAAAAACACCAAGTATTATAAGCACCAGTGCACATAAAATCCAAAACAGCGAATCTTCAATCTGAACCTTTGCCTGCCGTATTCTCTTGATAATAAATATAAAAGTACCAACAGATACAATTAAAAGTATAACTCGAAATATTGCCGACATCTATACATTTCCTGACCTTTCTTTTTCATTTACTGATACAAATCTTTTATCTCTTTTTCTGAAATTCTGTATAACCAAAATAGAGACAACCATATGTATCATATATTTTACCGAACGAAACAGATTAAGATAACTCTCCCCTTCGATTCTCTCATCCATCTCTACCTGAACCTCTGAAATGCCTACCCCTTCTTTTAACAGATACGAAATTGTATCCGGCTCCGGTCCGTAATTCAGATTCAATGCAAACTCTTTCAGCATGGCACGATTTAACATTCTCATACCTGAAGTCGGGTCTTTTAATCTCTTTCCCGTAGTCATAAAAATCGCTGTCGATATAATTCTGCTTCCAAACATTCTGGCCGTGTGCGGTTTGTTTGCCTCCACAAACCTAGAACCTATAACAATGTCATAACCTTTTTTTATCTCTACGAGCATTTTATCAATATATTCGACCTTATGCTGGCCGTCTGCGTCATATTGTATCGCATACTGATACCCTCTTCTGTAGGCATATTTAAGTCCTGTCTGAAAAGCACCGGCAAGACCTAAATTAACCGGCAGGTCAATAAGTCTGTATCCATTCTTTCTGCAAATGCGGGCAGTATTATCTTTAGACCCGTCATTTACAACCACATAATCATATTCGGGATAATCACTAATAACATGATTAACCACTCTCTCTATACTTTTTTCTTCATTATACGCAGGTATAATTATCAACAACTCTTTCATACAAATCTCCATTCCGCAGACGCTTGCGTCGAAGGAATCGCTAGCTGAATATCAAATTCAGCTCTGCGATTTTAGCAATTTGTGACGCCTGTGGCACAAATTGACGTGTGAATAATCATACATCAATATGATTTTTCGCACTATCTCCATTCCGCAGGGCAACAAAAAATATTACTATTCCTACAAAAACCGCGCTTAATACAAACATTGATATTCCACACGAAACAACTGCACCCATCAACGCATACTCAGGAACAAGCACTCTTGGAATAAACAGTGCACATAAAAATCCCAATGCGTATCCAACCATCAATAATCTCTGTTTTCGCATTACAGTGATTACATAATACATAAATGTTGCCGTGGCACTGATTCCACCGGTAAACATTACTAAAACAAGTTCTTTTTTTAAATGCAGAATCATAGTTCTATGATACAAAACACTAAGTATATCTGCACCTATAAAATAAGCCCCCGCCATACTCACTAACGTTAAAAAAACAATCCATAAAACAATCCTGCCAACAATCTTCCTGAACGGCCTCATCTGTCCTTCATTCCAATATCTTGCCAAATCTGTCAGCAACGGTCTGAATGCAAACAGACTGAATAAATTTATCACAAACGCAGGCATAAAAATTATACCGTAGGCATTCTGGATTTCATCCGAAAATGCGGCATCAATTGCATACTTAGGTGCATTGTTCATGTACATATTAATAAATGCCGCTATAAATAAGGGTACTGCCTCGATAATCAATTTATTAATTTCTTCAAAAGAAAAACCAAATGTGAATGGAAAATATTTTTTCTTTAACCTGAAATCAAACACTGCAAACAATAGTGCTGAAGTAAAAATCATAGTTGCTGATGCCGCCATCAGATTCTTTGACAACACAAGTACAACTCCAAACGCAACTGTCGATAAAACCGGCCGGAATGTGCTTGTCTTTCCCGATAAATCTATTCGGTCATGCTGTTGGAACATACCGGCAAACACATCTGCAAATGCCTCAACCATCTTGTACATACATACAAGCCAGATAACTGCTGCTTTTTCAGGTGCAAATCCTGACCACAGTACATATCCTGCCGACACAAAAATCATCACTACACAAGTAATGATACGTAATGAGAAATAATTTGTAAAGGAAAATTTTTCATCAATATCCGTAGATTGTAAAGGTCTTATTTCAAAACCTCCAATTGTGTACATTAATTGAGCATTTGAAAATGCAAATGCAAAGACGCCTCCGGCCTTCTCTCCGGTCACCCAGTTCACAATTATCGCAAGAATCATGGATGACAATGCATTACAAAGGCTTCCCATCATATTCCAGAATACTTTTTGTTTTTGTGTTACACTATCAGTCAACTTTTCCATTCCCTTTCTGAGCGGATAATTCTACAAGTTTAGAAGCCGTACTCTTCCATGTAAAATTCTTTTTAAGCTCTTCGTAAGCTTTTTCCACGGCACTTTCCATCCCCATCGGATCATTTATCACCTTTTCAATGGCATCTCTTAACATATCCGGCTTATTGTCCTTTAAAATAATACCACTAACACCATTTTTAATCAATTCCCTGGCACCTCCATTATATGTGGTTATAACAAAACATTTTGCCGCAACTGCCTCAAGCACCGACGTCGGAAACCCTTCTGAAACTGATGGCAGACAATAAATATCCGATTCTTTCAACAATGCCATTATATGTGGAAAATCTATTCTTCCAAGCGGTATAATCCGTAAATTCTCCCGTTTTAAAGTCTGAGCTTTTTTTTTCATATTCTCAAATTCCGGACCGTCACCTGCCATAAAAAGTGTAATATTTTTTTTAGAAGTGCTGACCGCCTCCATCAATTCGAATATTCCCTTTTCAACCAGCATTCTTCCCGTAAATGTTATAACGGATGAATCTTCGCTTACATGAAAATCTTCCCTGTAGCTCTTAACAGGATTGTCTGACAATTCTTTTACTTCTTTTAAATCAATCGCATTGTACAACACGCCTTTTGAACGAATCCCAAAATGTGCTGACCATTCACAACACGCTTTTGAAACGCCATAAAAATTCTTACAATAATGTTTGAGTATAGCCGTGATACCGTGCTCATATATTTTTTCAGCCACATCAAAAATCTTATTATTAAACGTTAAATGACTTGTCCCATGCTCAACAACTCCTGAAGCTATCCCATTTTTAAACGCAAATCTTGCACCGGCCAAAGACATAAGATAAAATCTGGTGTTGATAAGTACAAAATCAAATCTGTGATTTCTTAATTGTTTTTCTATCTGTGAAGTCTTCTTACCCGGTTTCAAAACAGGAAGTCTTCCCGACATCAGATTTAAGGACGGCATACGGAAAATCTCAATTTCATCCGTTACCTCGTGCTCTTTTTGCCCCTCTGTAAGCGATGTTACAACCGTAACCTCATGTCCGGCTGATATAAGTTCTTTAGCAAGATAATATGTATATCGCTCAACACCTCCCATATGCGGGAGATATTGTGCAGAGAAAATACAGAATTTTTTAATCATTTTCTATTCCATCCTTACCAAAATCAACGATATACGCTGCATGATTAACTCTCTTATCTTCAGGTGGCATTTCCATATAATTGCCGTAGTAATTGGTCAGGTATTTATCATAATTGCCTGGAAGTTTTACTTTTATTCCTTCAAAATCCATCTCTGAAAGTGGAAACAAATCCTCCATTTTCATTTTACTCTGCATAGGCTTAAGGCAGTTGTAACAGATAACACTTCCTGTATCTTTATAATTTGCCGATTTTGATATCTTCTCCATTCTTTCATAAAGCATTCGTATTGATAAATGCGTAATCCTAAACACATAATGTGCCATAAAGCATATTGCTCCGGCAATTTTTCCAAGTATGCCTTTCATCGGAATCTCCGGATATGGAGACCCGCATAAAAACAATATTTTAGAAATTGTCCTGACTTTATTAATTTTTTTCTTTAATAACTCCTCATCCTCATCAGCATTATCAAAAACAAAAATATCTATATGCAGACACAGACTGCACTTCATGGTTCTTGAAAATTCCGGAACAAACTTTGTCCCCAGTCTCTGAACTTTTATTACACCGCTTGCATAGTTTTTCATCGTTTTAGGTGTTGTAACATAATAATGGTCGCTCATTTCTTTTTTTGCAATTTTTACAAATTTCTCATAATCTCCCCTTAGCATTCCCACATCAATATCATCATCCCACGGAATGAATCCATGATGTCTTACTGCGCCGATTGCCGTTCCCCAGCAAATAAAATAATTCAAATTATGTTTTTCGCATACCGCAATAAAGTCTTTTAATATATGTAATTCTGCTCTCTTTAGTTTTTCAAGTGTATCTTTGTCATATTGTCTTATCATTTCAAATATCCATTCCCTTCTCTCACAATCCTATTTATTCTATGATATTTCATATAAAATGTCAAAGATGTTTTAAAACAAACCCAGATTTTGAAAAAACTGATTTACATTTATCTGTCCATACCCCCACTCCTGATTAGGATACATTACATTTTCCTTACGTACCGCCCCGCGAATAAGAAGTCTGTTAATATCATTCCCCGTAATGGATGTATAGTTCCCCTTTACATCAGCCCATTCAAGAACCATTGAAATAATCCCCGTCGAATGAGCCGCGGCAGCACCCGTTCCTGTCATTGAACCATATCCTCCGCCAACTCTGGCACATGGTATCTCATAGCCCGGAGCTGCCAGATCCGGTTTAATAATCCCAATTCTCGTATAACCCCTTCCCGATTCAAGATAAAAGCTGTCATTCAGCGGATTATAAGCCGTCACCGTCAAAGGAATTATTGCATTTCCCGGCGAAGTTATAGTTGTATATGGATTTGATTTTATGAAAAAAGTTTCATCCGAAATCAGATTTTCGGCAGGAAGCCATGAGTGTATTGAAAACGGTTTATTATCCAGGTTACTTACCTTGAAAGTCCAGATTCCGGGCGTTGCATCCCTGAACCTTATAAGCATCAGCTGATCCCCCGTTTCCTCCTCAAATATGATATTATTTACCCACACAGTACTCTTATTAAAAATAAAATTAAACTTCTGACACCCTGAAATGGACGGAAAAATCTGCTTTGTCGTTTCTCCTGTAGGAGCAACCACTTCTACACTGCATCTTGCCGGCACATATGACCATATCTCTGCTGCAAACTCTTTGTCCGGCTCTCCAACATTTAATTCAACATTCTCTGTATAATTATTACCATTTACTCTTGAATAATAATGCCTTCTTCTGTTTCCCTCGTTACCTGCCGCCACGACTATTCCAAGACCTGATGCCTGTGACAGATAACTGATATAACTGCTGGTGGCACCAAGTCCGTCATGTCCTCCCTGGCTGGTACCCATCGCAAGACATATTGCTGCCGGTCTTTGTAATACTCTTGCCTTACTTATTATGTATCTTAAAGCAAGAATAATATCAGATTCCTGAAAACACAGTTTATCATCCGGCACGCAGAATATTCTGTACAGGTTTTTTTTTGCCCTCTTAACTTTTACTATAACAAACTCTGATTCCGGAACAACTCCGGTAAAATTTGCAATATTATCTCTGCTGCCTGCAATTATGCTTGCAACAGCAGTTCCATGACCATTAACATCATTAGTTTTCACCTCATTTAAAGGATTACCCGACTCAAGCGCCTGGTTTATCTGTACTCCTGTATACTCTGTTCCAAATGTAAAATTCTGTGGAACAGGTCCATCTTCAATAGTCTGATCCCATATATACTTAATCCTCGTAGTTCCGTCTGAATTTAAAAACGCCTTATGCATATAGTCAATTCCGGTGTCAATCACACCAACTAAAACACCCTGACCGTACAAACCCAGAAAAGGATTTCTCTGAACCTCTCCAATTCCGGACTTTTCTATACTGACAACTGAATTTATGGTAAACAGCGACGGAAAGCGGCTATACGTGTTTTGACCCAGACCACACAATTCTTCTCTGTCATTATATACATGCAACATCAAGTGTTTCTCATTAAGGTATGTAATACTGTCATTAGTATCATCTGTCTCATTAATATTTCCAAGCGTATTATCTACTATAAAATCATAATAGTTTTCATCAATTATTTTTCCTGCCATATTAATCCTTAATTCTTTTTTTTATTATATTTTAAATCTCCGGTTGTTATTCATTATGAATTGTAAATTATCATATAATTTTATAAAACTATAACATAAAGAGGTTTAATATGAACCAGAAATTGGAAAATCTCCTTAATCTGAGTCTCGGGATAAATGAAAGCGAGCGAGCAAAATCTCCTGACCTTAATTCAGGATTTAATTCTTCTGAAAAAACCTGGGAACTGATTATAAAATACAATGGTGATATAAGACAGCTGACTGATAAATATCCGGTGATTGCCGTATTTCCTCTTCTTAACAGATATGCAATTGTAATTACGCCCGAAGAATACATAACTCCACTTTCAAATGAACCTTTGATTGAATATATCGAAAAACCGAAAGGGTTGTATTTTGAACTCACGGATGCTTTGGCAGAAAGTTGTATCACACCACTTCAATTAAGGCTGCCTGACAGTCAGAAGGGATTGACCGGAAAAGGAGTTATTGTCGCTATTATAGATACCGGTATTGATATCAGAAGTACTGAATTTAAAAATCCTGACGGGACCACCAGAATCTTAAATATCTGGGACCAGACCGACAATACATTCTTAGATTCTACAGAGATTAACAATCTCCTTATTTCTTCTGACAATGAATTCTATCCGGGATACGATATTACAGGTCACGGTACAAATGTTGCTACAATCGCCTGCGGCAGAAGCGGTGTTGCAAAAGATGCTATGATAATAGCTGTCAAAATGGGTATCTCCATCCCGGGAAACTTTCCACGTACCACTCAATTGATGCAGGCTGTAAATTATGTGCTTTTAAAAAGTGCTGAGTACGGTCTTCCTGTTGCAATAAATATCAGTTTTGGCAATAATTACGGCGACCACACCGGGACTTCTCTTCTGGAAACATTTCTGAATGAATGCTGTCTGTTCTGGAAAAACTGTATATGCGTTGGAACAGGAAATGAAGGACTTGCCGCAACTCATATAGGCGGAAATATTCCCGGATATTCCTCAAAAGATATAAAATTAAATGTTGCTCTATTCGAGACTTCTCTGAATATACAATTATGGAAAGATTATCAGGATGACATTTTCATTGAAATTGTAAGCCCTTCTGGAATTAGTTCTGCACGTATAGATAAATTCAACTCCGTAATTCGTGCTAATTTAGACGGCACAACACTTCTTATGTACTATGGAACCCCGTCTCCTTACTCTAAAAGGCAGGAACTCTTCATTGAAATGATTCCCGACTATAACTATATTGCTTCGGGAGTATGGATTATACGGATTATTTCAAGAAATGTTGTTACAGGAAGATATGATTTATGGCTGCCGTCAGCCGGTTCACTAAGCAACGGTACCGGTTTTGAAGAATCCGACGGTGCCCTTTCATTTACTGTTCCTTCTACTGCTTTACGGGTTATATCTGTAGGAGCATATAATCAGGCATTTGATACTATAGCCCCTTTCTCCGGCAGAGGCTATGTAAGCATGCTGTCCGGCACGACAATAAGCAAACCGGAGCTGGTCGCCCCCGGTGTTAACCTGCTTGTTAATAATACTCTTAATACCGGAACTTCTTTTTCTACTCCATTTGTAACCGGCAGTGCCGCACTCCTTATGGAATATGGCATAACCAGAGGAAATGATCCTTTTTTATACGGTGAAAAAATCAAAGCATACATGATAGACAGCGCACAGCCTCTCAATTTCTCGTTAACTTTACCAAATTACCAGTCCGGATGGGGGAAATTATGTGTAAATTTACCAATCAAAAACACATAATATCGTTGACTGCTACCATTTTTTGTCTTATAATTATTTCATAAATACCATATTTTTATGGAGAAGGAGGAACATATGAAAAATTTTAAAACTAAAACAAAACTTCTTATTATGAGTTTAATTCCTTTACTCATTACAGCAATTGTAATCACGGTTTTTTCTTCTATTAATTCCGTCAATACGGCTATAACTAATGCCGAAGATATGAATCAGATGCAGGTTAATTTGATTGAAAACGATCTGACTGAAATAGTAAAGAAAGACGTCTATTTGCTTGAAGGATTTGCTCTTTCACCATCTACAATAGCTTATATGAAGTATGGTGATGCATCAGGAATTACAAAAGAACAGGTTTTTGCACACATGAAAGCAGTTGACGCTGTTATTGATGACGGATGTACAACCGCAATCTCTAATACCGATGGTATGCAGATATTACGTAGTGTAGGTGATTGTGTTGAAATCGCTGACAGAGATTATTTCCAGGGAGCCATGAAAGGAAGTATTTTTATATCAGATGTTATCGTCAGCCGTTCAACAGGCACCAGGATGTCCTGTATAGCAGTTCCCATTCTTGATACAGACGGCAAGACAGTGCTTGGTGTTGCCCAGCATAATGTAGATATGTCAACATTCCACCAGTTTTTGGCCGACCACGTTGAAAAAGGCATGAAAGACTGCCTGATAGTCGATTCAGCAGGTATGGTTGCCGCTCATTCTGATCATGAGATTAGTGCAGAAGATGAACCGGAAGACCTTTCTTCTGCAACATGTATGACATCTTCAAAAGATGAGGATACATATACTGCAGATAACGGTAAATTCAATGCCTTGATTTCATATAAGAGAGAACCTGTAACCGGATGGTGTATACTATGCAACAGAGATGCGGATGCCGTTAACAGAAATGCACAAATGACTCAGATTGCATCCGTTGTTGTAACACTTATAATGTTACTTATAAGCACAATTGTTACACTTCTCTTTTCAAAGATGCTTGTTGATCCTATAAAGGCTATTGATAATGCCATTACAAAGTTGTCAGAAGGTTCGTTCCAGCAGATAGAAGGATTTGATAATCGAAAAGATGAATTTGGTAATATTGTCAAAAATACCAATATCATGACTGAACACATACGCGGTGTTATCACAACTGTTAAGGATGCTGTCACCAAAGTCGGAAATGCATCTACCGAGCTCGCACTGACGGCTGATCAGATTTCAGATACATCAGACGGTGTTTCAGAGGCTGTTCAGGAGATTGCAAAAGGTGCAAATGAACAGGCTGACAACGTGCAGCAGGCTGTTGAAAATGTTGGTCATTTATCTGATGGCGTGCAGAAGGTTTCTGATAATGCAGAAGCTCTTTTGATAACCGCAAAAGATATGGATGATCAAAGTGCTTCTTCTGCCGAACAGATTTCAAAATTATCTGACAGTATGCATCAGATGCAGAAAGCTATGGATGATATTAACGATGGCATCAAGACAACAAGTAAAGCAGTCGATGCGGTTAATACAATGTTAGAGAGCATTTCATCTATTGCTTCACAGACCAGTATGCTCGCCCTTAATGCTTCTATAGAAGCTGCCCGTGCCGGTGATGCAGGTCGTGGATTTGCCGTTGTTGCTGAAGAAATCGGTAATCTTGCAACAGAATCAGCTACTACTGTTGAACAGATTCACAGAGAAATGAAAAATCTTCTTGATGCATCTGCTAATTCAACCAACAGATCTGTTGATGTTGAACAGATTACCAAAAAGGTACAGGAGATTTTATCAGATACCGTTTCTATAGTAGAACAGCTTATTAGCGGTGTTAAAGAAACTTCAGAAGGTATTACCGGCATTTCTTCTCTCGCAGAAGATTGTGCTTCTTCTAAGATGATTATTACTGATGCAATGGAAGCGCTTGCTACAATATCTGAAGAAAATGCAGCTGCAACTGAAGAAACTTCAGCTTCTATGCAGGAATTAAATGCAACAGTTAATTTACTTGCTCAATCTGCAGAAGAACTTAATAATCTTTCTAATGCGCTTAATACCGAATTGCAATTCTTTAAATTGGAATTTATTTAACTAAAAATGGTGCACATGCTTATGCGATGTGCACCATTTTTATTGTTTTATAATCTCACTCAGATTGAAAAATCTACATTTCTTCCAACTTGTTTTTCCTCATCCGTAATCGCGCGGTCACTCATAAATTCCTGCATTTTATCGGATATTTTTGTTACAAGTTCCTCAATGGAAGATGCCGTAACCGTAACTGTATCCGATTCTTTGGTTTTTACGTTTTTCTCTGTTTTTTCACTACCTTTATTTTTCAGCCGTTCTTCCTGCTCTTCTTTTTTTACTTTCTTTTCTTCTGCTTTTTTTGCTTCAGCCTTCTTCTGGATATTTTTTTCTATTCTCTCTTTCTGTGCAGCACTCGATTTTTCAAGCACTGCAAAATATGATGCAGTTCCATTATCATCAATCTGCATTCCAAATCCTTTTACATTTGCTCCGGTAGCAGCTACTGATTCCTTCATCTGTGACAGTCCCGTCGCTGCATCTCTGATAATACCTTCATACTTCTCGCGATATGCTTCATCTTCAGCCATTCGTTCAATCTTGTCTTCATCCACCAATACAACCATCTTATTTGCATTGGCATAACGACCGGCTTGTGCTTTTGCATTTTCTTTCTGATCTTCACTCACAAGAATAAAATCCATATTATTATACTTGCTCTTAAGCTTTTCATAGTATTTTGCCGCCTTTTCACTTAACTGCGGGGTACCGATTGTTTTTCCCGATACATTTGATTTGCCATAAGTTTTTGCGGCATTATCTGTTGCTTCACTCTTCTTAGTTTCTTTTGCGACATCCTCTGTTTTTTCATTTGTCTTCTTAACTTTTTGCGCTTCATACGTATACGTATTGTTCACAATTGTAGAAACATTACTCATAATCATTCCTCCTTGAAATAATAAGGGACAAACTCCGTCTCATCCCTATTGCCATGTCAACTCATCTATGAGTTATATCGGTTTTTTTCGATTAATTTATTAATGATTATTATGTTTATTTTCGAAACAAAACTGTCCGTATACGAATTGTATATTGATTTCGTTAATATATGTGTTATGATAGTGTTATCATAATAGGAAAGGTATGAATATTTGTATGAAACGTTTAAAAATATTTACAATTATTGATGGTATAGTTGCTCTTTTATCACTTATTGGATTCTATTGTACATCAAATATACCGGGATTGGATCCGCTCTGTTTAACTCTTTTTTTACTTTTCATGTGGATCTTAATAATATCTTCCGGTATTTTTGCACTCTGCCTTTTTATTCTGCTTGTTTCGTTTTTTATAAAAAGGCCTGCCAAACCGCTTATACTTTTTTTACTAACCGATTTTATACTAGTTCTGATATCTGGCGGAGTTAATGATCTGCTTTATAAATTTGCTGAAGAAAAATCCACTTTGTATCATATAGGATTTACCATTACCGGTAATATTATATTCTTCGGTTTTATATTATTTGTATACGCGCTGCTTATTCTAATCGTCACAGCCCTGATTAAAATAAGTCTTAAAAAGAGACAGAGATAAACTTTTTCCCTGTCTCTCATTTTTTATTTTGTTATTAATTAAAAACGTCCTGAACTAATATTTTTAGCAAGTACGTAATATGATTCCGGATAATGCGGATGCTCAAGTCCACCTAAAGCTGATTGAATTAACTGAGTTTTAGCATTTTCATATCTGTCTGCAATATTCAATTCAACTACAAATCGGTAGTTTGATATTTTTCCACCCATTTTTGCTGCAAGTATCTGCATAAAGTATTGAGGTGTCTGGCATACCTCAAAATCCCATCCCCAGAACCAGCGGCCATCATACCTTGTAATTTTACAATATGGCAAAGCATTGTCTGGAATCTTTGCAATAGCCTCTTCTCTGCTATTTTTAGACATACCACGATTCTTAATGGTTATATTATTACTTGAATTATCGCCATGGCACTTGCAGGTGTATTTGTATGCTTCTACTCTTGCATCCCCGCTTGGAATAATATCTCCTATAGCCTTAATTGTTTCATCAAGTCCAAAAGTATCAGGATCATAATCTCCTATTGATGTGAGTTTTTCCCACTGTTTCTCATAGTTTGACGCAATACTTACAGATGCTGTACGTCCATAACGTGTATATCCCCAATCCGTTACCGGAAGATATGGAACGAAGTCATCTGTATTTACAACATTAAATATCGTATTAAAGCTTGTTGCGTTGCTTACGAGAGTTGTATTTGGTGAAGCAAATGTGTATGTGAATGATGTTCTTCCATTCTTTTCATATTCTGCACCTATAATATTGGCAATTCCCGCACCTCTTGAATGTCCGGTAATCCAGAATACACAGTCAGATGCATTTAAACCATTCTCTGAAAGATACTGATCAACGACTCTCATGATTCTGTTTGCTGCTACATCGAACCCTTTATGATTATCCTTATTCTTCCAGTCAGAACTTGTACCAAACGTTGAATCCTCACCGATATCAAAGTTACTTGACCACTCTTCAATCGTTCCGTTCGTTCCACGTACGACTACAGAAACGATTTTCTTTGTCTCATCCTTATACGTAACTTCACGGTAACCCAAACCTACTTCTGATACATGTTTATCACTGTAACTTCCGGCAAGTGAAACCTTTTTAGTATTTTCCATACCAAAAGCCTTCATAACATCAGGTATATTTACAGAACCGACAATATTATTGTTTCCGGAATCTTTTACTGATAATGTACTGTCTGCATATATGTCAGTAGCATAAAGACTTGATATAACGCTTAAGTCTTTATTATATACCGTATTATTGTCAAAGAACCATTTGTAATCCATCTTATATTCAACATTACTGCTAACCGTATCATCACCATATTTGTTCTTCAATATTCCCTTAAAGTTATTATCAATCGGCTTTGCATCCTTATCATCATTAATTCCGTCAAAATCAGTATCTACTGCTGCAGGATTTGACTTGAATTTTCCTGTGACGTGTATTTTTGTTCTGTCCGCGTTGTATTCGATTTTAAATTCTTCGAATTCATCACCATCTGAAACTCCATCACCATCACTATCCGGATTATTCTTGTCCATAGGAACATTTTCTCCGTTAAACATTACCATATGTTCTTCATAGTAGTCGCTGATTCCGTCATTATCAGTATCGAGATCTAATTCGATTTTCTTATTGATGTCATCAAAAATCTTATTAAGTTCGTCCGAATTACTTGCAAGATAAAAATTACCTGTAGTTGATGTTGCTAACGGCTTCAGATAATTATTAAAATATGACGTCTGATTTCCAAGACCAACTGTATATATTTTGACATTCTTATTAACTGCCTGTGAAACTATTGAAGAATGCATACTTGTATCATGTGCAGCTCCATCACTGAGAACCACCATCATTTTCAATACATCAGGCTCAGCAGATTCATATAAATTAAATCCATTTCTAATGGCAGTATACATGTATGTGTTACCATACGATACAAAATCGGCCGTTGTCAGGAATGATTTTGCCTCATCCTTGTCAGTAGTCAGTTTTGATGTTAACACAGATGTATTTGTTGCAAATTTTACCACGCCCATCTTACTGTCCTTTGGGAGGTTATCAATAAGATTTTTTGTTACAGTCAATCTTTGATTTGCGGGGTCGTTTGAAACCATACTTCCCGAATCATCAATAACAAATACTATTTCAACCTTTGAGTATTCTGACTCTTTCCACTCATCTTCCCATCTGTAGCTTGCCTCGTATAACTTACGGTCTATAAGTATATAGTTAGAAAAATGATTAACCGTTGCTGAAGCTGTATTTGCAGTAACAGTAGTATCAAGTGCTTCAAGCTGTTGCTCTTCTTCGTTAAAATAATAGATTACAGGATCAAAATCCGGATTTGATAATAGTGCCTCATCAAACTCAAACTGAAGTGTAGCACTGTCAAATGTTCCATCTACATGGAAATTATATGCTCCTCCAATGTAACCTGGCATTGTCTCAGGGAATAAAAATTCATTATCAACCTTACTCACATCAAGAGTATCAACCTGTTCACCTGTAAGATTAATGTCAACAGATGCCTTTACACTGTCCTCATCTTCACTTACAAGATTAACATGAAATTCTGAATCTGCCACAAGCGGATCTGTGCCCAATTCTAATTCGCGTCCGTCACATACTCCATCATTATCCGTATCAAACACTAATGGGAGCGTATGTGTAACGTAAACCTCATCACCATCTGTTATACCATCTGTGTCTGTATCCTTTGATGTCAAATCTGTTCCTGATGCTACTTCATTAATATTTGTGAGTCTGTCTCCGTCTGCATCCTCGTCACCGTCAGAAACCGAATTATTATCAGAGTCAACAGCTAAAGGGTTTGTAGAAATTTTTATCAACTCAATATAGTCCGAAATACCATCTCCGTCTGTATCCGGATTTAACTTATCCGTATTAAAATAAATTTCAAGATAATCATATAATCCGTCACCATCCGTATCGAGCGTTTCGTCAACATTTTCCTCATAATAGGTTATTTCACCGGCATTATTCCAATCAGCTGCTTTAACACAGTTCTTGCCATTTAAATAATCCTTGTAACTGAATACTATCGAATCATTCCATAATGTGTTCTCGTTACCTCTCCAGAATCTGAGAGAAGTTTTTCCTTCATCTTCCTTTGTAACCGTATATGTGTATACGTGATTTTCGTATGAAGGCAATATTTTTTTTGGAGAAACCTTATCGGAAGAAATTGGTACATTATTATTGTTGTTATCCTTTTTCGAATAATTTGAAAAATTAACATAGAATAACGCATCTGATTTTTCCCAGTTGTTAAATTCTCTAAGGTCAAGGTATAATTTCTGTCCCTCCATAAAAGCAGCATTATTTTCCCAATGACCATATTCTGCTCCGCAGGCCACATACATATTATTCTCATCACGTCCGCCTGCTGACCATTCGTTCCACTTAATGTTTCCTTCTTTATTGTATCTTAAAAAAGATATATTATAAGCTGATTCAGGAACTTCACAGCTCCACAAATTCTCTTCTGTCTTTGTCATTTGATATATCGCATGATTATGCGTGTTATCAATCAATACAAATGTTGCATTATCATTTTTCAGCCACTTACTCTGTGTATTATCCTTTAAATATATTACGGTGTTTACTTCTCCACCAAGTACGGTATCCGTTAATATATTCCATTGAACAGAGCTTATCAGCATAAATAATACAAGAATCATCGCCGAAATTCTTTTAAAAGTACTCTTTCTCATCATTCCACTCTCTTTCCTTTTTTTGTTACTATAGCGCTAAAATAACACATATATATTAACATCATTTTCTATAAAATAAAGGCATACTTCTTTAAAACGCTATTTTCTTTCGTAAAAAAGCAGTATAAAAAGCGTCAAAAACAAGATATCCTTATTTTCGACGCTTTGAAAATTATAATTGTCTTAATTTTTCTGAATATATTTTGCTGATTTTATTATACTGCCGGTTAGGAATCGGTATCTTTGCGCCTGACTTCATCACCAGATGATTAGTTTCAATATGATGAACATATTTCACGTTAATAATATAGCCCCTGTATGGCAATATAAACTTATCATCCGGAAGCTGCATCATCAGCTTTTTTAACGTAACCGAACAATTTACGGTAACTATTTTCTCTTTTGAATGCATATTAACTAAAAGCTGATGGTTACACGATTCTACATATTCTATATTATCTGCTTTAATCGTATACACACCTTTTCTTGTAGATAACTCAATATATGTATGTCTGTTCTTAATTCCCTTATAATAGAGCATAAACCTGTCCAATGTCCTGTTAAATTTATCACCTGACAACGGATTTTCAATACATTGCAATACTTCTAACTGATAAGCCTCTTTATAAAAACTACCTGTATCAGTAAGAAAAATAATAACACTTTCAGGATTGCTTGATTTGACCGCCTTTGCCAGTTCAATCCCCGAGCCTTCCGGCATATCAACATCTAATATATACAAATCATATTTTGTACGATAAATGCTGCGATAACATTTTCCAAAATCAGAAAATGTATCAATATCCACAATCACATTCTTTTCTTCAAAATAATGTCTGATAAAATCTTTAATCTTATCTATCACATCTAATTCTCTGTTACAAACTACGCACGTCATTCCCATAATACCCCTCACTTATTATTTATTATATTATACATCCTTGTCATAACAGGAACGCTTATTCCCAGTAAATTTCCTTCTTTTACAAGATAACCGCAAAACGTTTCCAGCTCTGTTTTTCTTCCTGCCCTGACATCTCTCTGAAGAGAACTGGTTGCATTTTCCGCATGTACATGATAGAAACTGTAAATCACACTATTAGCATCTTCTTCCGTCAGATTTACACCTTTTTTTATGGCAACATTATATGCTTCCCATACTAACGCCTCATATTCCTTTGACTTTTTTTCATCCCGTCTAAGCATGCCAATGGTCTCATCATAACAGGCCGTTGAAACATTATACGCGCAATTCAACATATACTTTTTCCATATTGCCGCTTCTATATCTTCTTCAAACACGGTCGGAATTCCTGCATCTTTCAATAGCCTGCATACTTTTTTGGCACATCCTGTTTCCGCCATACCTTTCCCCAAATGTCCGATGTGAACATGTGGATTATCTCCTTGCTGTATAATATCACCATTATCATCCATATATGATATGATGTAAATCAGAGAGTCAAGTATAATGCCTTTTCCAACCAGTTTTCTTATCCTGTCTCCCGGATCAACTCCATTCATAACTGGCACAATAACCGTATTATCCGATACCATACCTCTGATATCCCCACATGCTTCCTCCAGCGAATAATTCTTAACACAAATAAATATGTAATCCTGTGGTTCCGTCTCATCACCATTGCATATAACCTGTTTTGGTTTTGCATTAATCTCACCATTATAATCACTATGAAGTGTAAGACCTTTTTGTTTTATTTGTTCACATCTGTTCTTTCTGACAACAAATGTTACATTTTCACATTTTTTTGCAAGTAATGTACCAATATAACCTCCCACTCCTCCAAGTCCGATTACTGCCACTCTTAAATTTTCCATATTTCCAGCCTCCTAATGTCAGAATAACAAATACATTTTAATTCATACTGATAGTTCTGTCAACCGTCCTGTATTCTGTTCATCTACATCAAAAAGCTATTATCCGTATATTTTTATAACTTTTTTGCGATAACCTCACCCATGTTTACAGGTATTTCCTCTCCACTTATCAAGGTTTTTTTTATGCTATTTTTCAACTCAATCTTTCCTTTTTTTACCAGAACTATAATAGTAGAACCTCCATATTCAAAATGTCCCTTCTCATCCCCTCTGACTACCATAGATGCATCTTTATCATCATTCACAATTCTGCCTACCAGCATCGCTCCTACTTCCATCTGAACACATCTTCCAAAATTCTGTGTGTCTATAACACAATACTCTCTGCTATTTTGGACAAATACCGGGTATTCTTCGAGCGCAACCGGTCTTACAGTGTGATAAAATCCCGGAATAAAACGGTTTTTATACTTAAAGCCCGAGTCGAAATAACTATAGCGATGATAATGATTTACGCACAATCTGTATACCATACAATATCCGCCCTCAAAACTTTTCGCAAGTTTTTTATCATGCAACAGCTCTTCTATCGTAAATATACTTTGCTTAACCGGTATCACCATTCCTTCTTTAATCTTTAACACCTTAAGCAGTCCGTCACATGGAGATACAAAATCCTCAGGTATGTTACTTACAGGACGCAGTTCCTCACGTATTCTCCTACAGAAAAAATCATTAAAACTGTCTATACCTTCCAATATGTAATCATCCGTTTTAATTCCATTTTTTTCAACAAATAGAGGTATCAGTTTTTTTGAAATCCTTGAATCAAGAAAAGTCCCCGACATAGCAGACAATGGTCTGCTTATGAGGGGACGTAATATTATTCTTCCAATTTTTTTCTTATATAAAAATTCTAAAATATCCATTTAACCACACGTAAATATAAAAATAGTCGCCGCCAGTTCCGTTAACCCGATAATTATCAATACCGATAACCCTTTTCTCCCAAATTTTGGAATCTTAAAATCTCCGACAAATAATATCGCTACAACAAACATTATAAAAAAATACATGACAGTCAAATCTGCTTTCACAAAATAATTAACAATCAGTGTAAGCGGAAAAACAAGTGATGATGTGGTTACCGGAAGTCCATAAAAGAACTGTCCTCCATACTCCTTAGCTTCTTCCCTTCTCTGCTCTACTGTCACATTAAAATAAGCAAGTCTTATCAACGCCATAAGAATATAAAAAACTGCTATCGATATCATCAACACAACTGCCCAAAAATTCTCATAATAATCTCTATGTCTGAAAACTTCCGTAAACCTTCCGCTTACCCTCAGCTGTGCAATTCCTATTGTAGCAGGCAGAACTCCAAAACATATCAAATCAGAGAACGAGTCAATCTGCACACCAAAATTTTTTTCCAATTCAGTTCTATTTTTTTTCGTTCTTGCAACTGCTCCATCAACTCCGTCCAACAATCCTGATATCATCAGAAATAAGATTCCAAAATACGGATGCCCTATTCCTGTCATTGTAATAATCATTCCAACCGCACCTGATATCATAGATAAGTATGTAAGTATAACAGTATAATCATATACTCCTATCATTTCTTCTCCTTCCAAGTAAAAAACCAAACAACGTAAATATCCCACTCGCTGATACGCAAATGTAAAAGGTAAGACTTCTGCTAAGCATTTCCAAATGAAATGCCAGTTCACGTCCCACAATCTCTGAAAAGCCATCAACCATAAGGTAGTCTGCCACTCCCATGGCTCCCGGTATTGGCACAAAATTAAATCCTACAGTTACAAGACACTGTCTCTGAAATACCATAATAGCTTCTTTGAAATGTCCGCCCATAGAAATGTACAGCAACATAGGAACAATAAGTTGTGTAAATCGCTGTAGCAGATTCCAAAATAACGAATACAATAAAATCATAGGTTTTTTTACAACGATTTTAGCACATTGTCTGTAATCCATCTTGGCTTTTCTCAACCTTGAAACCATCGAATCCGGTCTCTTTATTAATCTTTTTTTATAAAAAAACATCAAAATTCTGAACGCAACCAGAAATATTTTTTCTCCATTCTTTAGCATTAGCAAAAAGAACGCAGATAATCCGCATAATACTGCAAAGCCTCCGCTTATAAGTACCCTTGAAAAAATCCTAAATTCAAAAAACGCAGCAGGATACATCAATACAGCTATGAATCCCAATATCACAACAGACAGCGTATACAACATAAGATTAATTATCAACGTAGCTGTCACAACACCTGCCGGTATACCGTCACGTAACATAAAAAAGGCACTGGCCGGCTGTCCTCCGGTAGCTGACGGAGTCACTGCTGAAAAAAATATGTCCGAAGTACTGTATAAAAGTCCGTTTTTGAACTTAATCTTATATCCAGCACCCTTCAATATACACATAACTGCAAATCCTTCGCATATTATAAACATAGATGCACTTATAATTGCGACGATAAGCCATGTCTTGTCAGCTTTCATGACAGTGTGTACAATATCTGATAAAGATACTCCCTCACTCTGCTTTATAACAGTCGTTACAGTAAGACACGCTAGTACCAAAGAAAAAATAATCCAGCATATTTTTTTATATTTATCATTTATTTTCTTTCTACTCAACACAATCAATCACCTAAAAGAATCATACTCCTATAATTTATTACGTTTTTCTTTTATTGTCAATATGTTTCTTTACTCATGCCATATTATATAATAAAAAACAGATATCAGTTTTTTATCGTATTTCCTGATATCTGCCCGTTTTTCATTTTTATAAACATTAATTAATCAATATAATCTCACCAATAATTGGCAACGGCTCTTCGCTCATCTGAATTGCTCTTATAATTCCCAATATAAAGAAAACAAATGCCGCTAAATTAAGCAGCCCCCCGGCTAATGTAAACATACCGCCAAATCTGACTACAAATGATCCGACTGATGAAATAATATTAATCACCAGCGCCTGGTTAAGATGTCTCCATACAAGATTGTCACTTTTATCTCTGCTTACTAATGCAATCAAAAAACCAATCCATGTTAAATAACTGATTATCGCATATAATTGTGAATTTTTGTTCATAATATACCTTTTCCTTTCCAGTTAATCTTTATACTATATTAACGCAGGTACAGTATACGGTCAAGTGTTTTTTGTTATGTCCGCATATCTGACTCAGGATAAACCATTACTCCATTGAAACTTTTTAAGCTCCACTCTGCCATCTGCTACCAACACGCCTTCTTCTGCAAGTAGTTTTGCCTGCTCTTCCAATCCACCAAATACAAATTCCTGTGCAAGTTCTCCTTTTGCATTTACCACCCTATAACAAGGAATGCCTGACGGATCCGGATTCTTATGCAAAGCATTTCCTACTGCTCTTGCCATATTTTTATCTCCTGCCAGTGCTGCTATCTGACCATATGTTGCAACTTTTCCTTTGGGAATCTGTTTCACAATTTCGTATATTCGTTTTGTAGGACTATATGAAACCAAGTCGTAACTTTCAGCTATCATCCGTTTTATATCTTCCGTAGGAATACTTCCATCGAGAATTACCGTATTCCAATAATCTTTATTCTGATGGTAGCCAGGTATCACCGCTTCATATATTTTTCTCCAATAATATGCATCTTCAGGAACTGCTTTTAAATTCAGACATATATAACCATCTTTTTCATATGTCCAAAGAAATGCTTTTTTGTTTTCCCTGTAACGAACCAACTGCCAATTATCATCGTGAAATGGAGCATCCTGATAAGTATTTGGAAATGATAAACCAAATTTTAGCGCTTCCTCCCTCGTTTTAATTTCTTCCATATCAATTCATCCTCCATTCCGCAGACTTCGTTTGTCACTCTCCCCGACAGCACTCACAAAAAACTCCTAATCAAAACTATTAAGAGTTACTTATATAACTTCTCCAAGAGGGATAACTCTACCATTTACTCAACGCATTTGTTCTGTAACTCGCTCATAAACAATATCTTTCTTAATATTCCTGCAAACCTGAATTTAACGTTCTCTTTTATGTCTATCAATAAGCAACAAAACAAACATAATAAGCCATATCCCCCATGCGATCCAACAGCCTATTCCTTGATATTGGATATCTATGATTATTCCAATAATAAAAGGAACTGACAGAAACATACTTTTTCCCAAACATTAAAGAAAATAATACTCTTACCATTTCTTTTATCATTCGCATAATATAGTCTTTTTCGTCTGTGAAATACATTTTTCACCTCCATAACTACCGATTTCTCTGTTTCAAAAACTTGAATTTATCGTCTTGTTCCATTCTTATCAAAATTCTTTTTTAATGCTATTTCTGTTGGGAGAATAGATCCAATTAAAGGAATAAGTTGAACACCACAGATAATTCCTCCTATACTCCCAACACAATCTTCATTTTTTCCAATTACTAAAAGCATGAATATTACTGTTATCGGCAACATAACCATTCCACAGACATACCAAACTTTACCACAATATTTATGAGCAAATTCCCATGTGTCTTTGTTCTTCATAGACATCGAAGTCCGAAATCCAAATACTGAATTTATTTCCTTTGGAGCCTTTTTCATAAAATATCTTCCAAAACCAATCATCGTAAATGGAAGAAGCAAATCCATAATCAACATAAAAATCCAAAACCCCATTGTAAACCTCCTTTGCTCCAACTTCCGAGTTGCTAAAGTCCACAAGTCGAAAGTTGTCTATTGTTAAATATTTGTAACAAATTCTTCTATCAAACTATTTATCTGTTCAGGTTTGTCTGTATTAGAATTATGTCCAGCTCCTTCAATCCATGTTAAAGGAATTTTCGTGTTTCTATGCCACGCTTTGTTATACCGTATGCACGAACCGGCATGATCCTGTGTACCGCATATCAACAAAGCTGGACACTTAAGCTCATACGGCAGATTCTTTTCCATTGCCTCTGCCAGAATACGAAAGCCATGTCCGGCAATTTGTGCATAACGCTTTTGGTTACCGTCATAAACCTGCATCATTTCACGCATTAAATTTCTGCCATAAACAGATGTGGCAACACCTTCCGTTCCCGATTTCAGTAGCCACTTCCATGGATAATGAGCATATACCGGTTCCATCCGCTTCAAAAGCCAGATTTCAACCGCAGTCACATACTTTCGTTGCAACGGTGCAGAGTCAATGGAAACAAAACCTTTCAACTGGTTTGGATAGAGTTGTGCATAAGCCTGCCCCACATATCCACCCATAGATTGTCCAACAATGACAGGTTTGTTGATTTCTTCTTGATTTAAAATTTCGTTCAACCATTTTGCTTTATCAAACAAATCAAAATCAAACCGAAACGGCCATGAGGTAGCGTGTGCCGGTGCATCCCACACCACAATATTATACTTTTTCTCAAAAAACAGAATCTGCTTATCAAACAGTCTATGGTCAGCGGTCAATCCCGGCAAAAAGACAAGGGTAATTGCATTCAGGCTTGATATGCTTGTCCAGTAGTGGATTGTTCCGCAACGAGTCTGATATGTCTTTTCTTTCATTGTTATAATCCGCCTTTCTGCGAAAGGCACCAATGTGTCATGAAACATG
>CAMHLZ010000037.1 GCA_946186125.1 uncultured Lachnospira sp. | reverse complement strand
GTTACCTCCACATTCTTTTTTATTTTGAATGTCCGCAAAATCCGTCCTACATCAAAGGTCTTGAACGGGAATATTTTGGCCGCTTCGTTTATGTAGTGGTCAACATCTGTCCCTGGCTTTACGAGAATATCAATGTCGGTTGAGAGCCTTAAGGGGTGGTCGAGGATTAGCATCAGGGAAGTTCCGCCCTTGAAGATGAAGGGCATTCCGACACGGGTGATGGCTTCCAGCAGGCCAAAAGCAAACAGGACTCTTTCCAAAAGGGAAGGGTCTTTCTTATATTTCTCGCGAAGAGAGTTCACATATTCTATGGTGTAGGTTTCTTTTGTTATCATGGGATTCTCCTTATCAAATGGTCATCAGATGTATGTCGGTTTTTGTCTTTATGAAGGATAGCAGGCGGTCATAAAGATGGCGGCGTTTGGCATACCGGAACATACGGGTTTCGTCTATATTGTATTTGCGGAAGACATCTTCATATATGCGTGGATATTCGCTTCGCTCAATCAGGCTTCCTGAAAGTTTCTTGGACAGCAGATCCACCAACAGTTTTTCTATCACGCAGGAATGATTTACGTCCGGTGCGGGAGCCTCAGAGAGGAGCTTTTGGACGACGATATCTGTTTCGGGAGCACGCTGCTTGTAAAAGGTATCATGTGTCGGCTGGATCATGGCATATGGGTATTTTTCATGCAGCAGCTCGTAGACAGTATCCACAAGCATGGATTCCACTTCTATAAATATTACGTTCTTTGCGATCTGATGATTGACGAAATCATTCATCTGGATCAGTTCCCACATTTGAAAATTCACAAGAGGATAGGCCTCGGTGATTTCTTTTTCAAGATCAAGATATTCCATAGAATGAGGGTAGGAGTATTGTTTCTTTGCAGGAGCATCCTGAGGGATGCGGTAGTATTTCCCAGTGCCTGCGGATGCAAGGCTACCTTGCTTGCGCAGGGTGACAAGCATCCAGTTGATGGAGGCTTCGGTGCAGTCCGGGTATATGGAGTGGACGGCTTCGCGGAATGTATTTTTATTGAAAACCTCTCCGGTGGGGAGGTGCGGTAGTACGGTGGCTGCGTTCATGGTAGGGATCACCTCGTGTTTGTAAATTCTATAATTCGGCAAAAAAATGAGAAAGTGCCGATTTATAGTTTTTATTATAGCGGATGAGGAGATAAAGTCAACTATAATTCGGCAAAAAACATAAAAGGTGACATAATATAGTTCAGAGAAATTTTGATTAGTGATAAACAAAAGAAACAGGGGAAATATCCGATAGAATAATAAGGTGTTGAATATGCAAAAAAATGTAAAGAAATTTTTGTTGTGGCCGCACATTTTACTAGGAATGAGACGGTTTATTCTGTGGTGTATGGTAACGGTGTGATGAAAGAGACAGACCCTTTTACGGCGGATGAAGCCGAGTTCCTGTATGCGGATGCAGATGATTTTGCTTCAGCCGTTGAAAACGGTAAGGTTGTTGTGGAGCTTAAGGCTACCAAGATGATTGATATCGGAAGGAAATTAGGTAGAAGAGGATGGGACGGTTAAGGTGATTATGCAGAAGTTAGCCGATGAGGCTGAGCATGATCTGAGCAGGATGACCGTTATTTCCGATGATGGGAGCTATTATGCGTTCGTGAAGTATAATGTAAATTGGCAGAATCTGTGTGCGCTGTATAGGTATGATGGCAGTGAGGGTAAACTTACTGAGGTTTGCCGGTGGGATAATGTGGAAATGACGGGGATTGCGTTAGATTAAGAGGTATTCGTCTTGTCTTTGAAACATATATTTATAGCCAATAAGGATTACGGCTCCCAAAACGGGATATATTTCGGCAGTGCTTATGACAGAAGAGGATTATGTAGAAGAATAAACTACATATGTTTACTGTAGGTGGCGGCTGTGCTAAGCTGACCCTCGCGAAAAGGCTCTCTATTCGGGTTTTGATTACTCGGGTATGGGAGCCTTTCTTTATGCCTTTTTGCACAGCCGTGGGTCCCTGCAGTCAACTTATGAGTAAGGATTGGAGGGGATTTTAACTTTTGGTCCAGTGGACCAGAAGTGGACCAAGATGATTTTAGGGAAGGATATCCTAAAGCGGGCGACATAGGAGCACGGAGTTTTTTGCGTAAAGTGGTTGTAACTTTAGGCGTATCCTGTTAATCACTTTATAGGATGACCCACCAAATAAAGACCAAAATGACCGAAGGGTGGCAAGCATTGATTTTACTGGAACCAAGACTTGGCGAAGCAGAAAAGAAAGCAATTTATGTGAAGTGACAAAAAAGAACTCGCCAACACATAGCGGAGATGAAAATGCCAATCAGTGGCGGAAGGTTAGCAGGCTGAAATGCCTGTTTTTTTATTGCCCATTTAGTAATGAGGATAATTCCAACCCAAATGTAATTTAGAAGATTACCCGAAGGGAGGAACGATTCATGGGTACGAAGAAAACAATTTTACATCCGTTGGATACCTACATAGATCTGTATTCATATCTATCCAAGGGACAACACACAGAATCAGATACAAAAAAGTATCTGGAGAATAATGGGCGAAGCAATACAAATGCTCGTAAGTGCGTAGCATCTGCGAAAGATGGTGAAATGCCATTTATTACTGTGGAAGACGGAAAGGTCAGTTTAGATTTAAAAGCCTTATCTAAGGAATTAGAAGAAGTCTGTGCTGAGCTAAATCTTACGGCGGATATTTCTGAAAAGAAAAAGAAACCAGAGGATGATATCCCGACCGTCACCACGGGAAAATCACAAAGCTTTGAGTCGATGCGAAAAGACAAGAATGCCGCGGTTGCCGAGACCAAAAAACTGAAAGATGAACTGGCAGCAAAAGATGCAGAGATAGCGAAATTAAAAAAGAAGCTATTGGAAGGGATATGTGCATCCATTATGTCGGACATGGATAAGAAGATTCTGATCCCTGCATCCGTAGTATCCGAACCGGCTGAGGTTTTGGCAAAGGACTTCTTTAAGGACAGCCCCGGTACAGATATCGACTTTATAAAGTATGCATCCAAATCAACAGAAGAGACGGAAGTTAATAGCCTGTATGAAAGGAAGGCAGAACCGGAGAAGGTTCTTACCGTTCGAAATTTCATCCGGCGTGTGTGCAGTCAGTTCAAGGACGGAAGGGTATTTAAAAGCATTCTTAACAGGCAGGAACCCATACAGGCCGTTGAGAGTCAGAAGGAAAACGAAAGGCAGAAGGCGATTCGGATGTTGCTTGAAAACAACGAGATGGATAACCAGACGAAGCTTACCACCTATGCGTTGTGGTATTTCCACGGGGATCCTGAGATGGAGGCATTGCTTACCTATGCAGGGGATTACTGCATTGATGCGAATTATCTGATCCAGCTTTTGGAGCAGCCTAAGGAGTATCAGAATTACAGAACCATTCGTTCATTTTTAAAGCAGGCATTATCGGCAAGCGAAGCCCATATCAAGAAACAGACCGTAAGGGAACTGTTATGTGGAGATTGGCAGGCGGTGGCGAACTATTGTGGAAAACCTTGTCATTTCAGATTGGTGCCTGTGGAAGAGATACAGACATTTAAGGAGTTGCTTTTGAAAAATGATCAGACAGGTGCTGCCTGTGAAGCATGCAAGATGTTAAAGACCACTTTTGGTCCAGTGGACCAAAAGTTGAATGGAACTCATATTGCGGATGAAAAACCGCAGATTGAATCGCCAGGATTTTTGCAGGAGGCGTATGGCGATGTGGATATCCACGTTCAGGTAGATGAAGACATGGTTTTTGATGATTTTAACGAAGAGGAGGCTGATGGAAATGATTAGTAAGAAAGTACATCTGTCTTTGTCTGAGGAAGAAGTAGCGAAGTTCGACATGTTGAGAAATGAACTTGGAATGAACCGTTCTCAGTACTTCTGTTATCTCCTGTCAGGGCAGAAGAAGCAAATGCCGGATTCCATCAGATATAAAAATCTGATAGCAAAGCTTTCGGATATAGATCTGCATCTTAAACACATTTGTTTAAAGGAAGGTATGGATGCCGGGGATGTTTTGTACGTGCATGAGGCAATTAAGGATTTAAGAACAGCACTTGATATTACTTCTGGTCCAGTGGACCAAAAGTCGAAGGGAGGTGAAAAGCATGAAAAAGTCAAAGTCTAATCGTGAGGAAAAGATGAGCGAGATACAGGAACGTTTGATGAATGGAACCAAGGAGATATACGAAAGTGGCAAGTGGGCAGAGTACATTTCTGTCATGTCAAAGTTTCCAAATTACAGCATCAACAACTGCATTCTGATTGCATCACAGTGTCCGCATGCAAGTTATGTCTGCGGATATAAGAAATGGAATGAGTTTAATCGAAACGTGGTAAAGGGTGAGTCCGGAATCATGATCTTTGCTCCTATAAAAGGAAAGGTTGAAGTGGAGGAGCCTAAGTTTGATTAGAGAAATCAGCCGGTACTTAACGATGATGGTACCCAGTCCACGGAGAGGGTGATAAGGGAATATAAGTCTTTTCGCCCGTGCTACGTATTTGATCTGTCGCAGACAGAAGGTGATCCGCTTCCGTCACTTACCACGAGGCTGGAAGCAGGTGTGGAGGATTACGAGAAGTTAAAAGAAGTACTGATATCAATCAGTCCGGTTCCGGTGAGCTTTGAAGAGGTGCCAGGTTCTGCAAATGGCTTTTATTCGCCGACAGAAATGCGAATCGTGGTGCAGGAAGGAATGCCGGAGCTTCAGACCATAAAAACGATGCTTCATGAAATCGCTCATGCAACCTATGGTCATGGCAGTAAAGAAGATAAGTGGGACAAGCAGAGTAAGGAGATTCAGGCTGAGAGTACTGCATTTTGGGTAGCAGGAATGCTGGGGCTTGATACCGGTGATTACAGCTTTGGATATATAACCGGCTGGAGCAAAGATCGTGAAGTGTCAGAACTTAAAGAGAATCTGGAACTTATAAAGAATACAGCAAACGAACTGGTAACAAAGATTGATGAAAAGCTTGTGGAGCTGGAAACAAAGCAGGAAATGCCGGAAGAATCAGAGACCCAGATTTCGGTAAAGAAAAAAAGTAGATAAAAATTTTGCCTCAGTTTAGTAATAAGGATTTTTCCAACCCAAATGTAAGGTGTAGGAACAAATCCAACAAAATTTTTAGAAGGAGGAAAAAGCTATGGATTTTGTAACCAACACAAATGTAGTCGTTGACTACGAAAAGAATGCTAATAACAGAGCAGCGGTTTTAGCATACGACACACTTATTGCTGCAAAGAAAAATAAGGAGAGAAAGGAGAAGAAACATGCTTAATTTTTCTGAATTTCAGGATTATGCGTTGATGACTATTCCGGAGCGTTTGCCGGAAGAGTACAAGGGCGCACAGATCCGCTCCCATGAAGTGGAAAAGAACAATGGTCTTGTGCTTCACGGGATTACAGTAACTCCGGAGGACAGCAACATTGCTCCGAATGTTTACCTTGATGGCTATTTCAAGCAGTACGAGGAAGGCAAGGATTTGGATGCTATCATGGATCAGATCACTCGTACAGTGGTATCCAATATCAAAGCACCGGAAGAATTCGGTAATATCGCGGAGAAGTTTCAGGACTTTGAGTTTGTGAAGAGCAATATCGTTATGGTGGCTGTAAATACACAGCGTAATGCGAAGCTGCTTTCACAGATTCCGCATAAGGAGAAAGAGGATTTATCCCTTATCTATAAGGTGATGATCGGTCGTGATTCGGAAGGTACTGCAACAATTACCATCCGTAATGAGCACATGGCTATGTGGGGAGTGACTGCGGATGATCTTCATGAATTAGCTGTTGCAAACACGAAGGAAATCCTTCCGGTAACAATCCAGTCCATGAATGAAGTCATGAGAGAGATGTTTGGAAAAGACGGTATGCCTGCGGAGATGGCAGATGTGATGTTTGAGGAAATGCCTCCGACACAGCAGATGTACGTTATCTCCAATGCAGCAAAGGTCAACGGTGCAGCGTCCATGTTTTATGAAGATGCACTTTCTGAACTTTCCAAGAAGGTTGGAACCGATCTATATATCTTACCTTCTTCTGTGCATGAGGTTATCGCGGTAAGTACCGATATGGGTACACCGGAAACCTTATCTGAGATGGTAAGAGAGGTAAATGGCACACAGGTTTCCGAGGAGGAACAGCTTTCTGATCATGTTTATCGTTTCGATGCAGCCAAGAAGACATTGTCCCTTGCTGACACAACGATGGAAGAGATTAAGAAGGCAGCAGGTTCCGAGAATATGTCAGTTGAACCGGTGGCAGAGGGCAGCCGTCCTCGTCATACACGCAGATAGGAGGAAGCGTTATGCAGGTATCAGAAGTAAGACTTAATTTACTCAACACCGACAATGCGGTTAAGGCAATCGGTAGCTTCGCACTTGACGGAGCATTTGCAGTTCGTGGAGTAAGAGTGATGGAGGATAAGAACGGCCACAATTTTGTGGCGTTCCCTTCCAGAGCAAAGTCAGATGGATCCTATGAGGATTTGGCTTTTCCACTTAGTAAGGAATTATATGCTCACATCACCGGAGCGGTAATTGATGAGTATAACGCACAGATGGAAAAGCAGGCGCAGGAGCAGAATCAAGCCCAGGAGGCTTCTCAGGAAGCGACCCAGACAGAGGCCGCGAGCGAAGCAAAACCTGCTCCGAAGCGCGGAAAGGGCAGATAAGGAGGAGTGCTACATGCAGGTAACGGAAGTCAGACTCAAAAAGTCAGATTCCACCGATAGCTGTAAGGCGTATGGAAGTATCACGTTGGATGGAGACTTTGTGGTATGTGGAATCAGGGTTTTGGAGCGAAAGGATGATGGACAGCTTTTTGTGGGCTTCCCGTCAAGGGAGAACCAGAAGGGTGAATACAAAGACATTTGTTTCCCGATGGCACAGACCTTAAGAGAAGATATTACCATGCAGGTTTTATCGGAATACGAAAAGCTGGCATAGCAGTTGGGACCGTCCTTTATGGGCGGTCCTTTTTTTAGGAGGTTGCGATGGCAAAAGGAATCGTTGTTAAGGTATGGAATGTAAAAGCCGGTAGTTCAACAAGAAGTGCGGCAGCGCAGATATCGGACTCCATTGATTATATTGAGAACCCTGAAAAGACCGGTGTTCCGCTAAATATAGCTAATGCAAATCAGCTGGGGAATGAGCTTACCTATGTTACGAATGAGATCAAGACAGTGGCAGGTCTTTATGTGGGATGCAGGCATATATCTGATATTTCCCATGCTACAGATGAAATGATGCAGATAAAAGAGTTTTACGGAAAGCTTGATGGCAGAGTGGCAACACATGGAATTATTTCTCTTGATGCTTCAGAGTCAGATCCTAAGAACGCTGCAAAGCTTATGGAGCTTTTAAACGAACTGATGGAGAGTATCTTTCCCAAGCATCAGGTTGTGTATGCAGTTCATACCAATACAGAGAACCTGCATATTCATTTCATCATAAATACCGTGGGCTTGGACGGCAAAAAGATTCATATGGATAAATCCTTTATGCGTCAGGTTATGGAAGTGGAATTAAATAAGCTGGCTGAAAAATATGGGTTTACTCCAAATGAAACATGGAAGAAGGAAAAGGTAAAAGATCCGATCCCATTTCCGCAGCGTAAGATTATGCTTCGGGAACTTGTTGATATTGCCATCGAGCAGACGGATGAGTTTGATGCATTCGTCGCATATTTAAGAAACGAAGGCCTTACGGTAAATGTGGGGCGAAATATTACTTTGCAGACAGAGGAAATGCCGTTTGCACTTCGAAGCGGACAACTGGGAGAAAACTATTCCATCTCGGCGATAAAGAAAAGGCTGGATTCAAAATATGATCCCTTTAAACCTGTTGTTGCAGGGGATTATTATTCTGCGGTTATGCCACAAGAGATGGCGAATATCGTACCAAAGAAAATGAAGGCATATAAAGATATGACGAAAGAGGAAAAGCTGGAAGCAGTACATCTTCTTCGTCTTGGCAGAAATCCATGGAGTGAAGCCAGGTGGGATAACTGGCAGATGCAGAAGATGGCGGATGAACTTAAAAATGTCGGGTATGTTTATAAGCTGGTCAGACACTATTCCGGTGGAAATGATCATGCAAACACGGCAATGGAAAAAATCATCGAGCTTCGTAAGCAGATATCACAGGAAAGAAAAGATGTCCGAAGCCTTATGAAGGAGTACAAACCAATCACTTCCATATATCAGGAAATGAAGAAATACATGGTTAGGGCTTGCCTTTATGATGTTTATGGTTACAGCGAATATAGAGATGATTTTGAACGATATGAGAAATTATGCCATAGGCTGGAGGTTGGGTATGGCAAGAGCGTGGAAGAAGTGGCGGAGCTGGTATTTGAGCTGAATACAAAGTTTGAATATCTGAAGGCGCAGGACAAAGAATTGAATGCACAGTATAAGGCAATCAAAGCATTTGTTGAAAACGGGAAGCTTAAGACAGTTAGCGATAATTATTCTTTCTTTCATGCAATCGGTCATAGCAATGCATTATATGAAGCCAAGCGTTATGGCATATATGCGAGTGATATGAAGTATATCATCCCGGCTGATACAGATATAAAGATTCGTGTGGTAACAAGACCGGCAATGAAAGACGGCAAGCCTACAGTGGAAACTGTCATTGCCATTATTGATAAGGATGGTCATGTTGGGGATGAAATATCATCTCTTACCATGTCGGAGAAGGAGTTTAATCAGAAGATATACGAGATTCAGAAAGATTATCGCATCAAGAGTTGTGATATCAGCAGAAATAATATTACAGAAAATGTACGGCGAGTTTAGTAATGAGCGTTTTTCCAACCCAAATGTAATTTAGGAGGTGAGGAAAATGCAGCTAAATTATAAGCCGGCAAGTGATGGCAGGCTTAAATGTAAGTCTGCCATTTATCATGTGGAGTCAAAGTATCAGGAAAAAGAACTTAAGTCAGTGTTTTTGTCATTAAAGGCAAATGTATGTGACTTAAACCCTGCACTGATTACTAAGTGCATTACCGGTACCGAGCAGGACTTCATCATGCTTATGAACCGGGCTGGCGATTACCTTGCAAGGCATCATCCTGATTTGTCGGAGGATATGCGAAAGACGTTGATGGAAATGCTTAGCGATGCAGTGTTTGGGTATTACGTCCTTACACCGCTGATCCTTTCGAAAGAGGTATCGGATATTAAGGTTTTGGCGTATGACCACATTGTTGTGAAGGCAAACGGGCAAAGGTATTTGACCGATGTGAGCTTTGATTCAGAGGAGGATTACAGGACATGGTATGACAGAATTCTTCGCATTCACAGGCTTGGTAAGTCGGAAGAATATGCCTTGAACCATTGCACAGACAGAAAAGGTGTGGATGCTTTTTATCTGCGAATTGATGTGCAGCTATCCTGCATTACATCAACAGAGATAAATAACCTGCATATTCGTAAGATGCCAAAGGAAAAACTTTCATGGGAGTACCTGAAAGATAACGGCATGCTGGATGATGAGGCTATGGATTATTTAAAAGACCGTATTCTTAGCGGATATGGATTCTTGATTTCCGGTCGAGGTGGATCCGGAAAGTCAACGCTACTAAATAACATGCTGGACTGGATTCCATTTGATGAGTCAGTTCTGGTATCGCAGGAGTCCGATGAGCTTTATTCAAATGTGCATCCACAGATACAGTTCGAACACACCATGACGGTTAGAAAGAATGATGTGGTTACGGATTTTACTTTGGAGGATGAGTTAAGGCTTGGACTTTTGCAGGACATTGATAATTTCGTCATAGGTGAGATTAAGGGCGGAGAAGCACTTTATGTATTTACAACAGCCATGAGTACAGGGGCGAGGTTCTTTGGAACGATTCATAGTAACGATGCCAGAACTAGCGTCAGAAGACTTGTGCAGTGTGCGAGATATGTAAGTGACTATCCCATGGAAACATTGGAAGAGATGCTTTCAGCAATGCCCTTTGTGCTTATCCATATGAGCAGGTTTTCGATTGATGAGATTGTGGAGATAGAAGGTTGGGACGCAAAGGCAGGAAAGCTTATATTCCACGAGGTTTACAGAAAGGAGCAAGGAAATTGATACAGGAAGTAATGGTTATAACGATTGCGATAACAGTAGCGTTTATGGTGCTTTGTTTTGCAACAGATCTTAGGGAGAGGATGATATACGCCTTTCCATGCATGACTTTGATAGCTCTTTGGACAGTGCTTGGAGTGATAAGTATCGGGCAGTATATGTTGATTGGAATTGCGGTTTCAGTGCATTTGGCAATTTATCTTGCACTTAAGATCATAGGAATCTGGGGAGATGGCGACAGCGATGTTTTTCTGCTTTACGGAATTATCTTTATGACCATGATGCTTACAGACAAGTATGAAATCGGAGTAACGATGTATATGATTCTGGAGCTTATTGGAATGGTGTTTGCACTTCTTGTTTCCTTTGTTGTGGCACTGATAGAAGCGAAAATCAAGGGTCAGAAGCTTACAAAGAAAAGCTCCGTAGCTGTGGTTCCGGGCTTTGCAGTCGTAATCGTACTTATGGTTATGAAGATGGTCTTTTGGAGGTGATTTGATGACAGAGCAAGCCATTATTAAGCAGTCACTAAACAGTATGGCTCAGATTATCAATGCCATCCCCGGTGAGACTTATGCAAATAAGGAAGCGGAAACACTTCTTATCATGCAGCACCGGTTACCGGAAAGTGATCTGAAAAAACAGATAGAAATATATAATGCGATATTTGCCAAACAGGGCGGAGCAAGCATTTCTGATATTACAGACAGTGCGATTGCTTATGTAAAGATTAAGGTTCTATCAGAGGCAGAGCTATTGGATTTTGATGCCAAGAGTCTTCGTAATCTGATAAAGGAGTGCAGAATCAATATTGATAAGACCACAAATATCCTTAGGCTTTCAAAGATGCATCTGCTTACTGCGGATGAATTTCAGAAGGAAAAAATCGAAAAGACAGCAAAGAAGAATGAGGCATTTATTTCAGCTTTGGAAGAAGTGATTGCTGAGGTTGAAAAGAGAATTGAGCGAATGCCAAAGCCTCTTGAACTGCCGGAGCGGGAATTTGGTTTTGCGGATGAAGATAAAGAAGCCAAAAAGCCGGTGCAAGATAAACCAATACAGCCGAAGGCTTCCGTTACAGAACGAATCCAAAAGTTTATATCTTCCGGGCGTGAAAAGCGTGAGATGGAAGAGAGACTTAAGGATGTTGAAAAGGAAGATGCCGAGACCGGATGTAAGGAGATCCCATTCTATGACAAAACGCTTTATGCAACGGAGGTTATGCCTTGTAAGGATTTTGGATGTTACAGTCTGCTTAAAAGAAAAGACAATGTGTACTTTGGTCTTACAAAGAATCTGAAGGAAAAGGTTTATGACAACAAAGACCAGAGCTTGATTGAGCTTACGGAGATAACGGAAGAGTTCTTGCAGTTTATGACGGCGGATGTTCTGACAGAAGAGTATGAGCTACATGCCTTTACTGAAGATGAAAAAATCGGGATGCGTATGTATTTCAACTTCGTATCCAAGAGCTTTGAAAAGCATATCGGAAATACACTTACGGTTTCGGAATACCTGGCATTTAAGCGTTATTATAACCGGCTTGTCAGGGAAGTGATGAGACTTGATGAAGAAAAGCATAGGAACTATTATCGGGCACTTCCGATAGCTGAGGAATACATGGAGCTTATGGCTTCTTACAACATGGTTCTTAGCGAAAGCAAGCGTGAAATCGTGGAAGGAATCATCGCAGGCAAATCGGATGCATATTTAGAGAATCTGGATCTTATCATAGAGCATCACATCGTTGATGAGGAAGCAAAGAAGGATCTTTTGTTGTTAAAGGAGCGAATTGTTTATTTTGCAGACGAGGATCATTTTTGTAAACCGGATAAAGAACTGGAGCCTGATAAAGCAAAGCCGGTGCAAATACTACCAGCAGGATTTATTCCACAGATACCAATGTATCAGCAGGTAGGAGCACCGCTTATCGGGAATATGTATTTTACGCTTCAGTGCCTGAATGAGAACAGGGAAGTCGTGGATGAAGCTTATTTTGCGACAGCAAACATGCCACAGGCAATGGAAGATTACAGAAACAAAGAAGCATATATCAAGCGATTTGGCTTGATTCAGGATGGGCGGTTTGTACCGCTGTTAAGTTCAGAAGGAGGAAGTGAACATGAAGAATAACTCATTGATTATTATGATAGCCATAGTTTTTGCAGTAACCATAGCAGCAGCACTCATTATCAGATTGTGTTTTTTGGACAAGTACACGGAAGAGAAAGTGCCGAAGGAAGAGATTACGGCTGCCAGTGAAGACGTTAACGAAGAAAGTACCAAGGAGCCGGAAGATATTATTTCCGAAGAGGTAAAGGAAAACTATGCAGGTGCCGAGGATGCCGTAGTAGAGCTTGTGGAGAGAACTACGATTGAAGGAAATGGCGAATTTGAAACAGTGTATGACAGATATACTGTCTCTGAGGTGAACTTCACGGATAAAACCGATGTGACAAAGGATTACCATGAAGCACTTGCAAATAGTGATGGCGAGATTGGAGATGGTACAGAGATTTCGTTTCGTGAAGCCTTCGACATGTCCTATATCGGACTTGATGGATGGAAGTTATATGAGGAGCTGATTAAGCAGTGTGGATTCTCTACAGATTTTAATGACGTGACATTTGACGAAGAAAGCCATGATCTTACCGGTCAAAACCTCTATGTCTATAATGGCAAAAATGAAGTAATAGATAAACTCTTATGGGACGAAACCTACGATGCGATCTTGGATAGCAAGGTTTGTTATCAGCTTACGGCAGACGATAAGATGCCGGAGTATTTTTCAGCGACAGTAAGCTATAAATATCACGAGCAGGTAATCACAAAGAGCCTGTATTTATCGGTTTCTATAGTTAGCGGAAAGGAGGGCTAAGATGCGGTGGATGAAAAGAATAGTGTGTACCTTAATGCTGGTGGTAGGAATGATGTTATCCTTTTCAACCACAGCATTTGCAGATGATGTAGGAGATACCGGTGGTACGGATGGTGGAGGAAGCGGAACCAATGTATATACTTTTTACTATTCCTATGATTCCGGCAAAGATGCGATTGTGCTGACGGTTAATTGTCTTCGCCCGATTAATGATTTTGGAAACAGTACCAGCCATACGTTTGGCAGTGCATCTGACAGTACCTACATTCCGTCAAGTAATCCAAGGCTTGGTTCATCTTTGGAAAGTGCAATTTCTGCTATGAATTCAGCAGGCGGATACAATCTTTCTATAAGTGATGTGAAGGCAAAACTTAATAATCTTGGTTATTACGATGGCGGAAATGGAATCTGGCGAAGAACCGGAGGCTATCTTACTTATATTGATGCAGTAAAGATCAGACCAAAGAAACATACGGTTCACTATGATGCTAACGGTGGTACCGGAGCACCTTCGGATCAGACTAAGCAGGAGGGAATTACCCTTACTTTAAGAACCAAGAAACCTACTCGAACAGGATGGACTTTTAAGTATTGGGTAGCAAGTATCGGTGGACATTATAATCCCGGTGGCAGCTATACCCATGATCAGGATGGCGGTGTAGTTACTATGAAGGCGCACTGGAAAGATGAGACAGCTCCTAGCCTTGCAGATTTTTATGCTATTCCAAATTACTGGAGTGCAGGTAACGGTACGATAGGCTTTACTGTACAGGATGAAGGAAGTGGTATCACGTCCATTGTGCTGGAGCGATATTCTTATGTGACGCGAAGCTGGAACACGGTAAGAACATGGTCGTATGGTGGCACTACATCCGTGATATCAAAGACATTGTCAGAAACAAGTGAAGGTGTATTTAAGTATCGCCTGACGGTAACGGATAAGGCTGGAAATTCCGCTACACGTACATCTGACACCATTTATCTGGATCACAGTAACCCAGTGCTTTATGGAATGGAGAATACCAATACGGAGTGGACGAATATCGCTCCGGTAATCAATGTCAGTGCGACAGATTATCTGTATGGTACAACCTATACCGGTTCCGATCTTTCAAGTGTTGAGATATTTGATGATTCGGGAAGATGCGTGGCAGATGGCATTCGTTCAGCGGTATATACGCTGGAACCAAGATACGAGGGTATCCATACTTGGAGGATCGTTGCTACCGATAACGTGGGTCATACATCCTCTGCATCAGTAACGACAAAGTATGATATTACAAAGCCGGGGATAGATGGAACGGAGATTACATATGTGTTGCCAGACGGTACCTATGTATCCGGGTATTGTCAGGATAACATTATCAATCAGCATATTGATGATGAAACTTGGCGAAGTGTAAATACTCCTAATGTAAGTTCCGGTCTTAAGAGTGTGATTCTATATCGTGTAACTGGAAGAAGCAGGGAGGCAATATGGTCAGATCAGACAAGAGCAACGTTCGGATATAGCAATACTCACAGTGCATTCAATATTTATTATGAGATTCAGCGTAGTGAGAGAACAGCAAGCTATTATGAGATTATTGTTACTGACTTTGCAGGTAATATCACACGAAAGAAGCTGACGAGCCAGTATAGTTTGCTTACTTGGTTTCATACCAGCATAGATCGAAGCAGTTATAATTAGGAAAGGAGGCTTTTTATGAGTGATTTAGTTACACTTTCGGTATATGAATGCAGTGAGTTTCATTCTATGGGCGAAGTACATGAAGGTATCAAGTCTGTGGATGAAGCAATAAGAGTTTGGAATAGTATTCCGCCTTCTAGAATGAATGGTATTAAATCTATAGCTATTGTTGTGGGAGAAGGATGGGAAGCTACAGAATTTGAAGCTGTTGTAGGGAAAACAATGGATTTGGAAATGCTTAGGTACTATTCTGATATCACTACAAATCAGGAAGCTTTAAGCCTGGTAAAAGAGTTACGGGAAAAGATACCAGATATTGAAGTGGTTGGAGAGATACCGGCACAGGAAGAAGCTAGTGCTATAAGGCCAAGGCATCACAGATGATTTACAGAGTTCCCCCTGGGAGATGGGAAGGGGGCTAGGGGGTAGGAATGGTACCATGAATAAAAGACCAATCTTTTAGCTAAAAACCATCTAAGTTACAATTTCATAACGAAAAAAGATAAGAAATCTTCGGAAACCTAAAAAATTTCCGGAGATTTTTTTGTTTGATTTAGTAATGAGCGATTTTTCAACCCAAATGTATTGTGAAGGCGCAGGAGAGATGTAGCTACACCTTCAAAAATACTAGGAAAGGAGAAAGTTGTTCATGAACAAAATCGTTTCAGCAATCGACATGGCTATTCTGAAGGCAAAGATGACACTCATGGAGAAAAAAGAAGCAAGTGACCAGCTCATTGTAATGTTTATCATCATCGCAGTGGCAGCCGGAATTGCAGGACTTCTTTACATCTTCGCAACAGGAACACTGCTTCCGAACTTTCAGAACAAGCTCACGAACCTGATCAACAACTGGTTCAATCATTCATAAGGAGGGCGTATGAACAAAGGTGAAAGAGCCATCGCTAGAGAAGAAAGGCGATTGGAAAAAGAAAGAAAACGCCGTATCGAACTTGCAAACAAAATGCTCATCCCCACGGGTGGAAAAACCCGAGAAAGTTTAGACCTCATCTCGTTTGACCCAAGCGGAGTTTTCCGCTTCGGGGGTGATAGATGGCTTAAGGTATTTGAAGTTGACGGAGCAGGGAAAAGTTTGATAGATGCGGCAAAAGGTCTTTCCGGGCGGATCCGCATCACCTTTGCCCTAAGTGAAAGTGGCAGGGAAACCTGCCATTTGTCACTTATGGAAGAAGGAGAAATTTATGAGGATGTACGCCGGAAGATGACAGAAGATGAAGGCATATTGCAGGAGGCGTGTCAGATGCATGCACTTAGCGTGGATGAAGTCATGAACCTCGTTGCAGTTAATTTTTATCAGGATCTCCGGTTTTCTTACGCATCATTTGTACGTGGTAAGAAGGACTGGAAGAAAGAATGCTTTTTTGACAGTACGGAAGAGACAGCAGGCTTTAACGCAGGAAGATTATTTGGAGAGAGTTTTACGGCCTTGGCATACCCGGATGATATGGAAGAAGGAATGTTTTCACATATCAGAAATCTTGGATGTCCGATGTATGTAAACCTTGATCTAAATATTTTACCAGAAGAAGAGAAGCTTAACTTCAAACGTGAGCTGGAGAAGAAGTATAACCGAAGACTTTCTGTAAATGAATCTGAGGACTATATCAATCTATCCTTATCAATCACGATCTTGTGTGATTCAAAAGATGCAAGGCAGATTGTGGAGGAAACGTTGATCTCGGTCTTCTTAAAATACGGGGTTGTGATAGCTCCGAGTTTTCATAATCAGAAAAGAGTATCAGAAAGCGCACTTAGTCTTGGTCTTATAGATGAGACTTTGATGCGAAATGTAAAGACAGATGTAGCAAAGAAATTAATGGGAGGTGATGCGGATGGAGATGCCAAAGTCGAAATACGAACAGACGAAGCAGAATGATGCACCGAGAGTAGCAGAGCTTACATCGGTACAGGATGTTTTATCTGTGGTAAGCATTGATGATTCCGGTATCTTTGAACTTCCGGGAAAAAGATATTCCAAGCTTTATGCGTTAAGCGATATCAACTTTGCAGGCGTTACGGATGAAGAGCAGAAGAGTATTATCATCAATTTTTCCAAGGTATTAAAGGCGATACCGTGCAGATTTTCTTACACGGTAGCCAATGAGCATGTGGACGAGCGAGCATTTCATGAGAAGGTTCTTTATCCTATGAAGGGCGATAAATACGATCCGCTTAGAAAATCATACAACAAGATAATTGCGGATAAGGTAAGTGATGCCAAGCAGGGTTTGTATCAGACAATCTATCTGACGCTCACCATAAAAGCGGAAGATATGGCTGATGCAAAGAGCACGTTTTCATCCATGGAAAGTGCAATCCGTTCTGCATTCATTGGAATCGGTGTGAATGGCATTCAGGGATCTGTGATGCGAAGCGTGGGAATTGATGAAAGAATGCAGCTTTTATTCAACCTGATGCATGCAGGAATTGATCATCATTATCAGTTCAGCTTTGAAAGAGAACTTAGGAGCAGGCATGACTGGATGAATATTATTTGTCCGGCATCCATTTGTTTTGAAAATGAAGGTTTTACCATTAATGGTCAGGTGGGACGCATTTACTTTGTAGATGAATACCCGAAGAGCTTGGAGAGCGATATCATATCCGCTCTTACCAAGATGAACTGTACCAGCTTTGTAACGGTGGCAAATGAACTTCTTGATATTTCAGGCTTTAAGCAGGAGATAGCAAGGAAGTACATGGCTGTTGGTATGAAGATTGAAAATGAGAAGCAGAGAAATCGTAATAACAACGATTATCTGGCAGATGCTTCGGCAAAGCTGCTGAACGAAAAGGATAAGCTGGATGCATTTTCAAAGAAGCTTGATACGGACGATGACCATTATTTCAACAGTACTATGCTGATCTTCATTCAGACGAAGGATGAAGAGGAGCTTACGCAGATCGAAGAGAAGCTGATGAATGCAGCGTCATTAAAATCCGTAAAACTTAAGACCTGCTTCGGAAAGCAGAGGGAAGCACTTAATACGGTGTTACCGCTTGGTATACAGGAATTTAAGAGGGTAGTTAATCTTTCTAGTTCCTGTCTTGCGATGCTGATGCCGTTTAAAACGCAGGAGCTTAATGATGCAAACGGCATTTATTACGGTATCAACCAGCTTTCACAGAACGTGATTTTTGCTGATAAGAAGCTTCTTAAGAACCATAATGGCCTGATTTTAGGTCAGTCAGGTTCCGGTAAGTCGGTATTTTCCAAGTCGGAGATCATCAGTACTTTTGTAAATTATGTAGGAGATCAAATTATCATTATTGATCCGCAGTCGGAATATGGAAGCCTTGCAGCGGAAGTGGATGGTACAGTGATTTCCTTTGATAGTACGAAGGAATACTACCTTAATCCCATGGATGTGGATTTTGAAGGCGTTGATTACGGAAGACTTCAGGAGATAGTTGCCGAGAAAGCGGATTTCATATTGACGCTGTTATCTTCTTGTCTTCGCAGGGATATCCTGCCGGAGGAGCAGGGCATCATCGACAAGGTGATTGATAAGGTGTATTCCGAAAATTACGCGATGAGAAAGAGACTTAACGGTATCGAAGAGAGCCAGGGAGAATATGAGATCCCGGCATATCTTAGGGCTGATACCAAGGGGGTACTGGATACGACCACATTATCAAACGAAGAGCAGATAAAGGCATATTCTCCGACATTGCAGGATGTATATCAGGGACTTAAGGATTATGGAAATGATCTTGGGGACCATTTGGCATCTGCTATGGAGATCTTCGTAAACGGTTCGCTTAACCTGTTTAATCACAGAACGAACGTTGATTTACGTAACCGTTTTATCGTCTTTGATCTGTCAGGGCTTAAGGATAACCTTCGCGTAACATCCATGCTCATCATGATGGAGACCGTAAGAAGCTCCATTAAGGCAAATGCCACAAAGGGCAGATGGACACATCTTTATATTGATGAGTTCCATGAGCTTTTGGCGGTCGAACAGGTGGCAAATTTTGTGCTTAAGCTTTGGAAGGAAATCCGAAAGATGAGTGGTATCTTAAACGGTATTACTCAGAACATGTCGGATCTTCTTAATAACGAGAACGGTGGCAAGCTTCAGGCGATTCTTTCAAACACGGAGTATTTTGCACTGCTTAGCCAGTCTACCCTTGATAAGAATAAGCTGATGGAGTTTCTGCCAAGCATCAGTCCGGCAATGTTTAATTTCGTTGACAATGCGGATTCAGGAACCGGGCTTCTTCGTATGGGAGCGGTGACAGTACCATTTGATATGAAGATGAGCACGGATAGTGAGATCTATCGGATTGTGAATACAGATGGAGGTGGCTATGGAGTTTAATGCATCAGGAGCTGTCTTTGCAAAAAAGAATAACTTTGCGGACTCCATGAGGCAGTTTATTTCAGAGGAAGCAGCTATTTTTTCTCCGGAAAAGGAAGAGGCTGCTTCTGCCTCCATGGATAGGACAGCAGAAAAGATTGTCCGTTTTTCAGCGGATAAAAGTAAGGTGAAGGTCAAGGAACAAAAGAGAATCCTAGATTCCATTAAAGGAGATAACACTAAGTCCGAGACCGGACATGTAGCAGAAGGTAAGACAGAAATAAAGGCAGTATCTTCCAAGATGGATAAGTTTACGGATGAAAGGTCCGGTAGTGATGTGAAAGCATCGCAAAGTAAACCCAAGGAAGTATCTTCATCAGAAAGATCGGCAAAGAAAGCTAAGTCTAAAGAGACGAAGGCGGCTGCAACAAAGACAGCGGTAGCAAATCTTTTTAAGGCAAAGGCGGATATGTCAAATGATCTTGTTTCTGAAAAAGTGACAGGGGATGCCTTGAGGGATGGAAATAGCGGTTTGGTAAAGACCTTTACCACAGTCATCAATCCCATGACATATGTGAAAAAGTGGCTGGCAAAACTAGCAGCATTGATTGCACCATATATCCTTATCTTTACGTCGATTGCAGCGGTGGTTTTTATCATTATTGCGTTGCTGTTTAGCGTATTGCAGCCAATCGCAGAGGTGGGAGAAGCACTAAGTGGATTTGTGGCCATGTTTACCGGAGATGGTGGAGGACTTAGAAATACTTCATTTTCGGATGGAGAGATTGATGAGATTGTGGCTGCTTCCGGTGCCGATGAAACACAGGAAAAGGTTATACGGTATGCTCTGTCGAAAGTAGGATACCCATACAGTCAGGATTATCGCACCAGCGGTAAGGCGTATGATTGTAGTTCGCTTGCTTATTATTCTTGGGAGAATGCAGGTGTAGATATTAGTTATGGAACAAATTATCCTCCGACAGCCGCAGAAGGGGCAAGGATGCTTGAGGCACATAGTAAAAAGCTAAGTACTTCGGATCTAAAGCCTGGAGACCTTATCTATTATGGTGGAGAGGCAAATGGAAGATACATGGGGATTTATCATGTTGCGATTTATGTCGGTGATGGAAAGGCGGTAGAGGCACTTAGTACAAAGTATGGAGTGGTCTATCAGAAACTTAGAACAAAGAATGCCTGCATGGTTTGTAGGCCAAATATGTAGAAAAGGAGATTTTAGATATGGCAGATGAAATTTCACAGGTTGTTGAGATGGAATACAAAGGTGTGTATTACCTCTTTAAGGGAACGAAAGCTATGATTGCTGCAATGGCTCGTATGGTAAAGGCTTTGCAGGAATGGCACAACGAGAAGTATTTGAAAAAACCCGGTAATTGTACTTGGGAGAAACTGCAGGAAGTGAGCGAAGGAACACCGGCTATTTTGGAGTTCCCCAAGGAGATGTTTGATGCACCACCTATTGGCAAGGATGAGAAGGGAAATATTCTTTACGGTAAATCGGATTTTGATATCTACTGCGAGAAATACAACCTTCGCTACTGTATCATGCCAGACTTAAATCCGAATGATGACTATATCCCTGTTGCGGTACCTACGCAGGATATGGGTATTCATCAGGAGCAGATCAAGGCTGTCATGGGAAGACGTATCAAGACAGAAGAAGAAAAGGATGCAGAGTACGATGCAAAGATTGTAGCGGTAAAGGAGAAGATTTTAAATGCCACTACAGATGAGGAAAAGGCGGAAGCTGAGGCAGAGCTTAGGATGCTTGAAGATGCAAAGGCACAGAATGAGAAGCTTCTTAGCGAATCCAAGGCAAAGGCAGACCGTGATAATGTGCTTGATTTTGCGGAGTACTTAAAGCAGGGAGAAGGAACCCTTGCAGAGTATAACCCTGAGATGGCACTGAAACAGGAAAATGCCTGTGGCATCGTAAAAGAATATGAGCCGTATGACTGCATGTGGCCTGTTCGAGATGCGGAGCTTGTTCCGGAAGGCAAGGAGATTTACTACAGCCAGCGTACCAAGGATGACAAGATCCATTACATCAGAAGAAAGTTCGTAGAGGATGAGCAGGGGCATATTTTCTCTGAATACTATGTCAGAATCCCGGGAACATCCAATGAGAAGGTTTACTCTGATTTCGGACTTTCACAGACGGAGTGGGAGAAGCAGTTACCGCACCTTCTTAAGGAAGCAGGTCTTGAAAACGAACAGCCGACAGCAGTGGTTCAGTCAAAAGATCGCTTCGTGAAGTATCAGGAGTTTATCGAGGAAAATTTTAAAAATGCCCGTGATGAGGTTTCGGGCGAAGAAAAAGATAAAACCTACAGCTCCGATGAAGCAAAGGAATTCGTGGAAAAGCATAACGAGAACGAAGAAGTTAAAAAGGCATACGAGGATTCTCAGTTTACCATCATCAAGGTAGACTCGGAGAAACTTATGTATGACGAGGATGATGTTCTTTGTCTTCAGACGGAGGATGGTTTGCTTCGTGGCGTTATGGTGGATTTCATGGATGAAAAGTATGCAGAAATCTTTATCAAGGGTGATAACACCTATGCGATAGTACAGCCGGATGGTAAGAAGAAGGAGCTTTACGGTGCTGATATCATCGAAAGAAATTCTGAATCTGTAGTTGATGCAGTTGCAAAAGCCGCTGGCAGAAAGGGCAGATAATATGAGAGAAGCAGGAACATCTATAAAGAAGCGTACCCGTAATGTGAAGGAAACGCTTGTGATATATGGTATCGGCTCATTTCTTTGTATTTATCTGGGGCTTTTATGTGGAGCTTCATGGATGCCCGGCAACGACTTCGGGGAGTTTATGAATAACTTCACGGATTTTGTTCTCGTAAAGCATCATTTTATTGTGGGGGTCACTTCGGCGACCCTCCCTTTTATAGGGAGCTTTTGGGTAATGTTTTCGCTGGTGTTCATCATGATATTTACGAAGTTTGAGCATCCTTTTGCAGGACAGGAATACGGTATAGCCAAGTGGGGCAGTGCCAAGGAGTTTACCAGAATGTTTGCCAATCATGATGAAAGCAATGTTGCTGAGGTTAATCCGGGAAAAGACCACATTAGCGGTTCGCTTACAGTAAACACAAAGAATTATTGGTTGGCTGAGAATGTATATCTGTCCATAGATAACGTAAAGACTTCAAACCTAAATATCCTTGTGGTAGGACCTCCCGGATCCGGTAAGTCATTTCGATTAGCGCGTCCGATGCTAAGCCAACTTTGTGGTAATTTTCTTGTGACAGATCCGAAAGGCGAGCTTTATAAGCAGACAGGGCAGTATTTTGAAGATAACGGTTATGAAGTCATGGTCATGAATGTGGAGTCGGAAGATGGAATGCCGATGAGTATCCACTTTAATCCCTTCGCGTATATACGAAATGAGAGCAGTATTATGAGTATAGCAGGTATCCTTATGAAGGCAACTACGCCACAGGATGATGCAGGCGGTAGTAATGACCAGTTCTTTGAACAATCAGCCGAGGTACTTTTAACCTCGCTTATATATTTGATTCATTATTATTACCCGGAGGAGCTTCGTAACTGGAGAACCTTTGTAAAACTTTTGGATGCCACTACGGTATATACAAAGGCGGATGGATCGATTGATAACAGGGAAGGCGGCATTATGTCCATCGAGCGTAAGGCACAGCTTCAGTGGAAGAAGACCCATGATACGGACTTCCCAGGGTATGTTGCAGTTGAAAAGTATTATAACGGAGCTGCTGAAACAACAAGCTCTATTGTGGCATCTTTGGATGCACATTGCAGATATATGAAGCTTCAGTGCGTAGTTGATCTTTTATCTGAGGATGAGATTAATATTACAAAGAGCTTTGGTTACAGCAAACCATCCGAGGAGAGCAGTACCGGAAAGAGAATTCTATTTATCGTTACATCCGAGGATAAAAGATATTATGACTGGATCCCGTCTATGGTATATTCGCTGTTTTTTGATGAGTTGTACCATCTTACGGCAATAGATCCGAGCTTGCATGAGGCATTACCACAGCATCTTACTTTCCTTATGGACGAGTTCGCAAATGTCACTTTGCCGGATTCCTTTGTGGAAAAGCTTTCTACCATGCGAAGTCGTAACATGTCTGCGGTAATCATTGTGCAGAATCTTATCCAGCTGAAGCGAAAATTCCCGAAGTTTGATATGGACAAAGACCTTATCGGTAACTGCTCAATTATAGATATTTTGGGTGCACCTGACATGGATTCTTGCGAATACCTTAGCAAGCACTTCGGTACACAGACAATCCATAAAGCCAGTGATTCTGATGCTAAGGACTATAAGGGACAGAGTAGCCGTTCTGAAGATGTCATGGAAAAGAGCTTGCTTAGCGCAGAAGATATCTTTGCCATGAAGAAGGATGGAGAGTGTGCCATCGTGATTAAGGGTACGGATCCTTTGTTTGAACCGAAGGTACAGATGGAGAAGACTGATTTTGTAAAGCTTCTTTGCAGAAAGACAAGACCTTATGATCCGAAGAAGAGGCAGTTAAAGCGTATGAGCAGTGAGGCTGGTATTCCGCTGCTTTTGTCCGGCAAAGATGCCAAGAAGGAAGCAGAACAGTTAAGGAAGAAGGGTACAGCTATCCTTACACTTACCATGCAGGACTTATCCAACATGGTAATAGCAGGCGAGATGAGAGAGCCTGTGACAACGCTTAAGATGACGGAAGAGATGCAAAAGAAACTCCATGAAAACCATGAGCGTTATCTGGAGGAATATTGTAATTTAGAGGAACTTGATTTTGAGAAATACAGAGATGAAGGCGGATATGACGAAGAAGGGCAGAAAAGATTCCAGAATCGTTGTATTACCGTGCAACAGCTATCGGCGTCAGGATACACGCGAAGCCAGATTAAGCATTTATACAAGCTTATTATGGCAGATTTTGGCGCAGAAAAGATTATGAGTATGTTTCCAAGAGAGACATCCACAAAACAAATTGATAATTTTTCAAAAGTTTTTTGATCCCATTTAGTAATGAGCGTTTTTCCAACCCAAATGTATTGTGAAGGAACTGATAGACGGCTTCCTTTAATACTTCGGAAAGGAGAAAAGCAATTATGGGAACAAATATGGTTTTAGCAGCAGCAAGCTACACCCATGCGATTACAAGCTTAAAGTCAGTGCTTTTGACTTTGGGTAGTGCAATCGGAGCGGTCATGCTGGTATATGGCGGTATTAAGTTCGCAATGGCGTTCCGCCAGATGGATCAGCAGGGCGAGCACCAGGCGGTGTATTCCGTAGTAGCCGGAGGCGTTCTTGTAGGGCTTAGTGCACTTGTTACTGCGCTGACTTAAGGGTAGGGACCTGACTCAGTGTAAACGCATTGGGTCAGGTCTATTTTCATGGAAAGGAGTTTTATATGGCAGATATCGTAAAAGCTTTATACAACTGTGCCTTCTCCGTATGGAATGCTCTTATCGGAATAGCAATGACACTCTTTACAACAAGTCCAAAGACGGCAGGTGGGGGAACCCCATATTCGGTGGTGCATACGTTTTATAACGCGATAAGTGATGCGACAGTTCCAATAGCAACGGTTTTCTTTATCATAGCCATCTATAAAGCCGTGGTTTCAGCGCCTCCGGGGCAGCAAGCGTACAGATTTCTTCAGGACGCATTAAGGTACTGCATCATTCTTTATATCGCAGCCAACATGTGGTCGATCATGGGATACATCATGACGTTTGCGGATGGTATTACAGGAAAGATTGCAGCGACAGGAACATACACCTTATCCGTATCGGGCGATATGGAAAGCATCATTGATTCCTGCTTAAAGCTTCCGGATTTTGAATTATCGGGTGAATGGTTATCAAAGTTTTGGAGTTGTGTTGGATGCTCACTTTTATTCCTGATAGGCGGTGTGGTGCTTCTATTCATTATGGTGGCAAGCTGCTTATCCATTATAAGTTCAGCATTCCAAAGAATCTTAAAGCCTCTGATGGTGTTACCGTTTGCAGGAATTGCGATTGCACTTGGCGCAGGCGGACATGATATTTCGAGATCACTTGTATCGTACATCAAGACATTCTTCGGATTTTGTATCTCGGGAGCCATGATGGTTGTGGCGGTAAAGTGTGGAGTCAGTCTTTGTACGAATCTTGTGAACTTTGATTTGACCGGAGCATCAGACATTTATAAATGCATTCTGATAACTGTGCAAATGTCCATCACACCGATTGTAATCAGCGGACTTGTAAAGGGTAGTGATTCCATCATAGCAAGAATGTTCTAAGGAGGGAAATGAAATGGCACAGATGAACAGAAACGTGAATCTGGAAGAAATCGATGCAGATGCTCTCTTTGGCATAGATGCATTGAAGAACCAGACCATCCTGCAAAAGATAGTTTTCTTTGGAAGCGTGATTGCAGGAGTACTTTTAAACGTATTATTGCCACTGTTTTTTAGCACACCAAGAATCGTATGCATTCTGATTTTTATGGCACTTCTTATGGTAGGCGTGGCGGTTGGTTGTAACTATACGGAAGATATGACTTACGGGAAATATTTGTATTATTTCTTCTTTAAGCCAAGTACACCGCTTTATTATCGTTCGACGGAAGATGCAAAGAAGATCAGGGAGGCGGCGAAAAAGTTGGAGATAGAAGAAGAGATGCTTCTTCGTAAGAAACAGCAGGCAGATCCAAAGGCACAAAGGAAGTTGCTTATCAAGGTGATTGTCTTTGTGGTGATACTAAGCGTTTTAATCGGCGCAGTATTTGTCGCCGGACACATTAAGGATAAGAGAAATCTCCACCATAGAGCGGAGGAGATAACGGAGGTAGTAGATGAGTAGAGATGATATAGCCTATGAGAAGCTGGCAACCTCTCTTTGTGAGGAATTTCATAAAAAGCAGGGGGCCGGGCTTCTGGCAAATTTAGAGAAGCGTAACCTTGACGCACTGGAAGTATCAAGGGAAAAGATTTTGGAAAACATGAAGTCCGAACTCGGACAATATGAAGACGAGAACGGACAGGGGCTTTCTGATGAGGATAAACAGATTGTGTTGGAACTTATTAGAAAAGATCTTTGGGGATATGGACTTATTGATGATCTGATTCATGATAGCGACATTTCAGATATCAAGTTGTATAACCCTGAGAATGTACGCATTAAGAGAACCGGAAAACGCTATGGGAGTGATGTTACATTTTCGGATGTGAATTATTACAAGCGATTCGTAAATAAGATTTGTGAACGCAACAAAGTAAATCTTGGTACGGCGAATGCCATCCAGACCTTTACGGATGCAACACAGGAAGATTTTATTCTTCGTATCACCATCATTTCCGGACTTCTTACGGACAGCGGACTCCCGCTGGTGGCAATCAGAAAGGTGCCTAAGACAAAGTTTACCTTAAGAAGCCTTGAAGATGCAGGTATGTTTAATCATAAGGCTTCGGGAAATGGTAAGAAGAAGTTAAAGATTAACTTTGTTCCCAAGTTCTTTTCTGAAGAGAATGCAGTGTTAAACGAGCTGATGTTTAAGATGATTGCATCGAAGGGGATCCTTTTTACAGGAAAGGGAGCCAGCGGAAAGACCACACTTATGAACGCAATGATTGCGGAGATTCCGCATGATGAGTCAGTCATGATCTGTCAGGAAAACGCAGAGCTTTTTGATAAGAACCATCCGGATTTATTTGCGGCACATGTGCTTACCAACTCTGGGGATTCTAAGATTTCATATGAGCTTGGTGATCTTACGAGAGCAGCACTTCTTGTAGATCTTGACCGTGTAATTGTAGGTGAGGTTAAGGAAGGTCAGGAGGCTGCCGGATTATCCAAGGCATCCATGACAGGACATAAGTGCTGGACTTCCGTGCATGGCGAAAGCTGTGAAATGGCAGTAGATAAGATGGCAGATTATATCAGCCAGGCAACAGGCTATTCCACGAGAGATTCCTTAAAGCAGTTGCAGGGATTTGAGTATGTGGTTCATTTAAAGGATTTTCATGTGGATGAGATTGTAAGGATCGCCGGATGGGATAAGGAAAGGGAGACCCTTATTTATGAGAAGGTATATCCGGTCGTGAAGGAAGGTGTGTGATATGGGCAACAGAAAAGTGCTTTTAATCGTTGTCATAGCTGTCGTGGTTTTAGCAGTAGGTGCCGTGGTAGCAACATTTCTCGGAGTAGATTTGTTTGCAACCGTAAGCGGTGAAGCCGGAAAGCAGCCGGACGCATTTTCTTCCGTGGATGATCTTAAGAGTGGCAAAGCTTATGTCTGGCATCACGATGGTGGTGATATCAAAGAGGATTTAAAGAAGGATGCAGGTGAGAACGTGTATTTCACCTGCATCACTGGGGATTATAACTTCAAGAATGAAGAACTTGGAGAAGCGATTGAATATCCAAGATCCATATGGGTAGATTCCGCAACGGATGACAGGATTCCTACAGTCACATCAAAGGACAGACTGATATACGTATCGAGTACAGAAGTTCCGCAGGAAATCGTATTTGAGAGATTTGCAGATTACGGATACAGCATCGGCATTTCCAATATGGAAGCTGATAAGGGCGGTCATTACTTTATGACATTTGCTGACGTGGATGACGATGATTACAAGTATTTCATCGACATGAACTCTGATGCGTCACAGCTTACAGAACTTACGGCAATCACGAGGTTATATCTGGATAAAGTCGGCGATGTGAAAGTGAATGAGGATAGCGTATCGGATGGAGGTACGGTTTTGGGGCTTAAGAAGGATAAGAAGTATACCTGCGAGTTCTATACCGGGACTTACTATCAGGACTTTAATCTTACAGCGAATATCCACTGCTTTGGAAGCATGGAGCGATTTGTAAATTATGATTACGAGTTCATGCATTCCAATTTCATTGTTATCGAGATTCCGGAGTACTTCAAAAGCGGATATTACTTCGTAAATGGAGTGGGGCTGTTTCGATATGTGGCAGATAGCGATGTATCGAAGTATAACGGCAAAGCCTATGATGCCTCTATTGACTGGAATGACCCGATTATCCTTTATGACGATGACGGTGTTGTAATTTACGATCCGAGTGATCCGGATTTTGAGGAAAAGCAGAAGCAGAAGGAGATTGAAGAGAAATCGGATAAAGGAGATGAAGACTATGACATTACAGATGAATAGCATTCTCCCTTGGGCGGTAATGTTTTTACTGATATTTACCTTTTCGGCTATCGTACATAAACGATTCAAGGAAAGAAATGTCTGGGATAACATTGTAAAACGCTACAGGGAGAATACGGATAAGAAGCTTCTAAACGAAGCAGAGTTTGTTACAAGGTTTGGCTCCATCGAGAATAATTCCATCCTGTATAAGCTTGACCGATTGGTGCTTACCAGCGGTATCAAGAATTATCTGCCTTGGGTAACAGGGGAAGTGATGTTACTTGGAATGGTGATGGCAGCTATGGCAGGCTTCTTTGAAGGAGCCATCCTTTTTCAAAATGTATTCGTAGCAATCTTTTTAACAGTGGCACAGGCGGTGGCGGTATATGTTTTTTTCAAAGCATTGTCAGGAAAGACCTATAACGAGATTGAAGACGGAACAGCGATATTTATATCAATCCTATCCAATCATGCCAAGGGAAGCAGTGACATAGTAACCATTATGGATAATACGATTCCTGCCCTTAGCGGACCGCTTAGAGGCATTGTTCAGAAGTTTGTGGCGGATGCGGAAAATACGGGAAACGTGGATATTGCATTCGACTACATGAAGGAGTCCGTGGATAACAGACAGCTTCAGACCATCATTATCAATTTAAAGAACTGTATGCATTATCAGGCCAATTATGAAGAGGTGCTGGTGCAGATGATGGGGCAGATTGCAGCAGGATTATCAGCAAGGGAAGACAGAAAGAATATCCTTTTTTCCAGCAAGCTTACGCTGGTGGTTATATCCATAATGCAGGTAATCATCGTATGGATCATCGGTGCCGGACTTGGCATTGATGTAAAGCAAATACTTACCGGTAATGCATTTGGACAGATGCTTCTTCTTGTAACAGGGCTTTTGTACCTGATGGTTGGCGTAAAGATGTTTGGAACTGACAGGTAGGAGGTGAAAGCAAGTGGTTTATTTACTAACAGGACTGCTCTTTGTTTTGCTCTTCGGTATCGTGCAGGGAATTGTATATCTGATCTCAGGCACAACTCCGGCGAAGGAAGCAAAAAAGCAGATAGAAAAAATAAAGAACTCCCAAGGGTTTATCCGCTTTGTATATGACAAGCAGATCCAACTTAAGAAGATGGGAGCCGGGGTGCTTTTAAAAGACCATCTGACGGTAAGCCAGTGGTATCTTTTCAAAGCTCTTATGGCGGGACTCTTTGGACTAATCGCATTTTTTATAGGTGCGGGTGTTTTAAAAAGTGATATGGCAAAACCTATATCCGTTGGAGCAGGCATTTTCGGATGGTTTTTCCTTGATCTGATTCTTCGACTTAAGAACAAGGCATCAAACGATGAGATGATGCCGGACATTATGGAGATGAGCAGATCTGTATTATACGGTAAGCGTGGTGGTCAGTATATCGCTGATGCATTAAAGGATTCCGTAATTGTAGTGGAAAACAAACGATTAAAAACGGCACTGCTCCGACTTCGAAATGATTTGGAGTCCGGACTTAGCCTGGATGAGTGTCTGGACGAGCTGGAACTTAGTTTTTCAAACGGCGAGATTTCAAGTTTTTGTACGGTCATCAAATCGCTACAGTCCACAGGACAGGTGGATGAAGCTTTACGTACCTTAGAGAACAATATCGAAAGAGAACAGGCAAGTGTAAACAAGAGACGATGCATGATCTTGGAGCATAAAACTATGATGTATGTCATTTTCATAGCCATGGATCTTATGGCAATGATTTTGTATTGCATCATTATGAAGCTCCTTGAAATGCAGATTGGATTTTAGGAGGTGATGGGATTGATTGATGCAATCAAAAGAAAAAAGAAAGCATCCATGGTAGAAAACATGCTGGTTATGATGATAAACATGGTGGTGCTTTGTGCGTTTTTGGTCATCATCTTCGGAGCCTTTTCCGGTATTTCGGATAAGTGGGGCATGAGACAGACGGCAAGGGAGTACATGCTGATCATGGAAACGGAAGGCTATCTTACACCGGCAGACAAGGCAAACCTGATATCGGAACTTGAAAGTTATGGCTTATACAATATCAGCCTAAGCGGAACCACCACATCGGAAGTAGACTATGGAACAAGAATTTATCTTAAGATAAGCGGTACATACAACGAGAATGTTCTTTCCTTTGCAGGCGGCTTATCGAAGGTAGCAGACCATCCGGTGCGTATAACAATCAATCGTCAGACTACGGCGAAGCAGTAGGAGGTGGCTGGAATGGTTTTGAAAAAGAAAGCAGCTACAGGTTCCATGGGGTATGTGGTGATGTTTACGATGGCACTTCTTATGGTTGTCCTTACGCTTTATATGGCGCAGGTTGCAAGACTTATGACTCATCAGCATCATGTGGATGATTCCTTGGCGGATTCGGTATTGGCTTCACTTGTGGCGGATGACATCTACTATTTTGAGACCTTGGAAATGACGGGAACTCCGGTTGTTCGTTTTCAGAATGTAGATAGATCACACAGAATCTTTATGGACAGTATGAATGAGGCCGTAGCAGAGACGACAGGATTTTACTATAACTTCTCGTTCGATTCTTATATCTGTTATGAGGTGGAAGGCTCTCAGGTGAAAATCACAACCTATACAGGGCCATCCGGTGCAAAGAGCGTAAGCTATGGCAGGCTTGGAAGCGTGTATTCACCAAAGGGCGAGCGTGTTAGAGAGACGTCCGCATATGGACGAGTAAGGTTTGATATCAAGAACATTATTGATGGCAGTTACATTACAAAAACCAAGGATATATATTGCACCTTGGAAATCAACGGTTAGAAAGGAGATTTTTAGATATGTTTCAGAAGAAAGCGGCAGTAAATGCCAAAGATGAAAAGAAGACGGTAACAAAAAAGAAAAAGAGCGGCAACGTAAAGGCGAAGCTTATATCCGTTCTTAAGGTAGTAGTGCTTCCGGCGCTCTTTGCAGGCATTGTGGTATGCGGATTATATCTTTCCATGCAGAACAAGCTGGAGGCAGAAAGCCTTAAGGGGCAGGTGCTTGTCATGAAGGAGAATGTGGCAGCAAATACCTATGTTCAGGCGGAAGACATGAATAAGTATTTTGAGACCGTGGCGGTTGAAAAGACAGCAATTCCGGCATCGGCGTATAGTACGGTATCAGATTTACCAAAGGATGGTTTTTATATTGACCGAGCCATGACAAAGTCACAGATGATCTTACAGACTGACATCCTTACCAAGGATCTTGTGATGGATAAGTATAAGGCCGGATATGAGATTACATCCTTTGCAGCTGAATCCTTTGATGATTCTGTAAACGCTTCCCTTAGAAAGGGCGATATCGTGGATGTATATGCCGTGGATCCGGCAACAGAGATGCTTACCCTTATGGCAGAAAATGTATATGTCAGCGAAGTATATGATAATGCCGGTAAGAAGATTACGGAAGACGATGGCGTAGCGACATCTTTTACGGTTTGGGTAACACCGGAGGAAGTGGAAAGTATCAATACTGCGGTTGTATATGGCGGTATACAGATGTATTTGAAAACTGAATAAATAGCGTAGCGGTGCACCTTTGAAGTAATTCGAGGTGCACTTTTTACATTGACATTGTTCGCTACAGTGCATAAAATAAATAATAGAGGTTGGAAAAGCTAATATCATGAAAGAATTAGGATTTTAAGAAGGTTATGAAAGTAGACATAAATAAGTACTTTATCCCGAATACAGAGGCAACATTTGTGACAAATGAAGGAAAGATATGTTTAGAAGGTATTAATTATAGGGGAAATAAGCGTGTTCCCAAAGCAAGAGAGCAAGCATCATTAAAACCAGTGCCAGTGGAAAAGGTTATTCAACTTATTAATACATTTGTTAATGATTTGAATGGAATAGAAACTGATTACGGAAGTAATTCCACTATTTGTTTGGACGGAATAGAACATGAAATTATTAATAATGTAATATGTGCAAAAGGATGTATATGGAAACTTCCTATATACAGCAAAACCAAGCAAAAATATACTTTCTATGATGATAAATATGATGAGATAAAAAAGCAATTTGATCTTGAATATCCAAATGATATTGTGTGGATTAAGTTTACTATTGATGGTTTTGTAGGTGTAGTAGCAGATAGTTTTGACATAAATTTTGCGTATGATAATACTTCAGGTGAATTATTGCACAAACTGACACCTGAAAAAGAATGGAATAGTAGCTTTGTCATTATTATTCCGGTGACAAAGGAAATGAAGGTTAAATGGACGCGTAAACAAATAGAAACAGCTATAGGAGAATATCTTATTGTTAATGAGGTACCAATTATAGATTATTATTCTCATAATAATTTTAATGAGTCATGATATTTTTGTGAGGTGTGCATGGAAGGCTATATGACAATTAAACAAGCATCAGAGAAATGGGAAGTTACACCACGAAGAGTTCAGAAACTATGTGTGGATGGAAGAATAGATGGCGCTACAAAATTTGGAAGAGACTGGGCTATTCCTGCGGATGCTGTTAAGCCTGTAGATAAGAGAATTACAACTGGAAAGTATAAGAATTGGCGGAAGAAAGGTATTGATTCGGCTCAGGATTCCAAGTGCGATTGAAGAAGGCAGTGGTTATTGATATAAAAGTATTTTTGTAAATCAAGGGGGATTTTGCATGTCTGAAAAAGCAGTTGATATTTTAACAAAACTAACAAAAGAAATTCTAGGGGCAATTAATTTTGATCCATTATTATCAAAATGGGAAGTGGAAAACAATGATTTGCCAAGGACTTTTTTTAGCGATAGGCTAAGTGCACATCCAGATAGTCCGTTTAATAAACAGGCAATAGATAGAATGTGTAAACTATATAGGTCGCAGTTTGGCATATATAAGATGAAAGAACCAATTTCAGAAGAGTTGTCTGTTCGATATGCAAATGACGTATTGAATTTATTAGAGGAGCTAACACAACTTGATTTACACGAGCTAAAGAACATTGACGCTGATGACAGTGATAATAAAAATAAGCGTACATATATTTTTTCGTGTTTAAGATTTGTTTTATTGAGTCTTGAAGATAAGGAATACTTTGTTAATTCGGATAAGCTTAGGAATGAGTTATTAGAGGTTCTTGACAATTATCATAAATCAATAGGCACTGAAGGGGCATTAACTGAGAGTCAGGTTAGAAACTTTTTGGTTGAAGCAAAAGGAAATTGCGTGCGTTGTGGTACTCGTGTTATTCGTAGTACGGAATATGATATAGCAGAACTCTATGATTTCCTGTTTTTAGATGGGGTTAATAACATTCAGCGTGATAATACTGTTTTATTATGTAAGAATTGCTATGCCTTGCTTAAGGATGGTGTATCTACCGAAGAAAAGAATCTTTTGAAAGCAAAGAAAAAACAGTTAGCTTTTGATTCTAGGTTCCGAGAGGAGATAGATGATATTCAGATTGAAGAGGAAATAGAGGACATTATACGCTCTTTGATTGGTGCTAAGGGAGATAATCTGATTCCATTAGATTATGAACCAAAGGAAGTAAGTGAAAAAATAGGTGACGACTTCTTGCTTATGGAAGATGTTAAGGGACATGTTGTTAAATATTTTAACTATATAAGCCAGCTTTTAAAGGACATTGGGGCAGAAAAAAATCATAAAGACATATTCATTGCGGATGAGATAAAAAAACTATATCTCAGTATATCGGATCAGCCGGGAAGCAAACAAGATAAATATAATGTAATGGTTGAGTGGTTAAAAAATAAAAGTGCTAGCCAGAGTCGTAAGGCATGTGAAATTGTTATTTCATATTATATTCAGGATTGTGAGGTCTTTGAGAAGCAATGAAAATACCTAGTAAAGTAATATCATATAAAGAAAGTTCATTTTCAAAGTATTCAGGAATGTTACAACTCTTATTGCAGAGAGAGTATACTCCTTTGTCGCTTTATGATGAGCTTAAAGAAATGTTTAATGGAATTAATGATTATTTAGATGCTCTTGATGGATTATATGCATTAAGAGCAATAGAATTTGATGAGGAAAGAGGGGTACTTACATATGTTAAAGGAAATCTATAGTACCGCATTTAAAACCTATAATGGAAAAGTTCGAGAAAAGATCATTCTTAATCCTGGATTAAATGTTGTTCTTGGAACGAACGATGGAGCAAATTCAATAGGAAAATCCAGCTTCTTGATGGTGGTGGATTTTGCATTGGGTGGAGACGATTACATTGATAAATGTCCGGATATTCAAGATAATGTTAAAGCACACACGATTTGTTTTGCGTTTGAAATCAATGGAGAAATGAAATATTTTTCAAGATCTACCATTGATAAAGCTCAGGTGTCGGTTTGCGATTCAAAATATAATCCTATTGAAAGCATAAGCATAGCAAAGTATAGGAAGTTTTTAGCTGAAAACTATGAGACTGGTGGTAGCTACCAAACTTTTCGAGGAATGGTATCTACTTATTTTAGAATATACCAAAGAGAAAATCTTGACGAGAAGCATCCGCTTGAAGTAGCACGTAAGGGGAAAGTTGTTGATGCAATTGATGAAATTATAAAGCTTTTTAGTCGTTTCGATACGATAAAGGAGCTTAGGGACGAAAAGGCTAAAGCCGATGAAATAAAAACTACTATATCTAAGTCAATTAAGCATGAAATTGCAACGAGAATCTCTGATGCACAATATGAAAAGAATCTAATTAGGATTCAGGAATTAAGGGCAGAATTGGCAAGGCTTTCGGATATGAATATGGAGAGTCGGTTTGAGGTTTTGGGAATTGAAAAAGATCAAACTGAAGAAATTAATAAAGCAAGGCAAAGAGTAATAGATAGTAGGCGAGTGTACTCTCGAATTCGTTCGGAGTATAGGGCAATTTGTAATAGTAAAACGGGTGAGTTTGCATCTTTTGACGAGGATATTGAATTACTTAGAGAGTTTTTTCCGGGAGTTGATGTTCGGAAGATTGAGGAAATTGAATCATTCCATAGAAATATGGAAAGAATAATTAATACGGAGATTGATGAGGAATCACGAAAAGTAGCTAGACTTTTAGAAGAAGCAAACGAAGCAAAGAAATCAGCCGAATTTGCTTTAGATGAGCTTGTTAGTCAAAGCCAGGTTGGCGAACGAATTGTAGATAGGGTGTCTGCAATCAGAGCAGAATTGGACACGCTAGAACGGAATAATTCTGTGCATAATAAGGAGAAGCAAGCAAAGGAACGAATCAATACCTTCAAAGAGGATAGTGTGAAGGTTGTTTGCAGACAATTGTCCGAAATAGAACGCGACCTGAATGTAGAAATGGATAGTTTGAATAAAGCTATATACCAAAATGGCCGAAAAGCTCCTATTATAAATTTTAATGATAGTGGTGATGGTTACACTTTTAGAGTGCCTAATGATTCTGGAACAGGAACCTCATGCCGCGGATTAATACTTTTTGATTTGGCCGTTCTTAAATTAACAAATCTGCCGATTTTGATACATGATTCTGTAATACACAAACAGATTGAAGATTATGCTTTTGATAAGTTGCTCGATTTATATGAAGAAAGTGGAAAACAAATATTTATAGCGATGGATAAACAGAATTCTTTTGGAGAGGAGGTCGAGAAAAAACTAGAGGATGCAGCAGTACTACATCTTTCAAAAGGAGGAAATGAATTGTACGGTGCTCCGTGGTATGAATAAGTAATATATAATATAAAGTATTTCAAGCAATGCTTTCTGTCCGATGTAATTCCGACGTGTTCCGCATTTATTCCGATGTTTAAAATGCCTATATTAATATCAGTTGAAAATAGTAATTCAACTAAGTATTTCGCGAGATATAGGAACTTTTTAATCGGAATAAGGAACGGGAATCATCTTCACGGAAGGTATTGCTTTTTTTGTCCTTGTTGGTATAATAAGAACAGGTGTTCGATAAATATATCGACATAGGAGTTGTGCAGTAGTCGTGTGGACTCCGACACTTTCGGAATGATTACTGCGTTTGCCGAGCGATCAACGGCAATAGTAAACATGTGAGAGGTGACATATTCCCTTTTCCTCTTCCTGTATTAGTTTAAAGATACGGAGGAATCTCATTATGCAGATCACATTACATTGCAAATATTGCAGAAAAAGCTTACACGTAGGATATATTGTTACAGGTAATAAGGATGAGAAAGTGTTGCAGGGGTTAACAATGACTTGTCCGGTTTGCCATAACAAGCATCCAAGAGCAATGTCCCTTCACAATATTACTGAAGGAGAGTTTCTAAAACAAACAGTTGGAAGCAAAGTTTTTGTTTAATTGCTAAGACTGAAATGATTACAATTGAATATTGAAGCACGTATGGGCGTGATGGCTTCTTAAGTGAAGCGGACATGAGGGGCGTGTAGACATTACCGGGTTAGAACCTGGAATAGTTTACACAGCC
>CAMHLZ010000036.1 GCA_946186125.1 uncultured Lachnospira sp. | reverse complement strand
AGAAGCTAAGGTAGAAAAGGAAGACAATGTAATCGAGAAGATTATTGAAGGCGCTACTATGGAGATACCGGAAGCCATGATAGAATTCCAGGTTGAAAACATGCTTGAGGATTATTCAAGAAGACTTCAGCAGCAGGGACTTTCAATCCAGCAGTATATGCAGTATACAGGACTTACAATAGATAAATTAAAAGAAGATATGAGACCACAGGCAGTTAAGAGAATTGAGAGCAGACTTGTTCTTGACGCAGTAGTTGCCGCAGAGAATATAGAAGTTACAGATGAAGATATAGAGAAAGAGATAGAAGAGATGGCAAAGACATATATGATGGAAGCTGACAAGCTTAAAGAATATATGGGAGATGCCGAAAAAGAAAATCTTAAAGCTGATATAGCCGTAAGAAAGGCTGCAGATTTTGTAGCTGCAGAAGCAGTTGAAGTATAGGAGGTGCTTAATTAATGAGTTTGATACCTTATGTCATTGAGCAGACAAGTAAAGGTGAGCGTTCATACGATATATATTCCAGATTATTAAAAGACAGAATTATTTTCTTAGGTGAGGAAGTAAATGATGTTTCAGCAAGTGTTATTGTAGCTCAGTTGTTATTCCTTGAAGCTGAGGATCCTACAAAAGATATCAATCTTTATATTAATAGTCCGGGTGGTTCGGTAAGTGCCGGATTCGCTATATATGATACGATGAATTATATTAAATGTGATGTATCGACTATATGTATCGGTATGGCAGCAAGCATGGGTGCGTTTTTATTGTCAGGCGGAGCAAAAGGAAAGAGATATGCGCTCCCGAATTCAGAGATAATGATTCATCAGCCTTTAGGCGGAGCACAGGGACAGGCGACTGAGATTAAGATTGTTGCAGAGCATATATTGAAGACAAAAGAAAAGTTGAATTCTATTCTTGCAAAAAATACAGGTAAGCCGATAGAAGTTATCACTGCAGATACAGAACGTGATAACTATATGGATGCTTATCAGGCAAAGGAATATGGACTTATTGACAGTGTTATAGAAGGACATTAATATCACTATATTTATCATTGTCGTTAAAACGACGGAATAGAGGAATTTATGGCGAAAAAAATAGACACAAATTGCAGATGTTCATTTTGTGGCAAAACACAGGAACAGGTTAGAAAAATAATAGCCGGGCCCACTGGTGTGTTCATATGTGATGAATGTGTGGACGTATGCTCAGAGATAATGGACGAAGAGTTTGATGATGATAACTATGAAGAAAAGTTTGACATCAATTTGCTAAAACCTAAGGAAATCAAGGAATTTCTCGATGAATATGTAGTAGGACAGGAAGAAGCGAAAAAAGTATTATCTGTTGCAGTATATAATCATTACAAAAGAATTTTATCGGAAAAGTCTCTGGATGTGGAGATTCAAAAGAGTAATATTCTTATGCTGGGACCTACAGGTTCGGGTAAAACATATCTCGCACAGATTCTTGCTAAGATACTAAATGTTCCGTTTGCGATAGCAGACGCGACGTCACTGACGGAAGCGGGATATGTAGGTGAAGATGTTGAGAATATTCTGCTGAAAGTGATTCAGGCGGCAGACTATGATGTTGAAAGGGCACAATATGGAATTGTATACATTGATGAAATAGATAAAATTACAAAAAAATCAGAGAATGTTTCTATTACAAGAGATGTCTCCGGTGAAGGTGTTCAGCAGGCATTATTGAAGATTCTCGAGGGTACGGTTGCATCAGTTCCGCCACAGGGTGGAAGAAAGCATCCACAGCAGGAATTGATTCCTATAGATACAACTAATATATTGTTTATTTGTGGTGGTGCTTTTGACGGACTTGAGAAGATTATCGAGACCAGAATGGACAGAAAGACAATCGGTTTTAATTCAGAAATGTCAGATAACAGGGTAGAAGCTGATACGGCTTTATTTGGAAAAGTTATGCCACAGGATCTTGTGAGATATGGACTGATTCCGGAATTTATCGGACGTGTGCCGGTGACAGTATCATTGGCGGCTCTGGATGAAAAAGCACTTGTGAAGATATTAAAAGAGCCTAAGAATGCATTGATAAAGCAATATGCAAAATTACTTGAGTTAGATGGTGTTGAATTAGAATTTTCTGATGATGCCCTTGAGGAGATTGCTAAAGAGTCTTATGAGAGAAAGACCGGAGCAAGAGGACTAAGGGCGATTATGGAAAGTGTTATGAATGACATCATGTATGAGATTCCGTCAGATGATACGATTAAGAAGTGTCTGATTACTAAGGAAGTAGTTAACGGCACAGCTGAAGTTGAGGTAACAAGAAAGTAATGATTATAAAAAATGTTGAGCTGGAGACAGTATGTGGTATCACAAGCAAACTGCCTGAAAATATAATGCCGGAGATTGCGTTTGCCGGAAAGTCAAATGTTGGAAAATCATCATTGATTAACGGCTTAATAAACAGGAAATCTTTGGCAAGAACCTCATCCCAGCCGGGAAAGACACAGACGATAAATTTTTACAATGTCAATAAAGAATTGTATTTTGTAGATTTACCGGGTTACGGATATGCAAAGGTGTCTAAGGAAACACAGGAAAAATGGGGCAAAATGATAGAAAAATATTTACAGACATCAAAGCAGTTGAAGGCTGTATTCTTGCTTATAGATATACGTCACGAACCTTCTTCAAATGATAAAATGATGTATGACTGGATAGTATACAATGGTTATAATCCAATCATTATAGCGACAAAGCTTGATAAAATAAAAAGAAGCCAGGTGCAAAAAAATGTTTCACACATAAAAAAAGGTCTTGCTGTAAGACCGGGAACAATGGTATTTCCTTACTCTGCCCTCACGAAGCAGGGCAGAGATGAGATATGGGAAACTATTGATGCATTAGTGACTTCATAATAAATGAATATATATCCTGACTGGCATCTTTCCAGTTATTACACATGGCAGCAGCATTTTCTTTGGTCGGAACTGAAATGTTAAGTTCTATAAGAGTGCTTCTGCCTTCTTTTACCTGACAATGTACAATATAATCCTGGTTAGTTGATTTGTAATAATCAGCTATCGTTCCGACTTCATTACGAAGTTCATATTTGTTCTGCATCAAAAAAGAATCCATGTCATCCATAATTTTCGAAGGTATTCTGTTTACAAAAAATCCAAGAGTTTCCCCACCGTCTGATGTTATGTGAAAATAAGATGTATTCCTTATAGTTTCCACACTGATTAGATGAGAATCAACTAATTCTGAGATAACTTTCTGTAAAGTAAAATAGTTGGTATATTCGTTGTCAAGAAAAAAACTTGATAATTGAGCGTTTGTCAGCGGAAACTTAACTTTGTTAAGCATATATAAAATAATAAGTTTATATAGAGTGACAGATTCAAGTGCCATTTTGCCGAATCTCCTTTCCCTGAATAATATTGTTAAATGATAAGTAATTATTTATAGCGTTTAAAACAACTTTTTTATTACCACTCCACATAGGAGCAATCAATAAAGACTTAGGTCCGTCACCCGTAAGACGGTGGATGACTATATCTTCTCTCAGATTGCTGATACATTTACCAAGAACATTAATATATTCATTAATATCCATAAACAAAAAAGCATTCGGATTTTCAAAATAAAATTTTTCCAGAGAAGTCCCTTTTAGAACATGAAGGAGCTGTAATTTTATTCCGTTAACAGGTAAATCGTTAATATATCTTATGGTATTTATGACATCATCAGAGGTTTCATATGGAAGACCGATAATTGTATGAACAATAACTTCGACTCCTATTCTGTGTAAATCTGATACTGCATTATCAAAAACAATATTATCATAACCGCGACGTATCAAAGCAGCTGTATTCTCATTGGATGTCTGGAAACCAAGTTCAACAAAGACTGGTTTGATTCTATTTAATTCTTTTAACAGCAACAGGACATTTTCAGGCAGACAGTCAGGTCGGGTAGCGATAGATAATGCTGCTACATCGGGATGGCTGACAGCTTCATAAAAAATTCTGCGCAAATAATCTATAGGACCATAAGTATTTGTAAATGCCTGAAAGTAAGCGATGAATTTTCCATTGATTATCTTATTTTTAATTCTGTCTATTGCATTGTTAATCTGATCGGAGATACACAACTCCGGAGAAGAAGCAAAATCTCCGGAGCCGCCTTTACTACAAAATATACATCCGCCAAAACCAATAGTTCCGTCACGATTAGGACAGCTAAGTCCGGAATTTAGAGCAATTTTATATACTTTGCAGCCGAATCTTTGTTTTAAATAACTATTTAGTCTTAATATTTGTTCCATCAGGTTTTATATGATCCTTTACAGCTCTGCTTACAGCTTCAGCAACGTCCGGATTAAATGCTTCCGGTAATATAAAATCTTCGTTAAGCTGATCTTCAGGCACAAGATTTGCTATTGCATTAGCTGCTGATAATTTCATTTCTTCTGTTATAACACTGGCGCGTCCTTCTAAAGCACCTTTGAAAATTCCAGGGAATGCTACAACATTATTAACCTGATTTGGAAAATCTGAACGACCCGTACCAACAACCTTTGCACCGGCAGCTTTAGCTTTATCAGGCATAATTTCCGGAACAGGATTTGCCATTGCGAAAATAATAGGATCTTTTTTCATGGATCTTACCATATCTTCGCTAACAATATCAGGAGCAGAAACACCCACAAAAATGTCTGCATCCTTAAGAGCATCAGCCAGAGTTCCTGTAGTGTTAGAAAGGTTTGTAACTTCTGCCATCTGTCTTTGAACTTCATTAAGACCGTCATAATCTTTTGAGATAATACCTTTTTTATCGCACATGGTAATATTTTTAAATCCGTATGTAAGCAGCAGCCTAGTGATTGCAATTCCGGCACTTCCTGCGCCGTTAACAACTATCTTACAGTCTTCCTTATTTCTGCCCGTCACTTTAAGTGCATTTATGATACCTGCAAGTACAACGATTGCAGTACCGTGCTGATCATCATGAAATACGGGAATATCAAGAAGTTCATTTAACCTTTTTTCAATTTCAAAACATCTTGGAGCCGAAATATCTTCAAGATTAATACCACCGAATGCAGGTGCAATATTAACAACAGTTTTAATGATTTCCTCTGTATCCTGAGTATCAAGACAGATAGGAAACGCATTTACATTTCCAAATTCTTTAAAAAGTACAGCTTTTCCCTCCATAACAGGCATGGCGGCGTGAGCGCCTATGTTTCCAAGTCCGAGAACGGCACTTCCATCAGAAATAACAGCTACAGTATTAGACTTAATAGTGTATTTGTATGCTGCTTCAGTATCCTTTGCGATTACTTTGCACGGTTCTGCAACACCCGGTGTATATGCAACAGCTAAATCTTCTCTTGTTTTAATCTTACATTTTGAAGTGGTATTGATTTTTCCGTGCCACTTCTCATGAAGCTGTAAAGCTTTTTCATTGTTTGTCATAACAACGCCTCCTACAATATACAATAATTTTTATCTATGTGATATAATAGCATAGAATCTTAAAAATTTATACTATCAATTTGAAAAATTTTATAGTATAATGAATTCGTGTGATAATCTATTAATCTAAATTCTTAATAAATCCACAAAGATAAAGCAAAATTGTTGTTATTAATAAGAAAGGATAGTTTCATGATGAAAGAAAAACTTGCAAGCCTCCCACTTAGTGAGGTTAGAGCTATTGCAAAAGGATTGGGTATTAAAAATGTTACGACTACCCGAAAAGGAGAATTAATCGACAAAATAATTGAAGCAAGTACAGATGAAGGTTCCCGTGAAGGGGAAAAAAATAATAAACATGATGATAATATTAAAGACACTAAAGAATTCAGAGCAGAAAAAAGAGAAGATGTTTCATCGAAAAATCATGAAATAGATACAGCCAATTTGGATAGTGGCGTTGTTGCTCACGGTATTTTAGAGATAATGCCGGATGGATTTGGATTTATAAGATGTGAGAATTTTCTGCCGGGTGATAACGATGTATATGTTGCACCGTCTCAGATTAGAAAATTCAATTTAAAGACGGGAGATATTTTACATGGTAAAGTCCGTATTAAGACACAGAATGAAAAGTTTGGTGCATTGTTATATTTAGAGTCGATTAACGGTGCACATCCTTCAGAAGCCGTAAAAAGGAAAAGTTTTGAGAATCTTACTCCGATATTTCCAAATGAGAGACTTTATATGGAGACAAAGAAAAGTACTGTTGCCATGAGAATGATGGATTTGCTTGCACCCATCGGAAAGGGACAGAGAGGAATGATAGTATCACCTCCAAAAGCAGGTAAGACTACGCTTGTTAAAGAGATTGCGAAGGCAATAAAGATTAATAATCCGGAAATGCATATGATTATATTGCTGATTGATGAGCGTCCGGAAGAAGTTACAGATATAAAAGAAGAGGTTCAGGGAGAAAATGTTGAGGTAATATATTCTACATTTGATGAATTGCCTGAACATCATAAAAGAGTATCGGAGATGGTTATTGAAAGAGCAAAGAGACTTGTAGAGTATAAAAAAGATGTTATAATTCTTTTAGACAGTATAACAAGACTTGCAAGGGCATATAACCTTACCGTGCCACCGAGTGGAAGAACATTATCAGGAGGTCTTGATCCTGCAGCATTACATATGCCTAAGAGATTTTTCGGTGCCGCGAGAAATATGCGTGAGGGTGGAAGTCTTACCATATTGGCGACAGCTCTTGTAGACACCGGAAGCAGAATGGATGACGTTGTATTTGAAGAGTTCAAGGGAACCGGTAATATGGAACTTGTACTCGACAGAAAGTTATCGGAGAAAAGAGTATTTCCGGCTATCGATGTGGCAAAATCAGGAACCAGAAGAGATGATTTACTACTTACAAATATAGAGCAGGAAGCGGTTCTTTTGCTCAGAAAAGCTATGTTTAATAATGAAAAGAAAGATGATTCCATAGAGAAAATAATCGATATGTTTTCAAAGACGCGTAATAACACAGAATTTATGGAAATGGTAAAGAAAGTACGACTTTAAAAAAATGCTTGCATATTTTAAAATGATGTGTTATACTCTAGTAGTTGTCTAAAGGATGAACTTACGGGGAAGCATAACCGGTAAGTTGGTGATGGGTTTTTCCCGATGAGATGATAGATATAATTTACAGAGAGGTGAATGATATGAGAGAAGGAATACATCCAGAATATTATCAGGCAAAGGTTGTTTGCAACTGTGGTAACGAATTCGTAACAGGTTCAACAAAGTCTGAGATTCATGTAGAAATATGTTCAAAGTGCCATTCGTTCTATACAGGACAGCAGAAGGCAGCTAAGGCTCGTGGACGTATCGATAAGTTCAATCGTAAGTATGGCATTTCAGCAGAATAATATTTATAAAGACAAGGTTGAGGTTATGTAATCTCAACCTATTTTTAAATATTACAGTACTCACATGACCGGAAAAAAGATTCCGGGAGTACATTATCAAAGAAAGGGGGCAATTCAATATGAAATCATCCGGAATAGGCGGACAGGCTGTTCTTGAAGGTATAATGATGAGAAATAAGGAAAAATATTCAGTGGCTGTACGAAAACCAGATAAAAATATAGAAGTAAAAGTAGACACATATAAGGGATTGACAGATGGAAAAAAACTAATGAGTCTTCCTTTTATAAGAGGTGTATTTAATTTTATTGATTCAATGATTCTTGGTATAAAGACTCTGACATATTCAGCAGAGTTTTACGAAGAAGATAATGAAGAAGAAACAAAGTTTGATAAAGTTGCAGATAAATTGTTTAAAGAAAAAGCAGAAGATATTCTGATGGGAATAACCATATTGATATCTATAGCAATGGCGCTGGCGATATTTGTTGCTCTGCCAAGTCTTATATCAGATTTTATACAGAAAAGATTTGGTATAGTGTCTGTTACACTTATATCAGTCATAGAAGGGATTATAAGAATTTTATTATTTGTTGTATATATATTATTGATTTCACTGATGGGTGATATAAAAAGAACCTTTATGTATCATGGTGCAGAGCATAAGTGCATCAATTGTATAGAGAACGGACTTGAACTTAATGTCAGTAATGTGATGAAGAGTTCAAGATATCACAAACGTTGTGGAACGAGTTTTATCTTCATGGTAATGTTTATAAGTGTAATCTTTTTTATATTTATAAGGGTAGGTAATCCTATATTAAAGATAGTGATAAGATTAGCTTTAGTTCCGGTTATAGCAGGGATTTCATATGAATTCATTAAACTGGCAGGAAGAAGCGATTCTAGATTGGTAAGAGTATTGAGTGCTCCGGGAATGGCATTACAAAAAATTACTACAAGTGAACCGACGGAGGATATGGTTGAGGTTGCCATTGCTGCAGTATCGGCAGTATTCGACTGGGAGAAGTATATTTCAGAATATCGAAAGGATGATGAAAAATGATGAAACTTAAAGATCTCCTTACAGAGGGAAGAAAATTATTAGAGTCTGCATTAATAGATAATTATGAGTATGACAGCGCTGAATTAATGGAATATGTGTATAATATATCACGTATGGATTATTTTATGGATCCGGAAAAAGAAGTGGATGAAACAGAATATTTAGAATGTATTCATAAGAGAATGAATCATTATCCGTTACAGTATATTACAAAAGAACAGTGGTTTATGGGGATACCTTTTAAAGTAAATGAAAATGTTTTGATACCAAGACAGGATACCGAGATTCTGGTTGAGAATGCGATAATGAAAATAGGTGGAAAAAAATGCCGTGTACTTGATTTATGTACCGGAAGCGGATGCATTGCCATCAGCATAAGTCATTTTTGTCCAAATGTGGAAATTGTGGCTGCAGATATTTCAGCAAAAGCATTGGAAGTAGCAGAAGAGAATAACAAGGCCAATCAAACAAACGTAAAATTTGTAGAGAGTGATTTGTTTGAAAATATAGAGGGAAAATTTGATGTAATTGTTTCGAATCCACCTTATATTTCGGCAGAAAAAATAAAAGAGCTTATGCCGGAAGTCAGCATGTACGAACCGCTTATTGCGTTGGATGGGGATGAAGACGGTCTTGCATTCTATAGAAGTATTTGCGGAAAAGCCGGCGATTATCTCAGTGATGGAGGATATCTGTTATATGAAATCGGGTATAGCCAGGCTTCTGATGTAAGCAGAATAATGCATGAGAATAACTTTGTTGATATACAGATTGTAAAAGATCAGGCATCGTTAGACAGGGTAGTAATAGGAATGAGAAAGGAAGAATAGAATGTTTGACAAACTTGATGATATACTCATCAAATATGATGAACTGACAATGAATTTGAATGATCCGCAGGTTATCAATGATAATCAGCGATTTAGAAAAATGATGAAGGAGCAGAGTGATCTTACTCCTTTAGTTGAGACATATAAAGAATATAAAGAATATAAAAAAACAATTGAAGATTCGCTTGCGATTTTGGAAGAAGAGTCAGATGAGGATTTAAAGGAACTTGCAAAAGAAGAGTTGAACGAAGCAAAGACAAATGTAGAGAGGCTCGAAGGAGAATTAAAAATATTGCTGCTTCCTAAAGATCCTAATGATGAAAAGAATGTTATCGTAGAAATAAGAGCCGGCGCAGGTGGAGATGAGGCTGCACTGTTTGCTGCAGAAATATTCAGAATGTATGTGCATTATGCTGAGTCGCAGAACTGGAAAGTAGAGACTCTCGAGATGGAAGAAATCGGAATAGGCGGTATGAAATCGGTTAACTTTATGCTGAGTGGAAAAGGTGCTTATTCTAAGATGAAGTATGAATCAGGTGTTCATCGTGTGCAGAGAGTTCCGGAGACTGAATCGCAGGGACGTATTCATACATCGACAATAACGGTTGCGGTAATGCCTGAAGCTGAGGAAGTAGATATTCAGATAGACGAAAAAGATATAAGAATAGATGTTATGAGAGCATCAGGTAACGGTGGACAGTGCGTAAATACAACAGATTCAGCTGTAAGACTGACACATTTCCCTACAGGAATAGTGATATACAGCCAGACTGAGAAATCACAGCTCCAAAATAAAGCAAAGGCATTTGCACTTCTTCGAGCTAAATTATACGACATGGAATTGCAGAAAAAGCAGGAAGCAGAATCTGCTGAAAGAAAGAGTCAGATAGGAACAGGTGACAGGTCTGAAAAAATCAGAACATATAATTTTCCACAGGGACGTGTTACGGACCATAGGATAGGATTGACATTATACAAATTAGATAAGGTCATGAATGGAGATATTCAGGAAATAGTTGATGCATGTATAGCCGCTGATCAGGCAGCAAAGCTTGCGAAAATGAATGAGGAATAAACAGATGAAAAAGCCGGTGACATGCGTTTTTGCAGAAGTTACCGGCTTTATTAAAATATAGGGAGAAACGATATGCGGGAAATGACGCCCATAGAAAAATATTATAACAAATTTAATGAAGATAAGAGGCTGACAAGAAGGCATGGAAATGTTGAATTTGTTACATCTATGAAGTATATTAGTGAATATATGGAAGCAGAAGATAAAAACTCTGTTATAGACATTGGAGCCGGAACAGGCAGATACTCAATTGCCCTGGCGGAATCGGGATATGACGTGACAGCCGTAGAACTTGTAAAATATAACCTAGGAATCCTGAGATCAAAAAAAAGCAGTGTAAAGGCATTCCAGGGGAATGCAATGAATCTGAAAAGATTTGAAAATGATTCTTTTGATGCAGCGCTGTTGTTTGGACCAATGTATCATCTCAATAAATTTGAAGATAGAGTCAAATGTCTTAGCGAAGCAAAAAGAGTGGTTAAAGATAACGGAATTATCTTTGTTGCCTATTGTATGAATGAGTATAGTATTATAAAATATGGTTTTATGGAAAATCATATTTTAAGCTGCATTGAAAGTAACAAAATATCAAAAGATTTTAAATGTATATCAGATGATAATGAATTATATACATATCTCAGACTGGAAGACATTGATGAATTAAATAGGGCTGCAGATATTGAAAGGATTAAAATAATATCAGCTGACGGACCTGCAAATTATATGCGGCGTGAATTGAATGCTATGGATGAAAAGACCTATAGCGCATTTATTGAATATCATCTTTCAACATGTGAAAGACCTGAGCTGATTGGAGCTGCGGCTCATACGGTAGATATTTTGAGAAATCATAAATAATTGATAAAAATATGGAGAATGGTATGAAGTCTGTTGTGAAAGTAATGGATATAATTAAATATAACTGGAAGAAAATGGTGGAATTTCAAATGCTGTACAAGTTATTTTCAATTATAGTTTTTCCACCTGTGTTGATTTTTGTCTTTAATATTTCCATGAAAATTGAAGGATACAGGTATATTACAGCCGCTAATGCATACAAATACATTACAAGTCCTGTTACCAACATAGTGCTTCTGATGGTAATATTGTGTCTGACATTTTTTACATTGCTTGAGATTAGTGCAAATATATATATGATTGACCAGTCATATCAAAGAAACAGGACGAACATGTCTGATGTTTTGAAATTTGCACTAAAAAATGCCATCAGGGTGTTTAATGTGAAGAATATTCTGATGGCTGTAATACTGAGCATGATAACAATATACACGAATGTCGGACTTGCTTATGGATATCTGGGTACCATAACAATACCATCATTTATAACATCATATATACTGGTAAATAAAAGAATAAGATTAGATTTGACGATTATAACAGTTTTTTCAATATTCATGCTTCTTCGATGGATGTATGCATTTCATTATTTTACGCTTGAAAAATGCAGTTTTAATGAGGCTTGCAAAAAAAGTACGGCGCTGAATAAAGGGAGAAAGACAAGGGACTGTGCGCATATTTTCCTTTTACAGTTTTTCTTCTCTCTGATATTTGCAATATTTTCATTGATTGTGGTTCTGATAATGGTTGAAATATACCGGCTGATAGATACGGCTGCAATATTTGAACACATTTTATTGGCAGTTGTTGTAATTGTTGTTACAATTTTAGCGGTACTGGCAATTGCTATAATGGTTCCTTTGGTTTATACTTGTATAAGTGTTTTGTTTTACAGACACAAAATGGAGAACAGGGAAAAAATATGTCATACTGAAAAATCTGTTTACCGGTATGATGAGAAAAAGGAAAAAAGAATCAAACATATAGAATTTTGCATAGTAAGCATTGCCATGGCTGTATGTGTAATATATTTTTATGCAGGTACTGCGGGGAAAATCAGACTAAATGTTGCTTATATGGATACTCCCGAGATAACGGCACACAGGGGAGCTTCAAAAAAATATCCTGAAAATACCATGAGTGCATTTTACGGTGCAGAAAAGCAGAATGCAGACTGGATTGAACTGGATGTACAGCAGACAAAGGACGGACGGATAATAGTAATGCACGATTCTAATCTAAAAAGGACAACAGGTTTGAATAAAAGTATATGGACGATGACATATAAAGAGATAGAAGAACTTGATTGCGGAAGCTGGTTTTCTGATGATTTTGAGGGAGAAAAGATACCGCTGCTGTCAGAGGTAATAGAATTTGCAAAAGAAAATAATTTAAAATTAAATATAGAGATAAAACCTACGGGACATGAAAAAAATTTTGAAAAAAATGTAGTAGATATAGTAAACGAATATCGTTTTAAAAATCAATGTGTCGTAACTTCACAGGTATATTCAACGGTAAAGAAAGTAAAAAAATACGATGATACCATAAATACAGTTTATGTAATGGGTATTGCATATGGGGATGTAACAAAACTAAAAGCTGCAGATGCATTTAGTATTAAGTCATATTATGTTACTGATGATCTTGTGTCAGCGATTCACGCGGATGGCAAAAAGATATATGTCTGGACGGTAAACAGAGAGGCTGATATTCAAAAAATGATGGGATTAAGTGTAGACAATGTTATAACGGATAACGTACCTCTGGCAAAGAAATGCATATATAAACGTAAAACCAGTAACATAATATTGAAGTTTGTTGACAGACTACTTAAAACGGATAAGAAGAAAAAGAGAAGATTAGAAAGGTGATGGGTCAGATTGATAATAGCATTGGTTCAGGCAAAGACAATATGGGAAAATGTCGAAGCTAATATAAAGAAGATAGAAAAGATAATATCAAGATATCAAAATGTGGATTTGTATTTGTTTCCTGAAATGTCGGTATCAGGGTTTTCAATGAATACAGACCGTTTTAAAGAAGAAGGAAAGAATACGGTCAGCAGGGTTATGAAGATGGCTGCTGAATATAAAACTGCAGTTGGAATAGGCTGGGTAAAATCAGGTGATATTCTTTGTGAAAATCATTATACCATTGTGACGGGAGAAGAAGAACTCTTAGATTATACAAAAATCCATCCCTTTGGACATGCAGAAGAAGACCTGCATTTTGCAGGAGGAAGACAAATCAAAAAGTGTCAGTATAAAGGTTTTAATATAGGGGTACAGATTTGTTATGATTTAAGGTTTGGAGATGTTTTTTCGATGGCGGCAGAGGATACGGATCTGGTTGTGGTACCTGCAAACTGGCCGGCAGTACGTGCCGAGCAGTTTGAATGTCTGTTACGAGCAAGAGCCATAGAGCATCAGATTTATGTTGCAGGAGTGAATTGTGCCGGCAATGTTGGAGGCATATATTATTCCGGGGACAGTGATTTGTTTAACCCTGAGGGAGCAAGATGTAAGAAACTCCTTGTAGATGAGATGAAGGAATGTGCGGAAGAAAAAGTATTTATATATCATATTGAAAATGACATACGAAAGTTCAGGGAGGCATTTCCAGTCAGACAGGATAGAGTTGCGATTAATGATATTCATAATGGAGAGATGTAATGAAAAAAAGGCGAGAGAAAAAGAACGTATTTATTCAAGGCACCATACTCGCTGCTGCGGGTATGATTACGCGTGTAATAGGATTTGCGTACAGGATACCTATGACTAATATGCTTGGCTCAGATGGAAATGGTGTATATTCGATTGCATTTGAAATATATAATATTGTACTGATGCTATCATCATACAGCATGCCGTTAGCAGTTTCAAAGCTGGTGTCTGCAAGACTTGCACTGAGGCAGTATAATAATTCATACAGAGTTTTTAAAGATGCTATGTTATTTGCAATATGTGTCAGTACGTTTGGAATGCTTTTCCTTTATTTTGGAGCGGGATTCCTTGCGGATTTGTATTCAACGCCGGAACTGGTAAGACCACTAAGGGTATTGGCTCCTACATTATTTGTTGTCGGAATACTTGGCGTGGTCAGAGGATATTTTCAAGGAACGAGTACAATGATTCCGACAGCAATATCGCAGATATTTGAACAGATATTTAATGCTTTTTTCAGTATAGGGGCAGTATGGTTCTGTATGTCGAAGCTTACACAGGGAGTTCAGACTTTCAAAACAGATGCAATAACGTCGGCACATGGAGTCTGTGCAGCCGTGAATCTGGGGTATAAAGTACAGCAGGCTTCCTATGGAGCAGCAGGAGGAACGTTTGGAACATTTACGGGAGCATTCATAGCATTATTGTTTTTAGTGTTTACCTTTTTTATATACAAACCAACTATAATAAAAAGAAACAAAAGAGATGAAACTGGTATTACCGAGAGTCATTCTGAAGTATTCAGCCAGCTGTTTTTTACGGTTATTCCTGTTGTAATCAGTCAGACGGTTTATCAGATTGGTTATGTTATAGATGATTTGATTTTTAGTAAAGCAATGGTTACAAAGGGAATGAGCAATTCAGTGAGAAAGTCTCTTCAGGGAGTGTTTAATTCTCAATATACAGTATTGATAAATGTACCTATTGCGGTAGCCACGGCAATGGCGGCATCCTCAATCCCGAGTATTGTGACTTCATATACAAGGGGCAATATTAAAGATGCAAATAAAAAGACAGGGGCTATTATAAAATTTGTAATGGTTATAGCTTTTCCGTCTGCATTTGGTCTCGCGGTTTTATCATCACCAATAATATGTACATTGTTCCGCAGTCCGAGTCTCAGGGCATATAATGTGACAGGGGCCAGACTTTTAACATATGGTTCAATAGCGATAGTATTCTATTCACTGTCTACAATTACAAGCGCCATATTGCAGGGACTTGATCATATGAATGTACCGGTTAGAAATTCGGCAATATCGCTTGTAGTGCATTTGATATTGATGGTTGCGCTTTTATACAAAACAGATTTGAATGTATATGCGTTGCTGATAGGGGATATTACATTTCCGTTGTTGATAAGTATACTTAACTGGATAAGCGTAAAAAAATATATAGGATACAGACAAGAGGTAGGAAAAACATTTGCAGTTCCCCTTATATCTTCTGCAATAATGGGAGCGGCGGCATGGATTGTATATTATTTGTTGTTTATGATTACGAAAAGTATGATAATAGGTCTTTTGTTCTCGATTGCAGCAGCAATAGCAGTGTATGCAGTTCTTATACTGGCATTAAGATGCTTTGAAGTAAGTGAATTGTATGAACTGCCTATGGGAGGAAGATTAGTCACACTTGGAAGAAAACTCGGATTCTATTAGAGCAGCCCGGTTATTTATTATTTGTTCTTATATGTTTGACATGCAATATGGAACGTCATTATGCATATAATATTAAAGATAAAGCATTGAAATGAGGAAGAATATGTATGACTTTGGTATTATAGGCGGGGATATCAGACAGATGTATATAACAGAGTATCTTGCGAAAGCAGGGTATTCTGTTTTTTGTTACGGCGTTGAGAATAACATCAGGGATACAGCAAAAAATATAGACGAAGTTCTAAGAAAAACTGACGTAATCATAGCACCTTTTCCGTTTTCTAAAGATGGTAAAAATGTGTTCCTTAAAAACTCATATAAAAGAATTGCAAATGAAGAATTTGCCAATATGATACCTGAAGGAAAAATAGTTTTTAGCGGGGCAGTTAAAAATGATATTCGAAGAATTATAGAAAAAAAAGGTGGAAAATGTATCGATGTTCTGGCAAATGAAAAAATAAAATTTTATAATAGTGTTTCGACAGCGGAAGGTACCATTGCCGAAGCTGTCATGGGTAACGGAATGATGCTATATAAAAGCAAAATATTGATAGCAGGATATGGAATGTGCGGAAGAATACTTGCCGAAAAACTAAAAAATCTGGGAGCAGATGTGACAATATGTGCGAGAAGAAACGAAGTTAGGATTCAGGCGTCGGAATGTGGATTTAAAGTACTCGGTTTTGACCGGCTGTGTAACAAAATAAGTGAATTTGAATATATATTTAATACAGTACCTGCAATAGTATTTGACGATGACATTGTTAAAAAAGTAAAAAAAACAGCACTATTCATAGATATTGCATCAATGCCCGGAGGAATTGAAAAGGAGTCAGTCAGACGAAATGAAATTAATTACAGACATTGCCAGGGATTACCCGGAAAATACTCTCCTGCAGTGATGGCGCGGTTATATGTAGAAAACATTCTTGATTTTATCGATGATATGAAAAAATAAATTGAAAGAAGTGAAATGGATGTTACAGGGAAAAAAAGTTGGTATCGCAATTACCGGTTCTTTTTGTACTTTAAAAAAGATAATTCCCGAAATCAGAAAGCTTACAGATGAAGAAGGTGCTAAGGTATATACTATTTTTTCAGATATGTCAAAAAATACAGATACGAGGTTTGGCAAAGCAGAGGAATTTTATAAAAATATGGAAAATATTACAAATAACAAACCAATTACCACGATTACCGAAGCTGAGGTGCTAGGCCCTGATTCATATCTGGATATTATGGCAATATTTCCATGTACGGGAAATACACTTGCAAAACTCGCTAACGGAATTACGGATACCCCGGTTTTAATGGCTGCAAAGGCACATCTGCGAAACGAAAAACCGCTTGTTATATCAGTGTCAACTAATGATGCGCTTGGAATGAACATGAAAAATATTGGTGAATTAATGAACGTTAAAAATATATTTTTCGTTCCTTTTGGTCAGGATAACTATAAGGGAAAGCCAAATTCTATGATTGCAGATACAAAACTTCTGATACCTGCGATTTATTCCGCACTGGAAAAAAAACAATTGCAGCCCGTAATAATTCATCCGAATTAAATAATATTCACCATAGAAAGGAAGGGATGATTTGTATGTGTGGAATAGCAGGCTTTTTTAGAAAAGATGGCGGATATAGTCAGAATGAAACATTGTGGAGACAAATTCTGAGTAACATGAACAGAGCTCAGAAACACCGGGGACCTGATGACGAGGGAATCTGGCTGGGTGAAAGATGTGGTCTGGCTCATGTAAGACTGTCGATTATAGATTTATACAAAGGACATCAGCCTATGTATAAAAAATATAACGGTCATGAATGTATAATTGTATATAATGGCGAAATATATAACATGAAAGAATTGACATACCAGCTCGCATATACAGGCGTCGAATTTGAAACAGAAAGTGACACTGAAGTTATTGCTGCGGGTTATTTAAAGTATGGGGAAAAATTCATAAAACGGCTGAATGGCATTTTTGCCTTTGCAATATGGGATATTACTTATGACAGGCTTTTGCTGGTTAGAGACCGGCTTGGAGTAAAACCACTGTTTTATACAGAAAAAGAAGGTGAAATTGTATTTGGCTCAGAAATAAAAGCTTTGTTTGAACATCCTGATATCGAACCTGAAGCTGATATAGAGACATTTCAGATAATCCTGGGTCTTGGACCTGCAAAGCCGTGTGGAAGTGGTATCTTTAAAGATATATATGAAGTAAAACCGGGACATTATCTGGATATAGACTTATCGAAAGTTATGGATGTAACCTACTGGAAATTATACAGTCAGCCGCATGAAGATTCTACGGAACAGACTATAGAAAAGGTAAGATGGCTTATACAGGATTCAGTTGGAAAACAGATGATTTCTGATATCCCGATATGTACATTTTTATCGGGGGGGATTGACAGTAGTCTTGTTACGGCATTGTGCCAGAAAAAATTAGAAGAAACCGGCAAGACACTTAACACATTTTCTTTTGATTTTGACGGAAATGAGAAATACTTTGAGGCAAATGCTTTTCAGCCGGCAAGAGATGAAAAATGGGTTAATATTATGAAGGAATATCTTAAAACGGAACACAGATATCTTGAATGTGACAATGATAATCTTGAAGAATATTTGTATAAAGCCGTAGACGGAAGAGATGTTCCATGCATGGCGGATGTTGAGTCGTCGATGATGTATTTTTGTGAAAAAGTAGCAGGGTACAATAAGGTTGCACTGACGGGTGAATGTGCAGATGAAATATTTGGTGGATATCCGTGGTTTTATAGAAAAGAACTGTATGATAAGGACACTTTTCCATGGTCAGTCGATATGTCTATGAGAGAAAAAATATTGTCCGAAGACATGAAAAATAAATTGTGTCTGGATGAATATGTGTCAGATATGTATCATTCTTCAGTAAAAAACACACCATTGTTGAGGGGAGAAGATGCTGTAGAGAAAAGAAGAAGGGAAATAAGCTATTTGAATATCAGATGGTTTATGGCAAATTTACTTGAAAGAATGGACAGAACATCAATGCATTTTGGACTTGAAGCAAGAGTACCTTTTGCTGATCACAGAATTGTAGAATACTTATGGAATGTTCCGTGGAAAATAAAATATATCGGAAATATGGAAAAAGGTCTTTTAAGAATTGCATCGAAGGGAATATTGCCTGACGAAGTATTATACAGAAAAAAGAGTCCTTATCCAAAGACATATCATCCGGATTACGAAAAGAAACTAATGAAAAAAGTTTTATGTATTACCGATAATCCCGGTGCACGTATCAACACAATTATAAATAGGAGAGAATTATTAAAATGGAATGATAAAATGGATGATTACGCAAGTCCATGGTATGGCCAGCTGATGGCCGGACCACAAATGTTAGCGTATATTCTTCAGCTGGATTACTGGCTTGAAAAATACAAGATTTCAATTTAATAAAAAACACCTATCAGGCAAAAATACCATGATAGGTGTTTAAATACGCAGTTTTACACTAATACCATCCGCCGTTAAATGAAATAATCTGGGCATTAAGATAATCAGGTGCCGTGGCAATATGATATATAAATTCTGCCGCTTCTTCAGGAGATGCCATTCTTCCGGCAGGAATTTCATATTCAAGACATTTTTTTTCATCTTCATCAAGAAAAGAATTCATGTCAGTATCAATAGCACCAAAGGCGATTGCATTTACAGCGATTCCGCTTGGCGCAAGTTCCTTCCCGAGAGCCTTGGTAAAACTGTTGACGGCACCTTTTGTTGTAGAGTAGGCAACTTCACAGGAAGCTCCTTCATTTCCCCATACAGATGAAATATTGATTATTCTTCCGCGGTGGTTATTTAAAAAATATGGTATGATTCCTTTTGACATATGAATCATGGATGATACGTTTGTATTAAAAATGGTATTCCACTGGTCGTCTGTTATATCCTGAAAAAGTCCGGTATAAGATATGCCGGCGTTATTGATCAGGATGTGTACATTACTGAGAAATGATTTGGCTTCGACAAAAAAATCATGAATATCATCTGGATTACTCAGATCATATTGAAAAGCATGACATTCAACATGATAATTATTCCTAAGTTCTTCGGCACTTCTTTCTAAGAGATGATAATTACCGTGACATATGGTAATAAGATTATATCCTTTTGATGCAAATACATCTGCCGCTGCTTTTCCTATGCCTCTTGAAGCACCCGTAATTATTACATAATCATTCATAAATGGACCTCCGTTGCTTATAATTTTCAAGATAATCATATCATATTTTTTGTTAAATAGTGAAGAAAAAAATTTAAGGTGTTGACATTCGATAGCAGCTTTGATAAAATGAAATCCGTGAGCAAGTAATAGTTTTGTAAAGAAGTTTTTATATGTATTGGAGGCAATTACATGGATAAGAAACATATAAAGGTTGTAGCAGGCTGCATCGCAGGAGCAGTTATTGCTACAGGTTATGGATATAATGTACATGCATCACAGATGAATGCAGATATGCCTACTGCAGGTATAGCTGTAGCTCTTCAGCAGTATTATGGTGAAGCAGAGACAGAGGAAGCAGATGTTCTTGCATTACTCAGACCAATAGTAGGAAGCTCAGATGAGGAGGAGACTACGGCAGCAGACACAGCTGAGGATGTACAGGAAGAGGCAGCTACGGTTGAAACAGAAGCAGAAGCAGAGACAGAAGCAGAGACATCTGTTTATGATACGGTTGCCATTTCACACGTTGATAACTATGTAAACGTGAGAAGCATGCCGAATACCGACAGCGAAGTTGTAGGTAAGATATATAATAACTGTGCTGCTACCATTATTGAGAATGATGGTGAATGGTACAAGATAGAATCAGGAAATGTTCAGGGCTATATCAATGCAAAGTATTTTGTAACAGGCGAGGCTGCTAAGGAACTTGCATTAGAGATTGGAAAAGTATTTGCTACAGTTAAGACAACTACACTTAACGTAAGAGAAGGTCAGGGAACAGAGACATCAATACTGACACAGCTTCCTGAAGGTGAGAAGTATGACGTTGAGGAGTACGGTGACGGCTGGGTATTATTAAATGTTGATGGTGACGTAAATGGATGGGTATCACAGGAATTCGTTGATATTTCGGTAGAATTTGATAAAGCCGTTACACTTGAAGAAGAGCAGCAGATGCTCGCAGAAAAGCAGAGACTTGCTGAAGAAGCCGCAGCAGCAGAAGCTGCAGCAGCAAAAGCAGCAGAAGAAGCTAAGGAAGCAGCAGAATCAGCAAAGGCAGCTCAGGTAAGTTCATATGATGATGACGATGATGATTCATATTCTTATGAGGATGATTCATATGAAGAGCCGGCAGCTGAGGAGACATATACAGAAGACTATAGTGCTTCACCTACAAGAGATGCGGTTGTTGCATATGCATTACAGTTTGTAGGCAACCCATATGTATATGGTGGATCAAGCTTGACTAATGGTACAGACTGTTCAGGATTTACGATGTCTGTATATGCACACTTCGGATATGGATTACCACATTCATCTGCATCACAGTCAGGATGTGGAGTGGCAGTGTCACTTGATTCTTTACAGCCGGGAGATTTGTTATTCTACTCTTCTGACGGTTCAGGAATAGGACATGTTGCTTTATATATCGGTGGTGGACAGGTTGTTCATGCTAGTACACCTGAGACAGGTATTAAGGTTTCAAGTGCATTCTATAGAACACCTCTTGCAGCTAGAAGAATTATATATTGATATATATAATGTATAAAAAAGAGTTCCTCGGGGAACTCTTTTTTGTTGAAAAATTATTGATTTGTGGTATAATAATAGTGTGCATTTATCTTGATTGATATCTGCAGTTTAAGGGGGCTCATCCTCAATTTTGTAAAAAAGGAGATGGAACATCATGAGGTACATAATTACAGGACGTAATATCGATGTGACAGAAGGATTAAGAACAGCTGTACAGGAGAAGATTGGAAAACTCGAAAGATATTTTACGCAGGATACGGAGGTACATGTTACACTTAGTGTAGAAAAAGAAAGGCAGAAAATTGAAGTAACGATTCCTGTAAAAGGGAATATAATAAGATCAGAGCAAGTTAGCAGTGATATGTATGTTTCAATAGATTTAGTGGAGGAAATCATTGAAAGGCAACTAAAAAAATACAAGAATAAGATAGTCGACAGAAAACAGGCTGTTGAGGTATTCACACCTGAATATATTGACAAAGATTATGAAGAAGATGAGCAGATTCAGATTATAAGAACCAAAAAGTTTGGTATTAAGCCTATGGATCCGGAAGAGGCATGTATCCAGATGGAATTGTTAGGACATAACTTCTATGTATTTAGCAATTCAGAGACAGGCGAAGTAAATGTTGTTTATAAGAGAAAAGGCAATACATACGGACTAATTGAACCTGAATTTTAGACACAGTAAGGAGGATGTGGTAACGCATTCTCCTTATATTTTTTTAAAACGGTAATTGTTCATTATTTGTTAGGTGTTTATTCATAGACTGTTTACGAATTACTTATTGAATATTGAAATATTACGTGATAGAATAGCCTTTAGGGATTTTTTATGGTCATAACATACATACAGATGACCAAATATAATATTTAGGAGATTTACAATGGGATTAGCGTCTAAATTGTTTGGCACACATAGTGAAAGAGAAATAAAAAGAATTATGCCTATAGTTAAGAAAATTGAGTCATACAGAGATGAGATGATGAGCTTAACTGATGATGGTTTAAAACAGAAAACAGAAGAGTTTAAGGAAAGACTTGCAAAAGGTGAGACACTTGATGATATATTGCCTGAAGCATATGCGGTTGTCAGGGAAGCAGCCAGAAGAGTGTTGAATACGGAACATTACGAAGTTCAGCTTATGGGTGGAATTATCCTGCACCAGGGAAGAATTGCTGAGATGAAGACAGGTGAAGGTAAGACACAGACTTGTTTATTACCTGCGTATCTTAATGCACTTGAAGGAAAAGGAGTTCATGTAGTTACAGTTAACGATTATCTTGCAAAGCGTGATGCTGAGTGGATGGGAAGAGTACATGAGTTTCTTGGACTTACTGTTGGTGTTGTACTTAACAGTATGGAAAATGATGAAAGAAGAAAAGCATATAATTGTGATATTACATATGTAACTAATAATGAACTTGGATTTGATTATCTTAGAGATAACATGGTTATATATAAAGAACAGCTTGTTCAGAGAGATTTACATTATGCTATAGTCGATGAGGTCGATTCAGTGCTTATCGATGAGGCAAGAACACCACTTATTATCTCTGGTCAGAGCGGCAAGTCTACAAAGCTTTATGAAGCATGTGATATACTTGCAAGACAGCTTGTAAGAGGTGAAGATAGTCAGGAACTTACAAAGCTTGCTGCTATCATGCAGGAAGAAGTTGAAGAAGATGGAGACTTTATTGTAAATGAAAAAGATAAAGTGGTAAATCTTACTGCAGAAGGTGTTAAGAAAGTTGAGAACTTTTTCCATATAGAAAACCTTGCAGATCCTGAGAATACAGAAATCCAGCATAATATCATATTAGCACTCAGAGCTCATAATCTTATGTTCAGAGATCAGGATTATGTAGTTAAAGATGAACAGGTTCTTATCGTAGATGAATTTACAGGACGTATTATGCCGGGAAGAAGATATTCTGACGGATTACATCAGGCGATAGAAGCAAAAGAGCATGTAAAAGTTAAGAGAGAGAGTAAGACACTTGCAACTATAACATTCCAGAATTTCTTTAATAAGTATGATAAGAAATGTGGTATGACAGGTACTGCTCTTACAGAGGAACAGGAATTTAGAAATATTTACGGAATGGACGTTGTATCAATTCCAACGAATAAACCTGTACTCAGAATAGATCAGAATGATGCTGTTTATAAGACAAAGAAAGAAAAATTACATGCTGTAGTAGAAGAAGTAAAGGAAGCTTATGCAAAGGGACAGCCGGTATTGGTAGGTACCATTACTATCGAGTCTTCAGAAGAAGTCAGTAACCTTTTGAGAAAAGAAGGAATACCGCACCAGGTATTAAATGCCAAGTTCCATGAGTTAGAGGCTGAGATTGTAGCTCAGGCAGGTATTCATGGTGCAGTAACAATTGCTACTAACATGGCAGGACGTGGTACGGATATTAAGCTTGACGATGAAGCAAAAGCAGCAGGCGGACTTAAGATTATAGGTACAGAAAGACATGAGTCAAGACGTATTGATAATCAGCTTCGTGGACGTTCAGGACGTCAGGGTGATCCGGGTGAATCAAGATTTTACATCTCATTGGAAGATGATATTATGAGATTATTCGGTTCTGAAAGACTTATGGCTGTATTTAATGCCTTAGGAGTTCCTGAGAATGAACAGATTGAGCATAAGATGTTATCAAAATCAATAGAGACAGCTCAGACAAAAATAGAAGGTAATAACTTTGGTATAAGAAAGAATTTGTTGGAATATGATAAAGTGAATAATGATCAGAGAGAGATTATCTACGCAGAGAGAAGACGTGTTCTTGATGGAGAGAATATGCGTGATGTAATCTATAAGATGATTACAGAGACGGTTGAGAAGATTGTAGACACATGTATTTCAAGCGATGTTAAAGCAGATGAATGGGATTTAATAGAATTAAATGAATTATTACTGCCAATATTCCCGTTTGAAACTATAGAGCTTACAGATGAACAGAAGGCCACAATGAAAGTTGACGAATTAAAACAGATGTTAAAAGAAAAAGCAGTTAAGTTGTATGAGAATAAAGAAGCTGAATTTCCGGAACCTGAAGCTGTAAGAGAACTTGAGCGTGTTGTTCTTCTTAAAACGATTGATAGAAAATGGATGGATCACATTGATGATATGGATCAGCTCAGACAGGGAATTGGACTTCAGGCATATGGTCAGAGAGATCCTCTTGTAGAGTATAAGATGGCCGGATTTGAAATGTTTGACGGAATGATAGAGAACATACAGGAAGAGACTGTAAGAATACTTCTTCACGTAAAAGTTGAACAGAAGGTTGAAAGAGAACAGGTTGCCAAGGTAACCGGAACAAATAAAGATGATACTGCAGTAAAAGGACCAAAGAGAAGAGAATCTGACAAGATATATCCAAATGATCCATGTCCGTGTGGAAGCGGAAAGAAATATAAGCAGTGTTGTGGAAGGAAGGTGATGTAGTGATAGAATTAGACAACTATAAATTAGATTTGTTAAACTATTCACAGCCGCTTAAAGAATTGAGGGATTCACTTTGACCTCGCAGGCAAAGTGAAAAGAATAGAAGAACTTGAAAGGCTTATGGAGGCACCGGGGTTCTGGGATAATCCGGAGAAATCACAAAACAGCATGAAAGAACTTGACTCATTAAAGAATCAGAAGCAGGCGGTTGAAAAGCTTGAAGAACAGTTTGAAGAAATAATGATTTTGATTCAGATGGGAAATGAAGAGGAAGATGAGGATGTACTCCAGGAAGTAAAAGAATCCTTTGATGAATTTGTATCAGTATTTGAGAAGATGAGAATAGAGACATTGTTGTCGGAAGAATATGATAGAAATAATGCAATCCTGACATTACATGCAGGTGCCGGTGGAACAGAATCCTGTGACTGGGCAGGTATGCTTTGCCGTATGTATCAAAGATGGGCAGATAAAAAGGGATATACTGTCGATATGATTGATTTCCTTGAAGGAGATGAAGCGGGATTTAAGACAGTGACGCTTGAGATACGTGGTGAGAATGCTTATGGATATCTAAAATCTGAAAAAGGTGTGCATCGATTGGTAAGAATATCACCATTTAATGCAGCAGGTAAGAGACAGACATCTTTTGCATCCTGTGATGTAATGCCGGACATTGAAGAAGATGTTGATATAGAGATACGGGATGATGACTTGAAAATTGATACTTATCGCAGCAGTGGAGCGGGAGGACAGCATATCAACAAGACTTCTTCTGCGGTGCGTATTACGCATATTCCTACTGGGACTGTAGTTCAGTGCCAGAATGAGCGTTCGCAGTTTCAGAATAAGGATAAGGCGATGCAGATGCTCAAGGCAAAATTGTATCTAATGAAAAAAGCTGAGAATGAAGCTAAGGTATCCGATATAAGAGGCGAAGTAATGGAAAATGGATGGGGAAGTCAGATACGCTCATATGTATTACAGCCGTATACTATGGTAAAAGATCATAGGACGAATAAAGAAGTTGGTAATGCGGCAAGTGTTTTAGATGGTAATTTAGATCCATTTATAAGCGAATATTTAAAGCAAAGAGTTAATATGTAGGAGAGAACAATATATTGGAGCGGAGGGTGAATGCACATGGAATTTAAACCAGTTGTTTTTAAAGTGAATAATCAGGAATATGGAGTAGATATAGGACTTGTAAGAGGAGTTGAAAAGCTGCAGAATATAGTAAATGTCCCTAATTCCAATCCGGATATAAGAGGAATCATCAACTTGAGAGGAGATGTGGTTCCGGTTTACAGTTTTCGACATCATTTTCATTTAGAAGAGGCGGAGCCTACAGATGATACAAAATTTATAGTCGTAAATATCGATGGAATGAGTGTTGCACTGGAAGTTGACGCTGTGGAAGAAATACACGATATAGAGGACTTTATGATTCAGGATATCCCTAAAATCATAAAGTCGGAAGATACAAGGTTCATTGATAAGGTCGTTAATTTTAGCGGAAGACTCGTTCTTATAATAGATATAAAAAATCTGTTAACAGAAGAAGAGAGTGAAGATTTACAGAAAATGATTGAAAAAATCAGCGAATAACAAATAACATAAAGCTATATTCACACAATAAAAGTGAGAATATAGCTTTTTATATTCAAAAGTCCTTGCGAAAAACAAATATATGTGATATATTCTTTCGAGGAAATACAAATGTATTTGAGACACACACATAATTAAATTGCACAGAAAGGCACGGGCATGATGTCAGATGAAAGTAAGTATTATGTTGTAAAGAAAAAAGCATTACCCGAAGTGTTATTGAAAGTGGTTGAGGCAAAGAAGCTGCTTGAATCGGAAAAGGCGGTTACTGTTCAGGAGGCGACAGAAAAAGTTGGACTGAGCAGAAGTTCATTTTACAAATATAAAGATGATATTTTCCCTTTTTACGATAATATAAGGGGTAAAACCATTACATTCGTAGTTCAGATGGATGATGAGCCGGGGCTTCTGTCAAGCGTTTTAAAACAGATAGCAGATTATAGAGCCAATATATTGACGATTCATCAGACTATTCCGATAAACGGAATTGCGTTGCTTACTATAAGTGTGGATATACTCCCTGATACACTTAACGTGTCGGATATGCTTGACAATATTGAAAGTATGAATGGTGTTCATTATATCAAAATTCTCGGCAGGGAATAATGGTATAGCAAGTGCAGTACCGGCACTTACCCATACAAAAAAATATCGGTGCAGAAATGAGGAAAATTAGATGATAAATGTAGCAGTTTTAGGATATGGTACAGTAGGTTCAGGAGTTTTTGAGGTAATAAAAACTAATAACGACATTGTCAGCAAAAAAGCAGGCGATAAGATAAATATAAAATACGTGCTTGATCTGAGGGATTTTCCGGGAGAACCTGTTGAAGAAGTTCTTGTACATGATTACGAAGTAATTTTAAATGATCCTGAAGTAGAAGTCATAGCAGAGGTTATGGGTGGGGTAGAACCTGCATATACTTTTGTTAAGTCAGCTTTATTAAAAGGAAAAAGCGTATGTACTTCAAACAAAGAATTAGTTGCTAAGCATGGACCGGAGTTAATAGAGATTGCGAGAGAGCATCATAGAAACTTCTTCTTTGAGGCGAGCTGTGGAGGCGGAATCCCTATTATCAGACCATTAATCGAATGTATCACAGCTGATGATGTTCAGGAAATAGTGGGAATACTTAACGGAACAACTAATTATATATTGACAAAGATGTCAAAAGAAGGGCTTGATTTTGACACAGTTTTAAAAGAAGCACAGGATTTAGGATATGCAGAGAGAAATCCTGCAGCTGATGTAGAAGGATATGATGCATGCAGAAAGATTTCAATACTTGCTTCATTAACATATGGAAAGAATGTTGACTTTGAGGAAGTATATACTGAAGGTATTACAAAAATTACAGACATTGATTTTAAATATGCAAACAAAATAGGTTATTCCGTAAAATTGTTTGGAAAAGCTAAGAAGACAGAAGGAAAGTTTTATGCATATGTTGCACCTGTTATGATAAATGCAGAGCATCCGCTGTTTTCTGTAAATGACGTATTTAACGGAATCATGGTTAAAGGAAACGTGCTTGGTGATGTAATGTTCTATGGAAGCGGAGCTGGAAAACTTCCTACAGCAAGCGCAGTAGTATCGGACATGGTAGATGCTATAAAGCATTTGAATGATAATGTTGCAATAGACTGGAGTGCTGACAAACTTGAACTTACAGATATTAAGAATTCTGAAAAAAAATTCTTCGTAAGAATGACAGGTGATGCAAAAGAAATGGAATCAGCAATTAAATCAGCATTTGGAGAGAGTCAGATTATAACACTTGATGATGTAAAAGGTGAATTTGCATTTATAACAGATGTAATTACAGAAGCTGACTATGAAAAAGCAGCAGCTCAATTTGATAACATAATTACAAGAATAAGAATTGAATAATAACTCAAAAAGAACAGGCCGGATGACCTGTTCTTTTGTAATTACAATTTCATGGTAAGCTGGATTCTGCCTTTATTTATATCAACGTTCATAATCTTGACTTCAACAATATCCCCAACACTCACAACTTCAAGAGGATGCTTTATATACTTATCGCAAATTTGTGATATATGAACTAATCCGTCCTGATGTACACCTATATCTACAAATACACCAAAATCAATAACATTTCTGACTGTTCCCTTCAAAATCATACCTGGAGTTAAGTCTTTCATTTCAAGCACATCTGTACGTAAAATTGGTTTCGGCATTTTGTCACGAGGGTCACGAGCCGGCTTTTCAAGTTCTTTAACGATATCATGTAAAGTAATTTCACCGATACCGATTTCCTCAGCTGTTTTTGAATAATCTTTAATTGAGCGGCTTATTTCTGCAAGAGAGTTTGAGCGTATATCATCAGGAGAATATCCCAGCTTATCTAATAGTGCAACCGTAGCATCGTATGTTTCAGGGTGCACGCTTGTTGAATCTAATGGATTATCTCCGTCAAGAATACGCATAAAACCTGCACATTGCTCATAAGCCTTTGGTCCGAGTTTGGCTACTTTTAATAACTGCTTTCTGTTTGTGAATTTACCGTTTTCTTCTCTGTAGGCAACAATGTTTTTTGCAATTGTTTTAGAAATGCCGGATATATATTCAAGCAAACTTGCTGAAGCAGTGTTAAGATCGACACCTACCTTATTGACACAATCTTCAACTACTCCGGTAAGAGTTTCTCCGAGTTTCTTCTGGTTCATATCGTGCTGGTATTGACCGACACCAATAGCTTTAGGATCAATTTTTACAAGTTCGGCAAGCGGATCCTGAAGACGTCTTGCGATGGAAGCGGCACTTCTTTGACCGACATCAAAATTTGGAAATTCTTCAGTTGCAAGTTTGCTTGCTGAGTACACAGATGCACCGGCTTCATTAACTATCACATACTCGACCTTTTCAGGGATTTCTTTTAACATTTCAACGATAACCAGTTCTGATTCTCTTGAAGCAGTTCCGTTACCGACAGAAATCAGTGAAATGCCATATTTTTTAATTAATTGTTTTACTATCTTTTTAGCTTCTTCAACTTTGTTTTGAGGTGCAGTCGGATAGATGACTACAGTATCTAATACCTTGCCGGTAGCATCTACAACAGCAAGTTTGCATCCTGTACGGAAAGCAGGATCCCAGCCCAGTACCACTTTATTGGCGATAGGAGGCTGCATAAGAAGCTGTTCGAGGTTTTTACCAAATACTTTTATAGCACCTTCCTGAGCTTTTTCAGTAAGCTCATTTCTAATATCTCTTTCTATAGATGGTGCAATGAGTCTTTTATAGCTGTCTGAAATAGTATTTATAAGCAAAGGAGTGGTATAAGGATTATCCTGACGTATAATTTTCTTTCTTAAATACGTATCAATGCGCTCCTCAGGTGCTTCGACCTTTACTGTAAGAATCTTTTCGGCTTCGCCCCTGTTAAGTGCAAGAACTCTGTGTCCTGCAATTTTAGGAATGGCTTCAGTAAAATCATAATACATCTCGTAGACGGATTCTTCCTCTGCATCTTTAGCGGAAGAAGATATAAAACCCTCCTTGAATGTAATGTTTCTGATATAAGTTCTATAATCCGCATCATCAGAAATAGTTTCTGCAATAATATCACATGCACCTGCAATGGCATCTTCAACACTTGCAACATCTTTTTCTTCCGAAACGTAATCTTTTGCAATGTTTTCGATAGGTTCCTTAGCAGTCTGAAGTGAGATATAGGCGGCAAGAGGTTCTAATCCTTTTTCTTTAGCAATAGTTGCACGGGTTCTCTTTTTAGGCCTGTATGGTCTGTAAAGGTCGTCTACCGCTACCATTGTTTCTGCATCCTCAATCTGCTTTTTCAATTCGTCAGTAAGTTTTCCCTGCTCTTCAATACTGCTTATTACCTGCTGTTTCTTTTCTTCAAGATTACGCAGATAAGTCAGTCGTTCACCGAGATTTCTCAATACTTCATCATTCAAAGCTCCTGTAGCTTCTTTTCTGTATCTTGCGATAAAAGGAATAGTATTGCCTTCATCAATAAGTTTTACGGCTGCTTCGGTCTGCCATAATTTTATATTTAATTCTGTAGTGATTTGTTTTAAAATGTCCATTTGTTACCTTCCTTTTTAAAATGAAATATAAATCAAACAGTATAATTATAATAGAAAATAAAAAAAGTGTCTATCCCTACATTTTACAAAGTTTTAACTATGTGATATAATCAACCGGAGAGGAAAAAGACGAAAGGATTAAAAGATATAACAATGCTGATAACGACGAAAATAAATGCAAGTGAACTATATGAATTTACAATTAAACATAATTACAGAACCATAGCAGGGATTCTTGGTGTTATATTCAGCCTGGGGTCTGCTGTGGGAGGATTTATTTTCTGGGAAAAACTGACAGTACCGAATAGAGTGCTTGTCATATTGTTTGCATTAATGTTTACGGTAATTGAACCTATAGGATGTTATATAAAAGTAAGAAAGCAGATAAAAAAGAATTTTAAATATCCAATCAGCTATAATTTTAGCAATGATGGGATTGAAATCAGCATAAATGAGCAAAAGGCGGTATGTAACTGGTACGAGGTTATGAAAATTGAAAGTACTGCGAATATTATTACAATATATACATCTCCCATAAGAGCATTTATTATTCCAAAAAAAGATGTAGGTGAGAATATGGAAGAGTTGAAAGAATTGATTGAAAGAAATGCGGAATGCAGAAAGGTAGTACTATAATTATGATGATAGAAACCAATTCTCCTAAAGAGACCTGTGAAATGGGATACAACATAGGAAAAAATGCAAAAAAAGGCCAGATTTATTGTATTAAAGGAGACCTGGGGGTCGGCAAAACTGTTTTTACAAAAGGATTTGCGGCGGGACTTAATATTGAAGAGAATGTGAGCAGTCCTACATTTACTATTGTAAATGAATATCACGAAGGAAGACTTCCATTATATCACTTTGATGTTTACAGAATAAGTGACAGTGATGAGATGTATGAGATTGGATGTGAAGAGTATTTCTTTGGTGACGGTGTGTGTCTGATAGAATGGGCAGAGTTAATAGAGGATATATTACCGGAGAATGTTATATGGATAGTGATAGAAAAAGATTTGGAAAAAGGGTTAGATTATAGAAAGATTAATATAGCTGAGAAAGGAAAAAAATAATGAGGATACTTGGGATTGAGACATCATCGCTGGTAGCCGGCGTTGCGATTTTAACGGATGATGTCATTACGGCAGAATATAATATCAATCATAAAAAGACGCATTCACAGACACTTATGCCGATGATAGAAGAGATTTTGGATATGACGGAAATACGTCCGGACATGCTTGATGCTATTGCGGTATCATCCGGTCCGGGTTCTTTTACAGGGCTTAGAATAGGTTCGGCCAGTGCAAAAGGAATAGGGCTTGCTCTTAGCATACCGCTGATTCATGTGCCTACGCTTGAGGCAATGGCTTATAATTTATGGGGAACAGATAATTATATATGTCCGATAATGGATGCAAGACGTAATCAGGTATACACAGGATTATATCATTTTGAAAAAAATGGTAAAATTATAACTGATATTGAGCAATCTGCCATAAGTATAGATGAATTGTTGGAAAAAATAGAAAGCTACGATAAAGATATTGTTTTTGTGGGTGACGGTATTCCGGTATTTAAGGATACAATTACACAAATAGGAAAATCTACATACAGGTTTGCACCGGCGCATATGAACAGACAGCGTGGAGCCGCCGTGGCAATGCTTGGAAAAGAATATCTGCTTGATGGAAAAACTGAATCCGCAGCAGAACACGTACCGGATTATCTTCGTTTGTCACAGGCGGAGAGAGAGAGACGGGAAAAAGAAAATGCTTAAGTTCAGGAAAATGACTAAAGAAGATTGTGAAAGAATTGCAAATCTTGAAAAAGAAAATTTTGCTCATCCATGGTCTTATGATTCACTTTTAAAAGAAGTTGATAACAAGATGGCGCTATTTATAAGTGCAATAGTTGACGATGCAGTTGTCGGATACGCAGGAATGTATAAAGTCTGCGATGAGGGAGATATTACCAATGTTGTAGTAGATAAGGATTATCGTGGTAAAGGGATAGCATCAGGTATGATTGAATATCTGATAAATAAAGCAGAGACAATAGGTATTAAGGATATGACACTTGAGGTAAGAGTGAGTAATGAGGCGGCAATACATCTTTATGAAAAGTTTGGATTTGAATCAGCCGGAATACGGCCGGGATTTTATGACAGTCCGGATGAAGACGCGATGATAATGTGGAAATATTACCACTAGGATTACCCGGATATTTATTTTATAATAAATGAACACGGATAAAGAAAGGGTGTTCATATGAAAAAAAAACAAAGCAATAGTCAGTTAGTTAAGGAAATGTTTTGTGACAGATGTGGTAAGAAAATACATGTAAAAGACGGTATTGTTATGGAAGGTGTATTTTCGTTTGAGTATGAATGGGGTTTTTTTTCGAATAAAGATGGAGAAATACATTCGGCTGATTTATGCGAAAAATGTTATGATGAAGTAGTTTCGCTTTGCAATATTAAAGTAATAAAGAAAGAAAAAACTGAAATTATATAGACCGGTTTGTCTGTGTGTGCGCAATCCGGTTATGGTGAGTGCATACACAGATTTGAGGTAACGATGTTAGATTTATGTTTGTTAGGTACAGGTGGGATGATGCCACTTCCAAAAAGATGGCTTACAGCTTTATTAACCAGATATAATGGCAGTAGTCTGCTAATAGACTGCGGTGAAGGAACTCAGATTGCCATTAAGGAAAAAGGCTGGACTTTTAAGCCGATAGATACGATTTGTTTTACACATTATCATGCAGATCATATAAGCGGTCTTCCGGGGCTTTTGCTTACGATGGGAAACGCCGAGCGTACAGAACCGCTTACACTTATAGGACCAAAGGGACTTGAAAAAGTGGTAAACTCGTTAAGAATAATAGCACCGGAGCTCCCGTTTCCTATAAAATTTATAGAAATTACGGAGCAGACAGCGGTGATTGAAAATAAAGGCTACATTATTGAGGCTTTTAAAGTAAATCATAACGTGGTATGCTATGGATATAACATTATTATTAAACGTGCGGGAAAGTTTGATGTAGAAAAGGCTGTTAAACTTAATATTCCTAAAGAATGCTGGAATCAGCTTCAAAAAGGTGAAAAAGTTATGTATGATAATAACGAATATTTGCCTGAGATGGTTATGGGACCTGAACGAAAAGGAATAAAGGTTACTTATTGTACAGATTCAAGACCAACACCGTTAATCGAAAAGTCAGCAAAAGATGCGGATTTGTTTATCTGTGAAGGAATGTATGGTGAAAAAGGTAAAGAATCAAAGGCAAAAGAATATAAACATATGACATTTTACGAAGCTGCAAATCTGGCGAAAAATGCATGTGTAAAGGAAATGTGGCTTACGCATTTCAGTCCGTCATTAATCCGTCCGGAAGATTATATGAAAGATGTAAGAAAAATTTTCCCTAATTCGATTCCGGGAAAGGATGGTAAATCAGTAGAGATTGGATTTACAGAATAAAAAAAGGAGGTGCACTATGGGAAGTAAGATGAAAAAATTGGTTATCTTATTGTCGCTCGCGGCAATATTTGTGATATATGCATTCTATATTTCGAGCAAAAACACCTCGAAGCCCGGTGAACATCCGGAAAAGGAAGCGGGAGAAGTAAGCAAACTGATTACCAGGGATTTAGATGCATCTTATCCTAAGACACCGAGAGAAGTCGTAAAGTTGTATAGCAGAATTATTTCATGCTACTACAAAGAAAAATATAATGAAGACGAGCTAAAGCAACTGGCTGAACAGGCACAGAAGCTTATGGACGATGAATTAAAAGGTCATAATAGCTTTGATGAATATTATAGTAATTTAAAAGAAGATATAGAAAATTATAAAAAAACAAAAAAAGTGATTTCTACATATGTCATTCAAAGCAGCGTGGATATAGAATATAAGACTTTTAAGGATGAAGATTATGCTTTTGTAAATTGTATATATTTTACAAAAGGCAAAGAAGGTGCAACCAGGGTGCCGGAGAGATATGTACTAAGAAAATCAATTGATGGTAAATGGAAGATTGTATATTGGGAAATCGTAGAAGAGGAAGAAAGTGATTATGAATGATAAAACAGTAAAGATTCTTGCAATAGAAAGTTCTTGTGATGAAACAGCTGCAGCAGTTGTAACTGACGGCAGGGAAGTTCTGTCTAATGTTATATCGTCGCAGATAGATATACACACATTGTATGGTGGAGTTGTTCCTGAGATAGCGTCAAGAAAACATATGGAGAATATTAATCCCGTTATTGAACAGGCTTTAAAAGATGCCGGGATTAAATTAAATGATATAGATGCAATTGGCGTAACCTATGGTCCGGGACTTGTGGGCGCGCTTTTAGTGGGTGTTTCGTGTGCAAAAGGTATAAGCCTTGCAACAGGCAAACCGTTAATTGGTGTACACCATATTAAAGGACATATATCAGCGGTTTACATAGAGAATAAGGAATTAAAGCCACCTTTCGTATGCCTTGTTGCATCGGGAGGCCATACACATTTAGTAATTGTTCATGATTACGGAAAATATGAAGTTATAGGCAGAACCAGAGATGATGCTGCAGGTGAAGCATTTGATAAAGTAGCAAGAGCAATTGGGCTAGGATACCCGGGGGGGCCAAAGATTGATAAAGCAGCAAAAAAAGGCAATCCGCATGCAATTGAATTTCCAAGAGCATCTATAGAAAAATCTCCATACGATTTTAGCTTCAGCGGGTTGAAGTCGGCGGTTTTGAACTACATAAATTCGACCAAAATGAAGGGAGAAACTATTGTCACTGAAGATATTGCTGCTTCATTTCAACAATCAGTCGTTGATGTGCTTGTATCAAGAGCTGTTAAAGCAGCTAAAGAAACGGGATATTTAAAACTCGCCCTGGCAGGTGGAGTTGCGTCAAATTCGGCTTTACGTGCGACTATGAAGGAAGAATGTGAAAAAAATGGCATAGACATATTTTATCCGTCGCCGATATATTGCACAGACAATGCGGCAATGATAGGAGTTGCGGCATATTATGATTATATAAGCGGTGTAAGGTCAGGAATGGACTTGAACGCAGTTCCCGGATTGAAACTTACATAGAAAGAATATATAAAGTTACGTCACAGAAAAATATGGGAAAGTGTGAACATATGGTTACAGCAGTAATATTAGCGGCCGGTGTTGGAAAAAGAATGAACCGGAAGATGGCAAAACAATATATAGAAATAAATGATAAACCAATACTTTATTACACGATAAAAGCATTTGAAGACAGTACTGTAGATGAGATTGTTATTGTATGCGGGAAAAATGACATAGAATATGTAAAGAACGAAATAGTTATAAAGTATGGCTTAAAAAAAGTGATAAATATAGTAGCGGGTGGAAAAGAACGCTTTGATTCGTCGTACAATGGCATAAAAGCGTCACACAAGTCGGAATATGTTCTAATACATGATGGAGCTCGTCCTTGCATTTCATCAGCGAAAATCAGTGAAATTGCATCAGCTGTCCGTGAATATAAAGCCTGCATACTTGGAGTGCCGGTAAAAGATACTATTAAAATTACAGATAGCGAAGGTAATGTTGCAAACACACCTGACAGAAATTCAATGTGGCAGATTCAGACACCACAGGCATTTGAGAAAAAAACACTTACAGAAGCATATGAGAAAATGTATGAGAGTTCCACAATTGGAATAACTGATGATTCTATGGTAATGGAGAAATATTCGAATATTCCGGTAAAAGTAATCATGGGAGAGTATGAGAATATTAAGGTGACAACTCCTGAAGATTTACAGTACATAAAAGAATTCTTGGTGTAGCTGTTGGAAAATAACCAGTATAGTCGTTTTTAAATACACCCACTTTATATTTGCCTATGATTCCATCTGCGACGCCCACGTCAATCGACGTAGCCACCGGCTACGCCTCATTCCTCTGCCTTGCAGAGTGAAATCATATCCAAAATATAAGGTAGGGTTAATTTAAAACGACTATACTAGACTAAATACGCAGAATGTTTGATGAAAAGGTAGACGTAGTGAATTGAAGTGAACTCCGATGGTTAGATTTTTGATCTAAGTTTCGGGGTGGGAAAAATACGTCTGCCTTTTTTGATTGAGTAATCGTGAAAAGCTGTTATGTGTTTGAGCGGGGATATAAGATATGATAAATAATTGCAAAATACATAGCCGAGCGAAGCTGGTTACGAACCGAAAATGAAATATGTTACACAGAAGAGTTTAGCCGGCTGCGAACTAAAAACTCAAAAAAGGAAAAATAGTACGTAGAAATTATAATGATATGTGATGTTTCCACCGGTAATTTGTGCCGAGGCCCAATAGCCTGGGATGCAAATGCTTCCCTTTATTATCTGTAATCAGCTGTGAATATAAACAAAGAATAAAAAAAATAAAAAAAGTTGTTGACATATGTAATGAGTAATGATATACTAAATTTCGTCGCTGATGAGTGACGAAATAAAAAACAAAAAAAATAAAAAAGTTGTTGACAAGATAAAAAATGAATGATATAATAAATCTTGTCGCTGACAAAGAAAGACGACCTGGAGAGGTATCGAAGTGGTCATAACGAGGCGGTCTTGAAAACCGTTTGTCCGCAAGGGCACGTGGGTTCGAATCCCACCCTCTCCGCTCTGTAAAGACTTCAAAAAAGTTTTTGCAAAAAGTTGTTGACAAGCACTTGAAGTTGTGATAAACTATAAAAGTTGCTGGTGAGCAACAAAAGATATGAACATTGATAACTA
>CAMHLZ010000035.1 GCA_946186125.1 uncultured Lachnospira sp. | reverse complement strand
AAAATTCTATGCATTGCCACAGGCACCACAGCAGTATAAGCAGCTTTTAATGGTGTCAGGATTTGATAAGTATTTCCAGATAGCACCATGTTTCAGAGATGAGGATGCGAGAGCAGACCGTTCACCGGGAGAGTTCTATCAGCTTGATTTTGAGATGAGTTTTGCTACACAGGAAGATGTATTTAAGATAGGTGAGGAAGTGCTTACGGCTACATTTGAAAAGTTTGCGCCGGAAGGATTTGAAGTTACAAAAGCTCCATATCCTATCATCAGTTACAAGCAGGCGATGCTTGAATATGGAACAGATAAACCGGATTTAAGAAATCCGCTTAAGATTATCGATGTAACAGAATTTTTCCAGAGATGTACATTTAAACCGTTCCATAAAAAGACAGTAAGAGCCATCAAGGTTCATGCGGATATGTCAAAGGGATTCCATGAGAAGTTATTAAAATTTGCCCAGTCAATCGGAATGGGTGGATTAGGATATCTTGAAGTATTAGAGGATTCTTCATATAAGGGACCGATTGATAAATTCATTCCGGATGAAATGAAAAAAGAAATGCTTGATTTAGCAGGACTGGTTCCTGGAGATACAATTTTCTTTATTGCTGATAAAGAAGAAAGAGCAAATCTATACGCAGGACAGATTAGAACAGAGTTGGGTGAGAAACTTGACCTTATTGAAAAAAATGCATACAGATTCTGCTACATTAATGATTTCCCAATGTATGAGTACAATGAGGAAGAGAAGAAAATCGGATTTACACACAATCCATTCTCAATGCCACAGGGAGGTCTTGAGGCATTAAATACAAAGGATCCGCTTGATATTCTTGCTTATCAGTATGATATTGTATGTAATGGTGTAGAATTATCTTCAGGTGCCGTAAGAAATCATGATATGGAAATTATGGTAAAGGCATTCGAGATAGCAGGATACGATGAAGAAGTACTGAAAAATAAATTCGGTGCTTTGTACAACGCATTCCAGTTTGGTGCACCACCACACGCAGGAATGGCACCGGGTGTAGACCGTATGATTATGTTGCTTAGAAATGAAGAGAATATAAGAGAGATTATTCCGTTCCCGATGAGTGGAACAGCTCAGGATTTAATGTGCGGTGCTCCTAATGAAGTTACAGAGCAGCAGTTAAGAGAAGTTCATATAAAAGTTAGATCTTAAAATGGAGGATTAGTATGGCAAATGTAATTTCTGACGAAACGATTGATTATGTTGGAATTCTTGCAAAGCTCGAGCTGAGTGATGAAGAAAAAGAGAATGCAAAAAAAGACATGGAAAGCATGTTGGATTATATTGATAAATTAAATGAACTGGATACTGCCGGTGTTGAGCCTATGAGCCATGTATTTCCGGTTAATAATGTATTCCGTGAAGATGTTGTAACTAATGATGATGACAGAGAGAATATATTAAAAAATGCTCCTGAAGAGCAAAATGGTATGTTCCAGGTACCTAAGACGTTTGATTAAGAGGAGGTAATTATGGGCATATTGGATTTTACTGCAGTAGAGCTTGCAGAAAAGATTAAATCAAAAGAAGTGTCTGTACGTGAGGCAGTTGACGCGGTTCTTGAACAGATTGATAAAACAGAAGAAAACTACAATTGTTATGTTACTGTTGATAGAGAAGGTGCGATTAAAAAAGCCGAAGAGGTTCAGAAAAAAATAGATGCAGGTGAGATAGACGGACCGCTTGCGGGAGTACCTGTTGCCATAAAGGATAATATGTGTACGGAAGGACTGCTTACGACATGTTCTTCAAAAATCCTTGGAAATTTTATTCCTACATTTTCATCTGAAGCTGTGTTGAACCTTGAAAAAGCAGGCGCAGTTATTATAGGAAAAACAAATATGGATGAGTTTGCCATGGGATCTACTACCGAGACTTCGGCATATGGTGTTACTAGAAATCCTAGAAATCCTGAGCATGTACCGGGAGGTTCTTCGGGAGGTTCGGCAGCAGCAGTCGCAGCTAACGAATGTTTCTACGCACTTGGTTCAGATACCGGCGGATCTATAAGACAGCCGGCAGGTTATTGTGGTGTGGTAGGTATGAAGCCTACGTATTCTACAGTTTCAAGATACGGACTCATTGCTTATGGTTCTTCTTTAGACCAGATTGGACCTTTGAGCAAGGATGTGAGAGACTGTGCTACAATTCTTGAAGTGATAGCTTCACATGATCCTAAGGATTCTACATCCGTAAAGCGTGATGATACAGATTTTACATCTGCACTTGTAGAAGACGTAAAAGGAATGAAAATAGGTATACCAAAGGATTACCTGGGCGAAGGTCTTGATCCGGAAGTAAGGGATGCTGTGCTTAAGGCAGCAGAAGTGCTTAAAGATAAGGGAGCCATAATTGAAGAATTTGATTTGGGACTTGTTGAGTATGCAATACCTGCTTATTATACGATTGCGGCAGCGGAAGCAAGCTCGAACCTTGAGAGGTTTGACGGTATCAAATACGGATATCGTACAGAAGAGTTTACAGACCTTCATAATATGTATAAAAAAACACGTTCAGAGGGATTTGGACCGGAAGTTAAGAGAAGAATTATGCTTGGTTCTTTTGTATTAAGCTCAGGATATTATGATGCGTACTATCTGAAGGCTTTGAGAGTAAAAGCATTGATTAAGAAGGCTTTTGATGATGCATTTGCAAAATATGACGTCATACTCGGACCGGTTGCACCGACTACAGCTCCAAAGTTAGGAGAAAGTTTGTCAGATCCTATAAAAATGTATCTTGGTGATATATATACGATTTCGCTTAATCTTGCCGGACTTCCGGGAATCTGTCTTCCATGCGGAGAAGATTCAAACGGACTTCCGATTGGTCTGCAGCTTATTGGTGACTGCTTTAAAGAGAAAAATATCATCAGAGCTGCTTTCACGTATGAGCAGAGCGTAAAATAATTCAGAGAATGGAATGGAGAAGAGTATGAAAAATCATATTGATATATGATTTTTCATACGTCAATTTGTGTCGCGGACGCCACAAATTGCTAACATCGCAGAGCTGAATCTGAAATTCAGCCCGCGATTCCTCCGACGCAATGCGTCTGCGGAATGGAGAAGAGAATGAGTAAAGAATACGAAACAGTCATAGGACTTGAAGTTCACGTAGAATTAGCTACTAAGACAAAAATATTCTGTGGTTGTTCAACTGCCTTTGGAGCAGAACCTAATGCCCATACTTGTCCGGTTTGTACGGGAATGCCGGGAAGTCTGCCTGTATTAAATAAACAGGTAGTTGAATATGCCATGGCAGTGGGAATCGCCACAAATTGTAATATCACACAGTATTGTAAATTTGACCGTAAAAATTATTTTTACCCTGATAACCCACAGAACTACCAGATATCACAGCTGTATCTCCCGATATGCAGAGACGGCTACGTGGAAATCAAGGGTGAAAATGGTACAAAAAAAGTGGGAATTCACGAGATTCATATGGAAGAAGATGCCGGAAAACTCATCCACAGTGAGTGGGATGACTGCTCAATGGTAGATTATAACCGATCAGGTGTACCGCTTATTGAAATAGTTTCCGAACCTGATATGAGAAGTGCTGATGAGGTAATTGCTTACCTTGACAAGCTTCGCCTGATTATCCAATATCTTGGAGCTTCAGACTGTAAGCTTAATGAGGGTTCTATGAGAGCGGATGTAAACCTTTCAGTACGCGAGGTTGGTGCGAAGGAATTTGGTACAAGAACAGAGATGAAAAACTTAAATTCCTTCAAGGCGATTGCCAGAGCTATAGAAAATGAGAGAGAACGTCAGATAGATTTGATTGAATCAGGTGAGGCAGTTGTTCAGGAGACAAGAAGATGGGATGACAATAAGGAATATTCTTACGCCATGCGTTCAAAGGAAGATGCACAGGATTACAGATATTTCCCTGAACCGGATTTAGTGCCAATCGTAATAAGCGATGAGTGGATAGACGAAGTAAAGAGCAGACAGCCGGAACTCAGGGATGAGAAGATGGCAAGATATGAAGCTGATTACAAGATTCCTGCGTATGATGCCGATATTATTACGTCTTCAAAGAAGATGGCTGATATCTTTGAGCAGACGGTTGAATTAGGAGCAAATCCTAAAAAGGTAAGTAATTATCTTATGGGTGAGACGATGCGTCTCTTAAAGGAAAATGATATGGATGCTGATGAGATATCATTTTCACCGAAAAATCTTGCAGCACTTATTAAACTTATTGATGCAGGAACCATCAATAGTTCTGTGGCAAAAGAGGTATTTGAGAAAATCTTTAGTGATGATATTGAGCCTGAGAAATACGTGGAAGAAAATGGTCTTAAGATGGACAATGATGAAGATGGACTTAGAAAAATCATTGAGGAAGTTGTGGCAGCCAATCCACAGTCTGTAGAGGATTACAGAAATGGAAAGGAAAAAGCCATAGGATTCCTTGTAGGACAGACCATGAAGGCTACGAAGGGAAAAGCCAATCCGGGTATTATTAATAAAATTCTGAAAGAGTTATTGTAATTGGTAAGAGAAGACGAATTACTAAAAAAAAGAATCTGCGAACTGGCTGTTAGGAGTTACAATAACAGCCAGTTCGTTTTTACTGATTTTTTAAGTCCATCGGAAATCGGTGTTATTATGGAAATTGAAAAAGATATTGAATACGTCCCGTATGATTTCTATGGGGGAGCCGAGGTTTGTGAAAGACAGATGCTCAGGTTTGGTTCGGAAGAAATGTTTGGATATGTAGAGAATTTTCCTATCAGCTGTGTAGTTATAGAGCCGGTAATGAAAAAGTTTGCGGATGTATTCAGCCATCGCGACTTTTTGGGAGCACTCATGAATCTTGGAATAGAGAGAAGCACTTTGGGAGATATTTTTATTAAAGACCAGACAGCATATGTTTTATGCATTGACAGAATTGCGGAATTTATTTGTGAGAATCTTGATAAGGTAAAGCATACCAGTGTGAAGTGTCATGTAGAAAAGGGCATGGTGGAAGCATTAAAGCCGGAACTAAAAAGAGAAGAAGTTATCGTTAATTCTGCAAGGATAGATGCCATAGTTTCAAAATTATGGAATGTTTCAAGAAAAGCGAGTATCGAATTATTTCGTGAAAAGAAGGTATTTATCAATGGCAGGGTGCAGGAAAATAACAGCTATTCTCTAAAAGAGGATGATGTGGTGTCAGTAAGAGGATACGGAAAGTTTGTGTACATCGGGGTAGCACAGGAGACGCGTAAGGGGAGAATTAAGGTGGTTGTAAATAAATATGTCTGACATGATTTACAAACGAATGGGGATTTGCGTAGTATTTGGACTATAACGAATGGGGATTTGCGTAGTATTTCGGTTGCAACGAACGGGGATTTGCGTTATACTGTCATTTGTGAGGTGATATTATTGGGAAATATTGTTTTTAAAAGAAAAATATATGATGAAATGACTGAATGGAAAGAAAAACGCAGTGAGAAGTATGCACTTTTGATAAAGGGTGCCAGACGAGTTGGAAAGTCAACTATTGCAGAGGAATTTGCAAAGAACGAATTCAAGTCATATATTTTGATAGATTTTGCCCATACAAGTAAAGATATTATCAAATTATTTGATGATACGTATAACTTGGATTTTTTCTTTTTACAATTACAACAGTTAACAGGAATCAGGTTATATGAAAATGAGTCTGTAATAATATTTGACGAGGTTCAATTGCATCCAAAGGCAAGACAGGCAATAAAGTATCTTGTTGCAGACGGAAGATATAAATATATAGAAACGGGTTCACTTTTGTCAATAAAAAAGAATACTAAAGATATCCTGATTCCAAGCGAGGAGCATAAGATATCAATGTATCCCATGGATTTTGAAGAATTTTTATGGGCTATAGATGATGAAATAACCGTAGAAACAATAAATATGCTTTTAAAAAACAAAAAATCAGCGGGAAATGCAATGCATAGAAATTTAATGCGGATTTTTAGACTTTATATGCTTATTGGAGGAATGCCACAGGCTATAGAAACTTATTTGGAGCACAATAACCTTCAACTTGTGGACGAAACAAAAAGAGAAATAATAGATTTGTACGAAGAGGATTTTACAAAAATAGATAGCACAGGATTGACCGGTGACATATATGATTCGATACCTGCAAGTCTTAGTTCTAATGCATCCAGATATGTTTTATCAAACGCAAGAGAAGGAATGCGCTCAGAATTTGTGCGTGGATTAATACCTGACATGTTAAGTTCTTATACAGTAAATATAGCTTATCATGCAAATAATCCAGCAATAGGTATGGCATTGGAAAAGGATATAGGACGATATAAATTATTTGCATCTGATGTCGGCCTGTTTGTGTCGCTTGTATTTAAAGATAAAAAATATACTGAAAATGTAATATACAACAAATTACTTTCAGATAAGCTCGAATCAAATTTAGGATATGTATATGAGAATGTTGTAGCACAAATGCTGGTGGCAGGGGGGAATAATCTGTTTTATTATACTATGCAAAGTGGTACTTCGAATCATTTATATGAGATAGATTTTTTGCTTTCTATGGGTGATAAAATATGTCCAATCGAAGTGAAGTCGGGAAATTATAGAGCTCATAAGTCATTAGACATGTTCTGTGAAAAGTATAGCAGAAGAATAGCAGAAAAATATGTTGTGCATACCAAGGATTACGAATGGAAGAATGGTATTCACTATATACCGGTATATATGGTGCCGTTTCTGTCAAAGTAATTGAAAGTATCAGGTATTGTTGATTTGTCGTAAGATTAACTTGACAAATAACATATATATATATAATATCATGGCGTGCAGATTTCGAAGTCAGATGCAATAAAATACAAGATAAATAATATAATCAAGGTGATGATTTTGATGTATTAATAATTTTAAGGAGAATATGCTAAAATGAAGATTACAAGAAGAATTATAGTTACTGTTTTATTGGTTTGTATACTTGGAATTGAACTAATAGGGAGGAGTACTTTTGCTTATGGTTCAGATGTAACTGAAGTAAAGGTTAAGGGAGAAGATGGAATTGAATATACTGTAAAGAATGTACAATACAGTAGTTACGAAAAGATGATTGTAACTGGAAATAATAAAAGAGTTATTATTAGAACTTATGATGACAAGGTTGTTTCTGAAAAGTATAATAAGATAAAGGGACAGTATGTTTTATCAGAAACTGATACAACTTATATTAGTGATGTTGAAAATTTGATTTTACAAGATGAGAAGGATTTTAATAGCGATACAGATGGGGAATTAAATGATAGTTCAGATTCAGATGATATTGTGTATGGCAAGTCATCTAGTATAGTCGTTTTAAATTAACCCTACCTTATATTTTGGATATGATTTCACTCTGCAAGGCAGAGGAATGAGGCGTAGCCGGTGGCTACGTCGATTGACGATAACGCCGCAGATGGAATCATAGGCAAATATAAAGTGGGTGTATTTAAAAACGACTATACTAGTATTAAGTGGGGAAAGAAATATGTTACACCAAAAATATTTGGAAAAAGATACTGGTATGCGAGTGGTTCTAAATCTGGAAAAAAGTACAAGAAAGTAGGACACAACGGGGAGTCAAATAATATTCCATATTATAAGCTGGATAGTGCGAAGCAGACTACATGCAACGATTATATAAATAATATAAAAAAATGTAGAAAAAATTGGATAAAAGCTATTGGAACAGGAGTAACAACTTACTTCGCATCGGTATTATTGGTGAAAATATCGGCATTAGCTGGTTTGCTTGGGCATGGAGCTGCGGCAATAGCAGGAATAATTACAACCGTAACTACATCGTATACAGGATACAAAGAAACAATTAGTTATATCACGGAGGGATATTGTAGCTATTGTGAGGTACAAGATTTATACGTTTATGTTTCTTCATTGTAGAACAATTAAATACGAAGAGTATTTTAACATATTGATTTACTATGAAAGAGGTGAATTTTAATGGAAGCTAATAAGAGTGCTTTTTATAAAAAAATGATGATTATATTTCTTATAAGTTCAATTGTGTTGGGGGACTTAGGAATTGTAATAATGTTAATTTCTTTAGCTGCTGATACTGTTTGTGTTGGAGTTTTCGAATTTATAAGTGATGATGCTTTTGCTATTATTTGGTGGTTTTTCATGATAAGTGATGCAGTATTATTGTTTGCTACAATGATTGCATCTCTTGTAGCGGCTATGTTGTGGTATACAGAAGAACATAAAAAAAAATAAATATTACATAATAGGTTGACGTAATGTTTTTGTATTTTATGGTATACATGATACTACGAAAACATTACGTTTTGTTATTCGATGATATAAGGAGAAAAAGTAACATGAAAAAAAGAATTTTATTATTGAAAATAAGTCTTATGTTGTCTATATGCTTCATTTTGTTTGGATTTGCTGATATTTTTGCATATGCAAGTGAAGATATAGATGTATTAAAGAGAGAAAATGAATTATCAGAGGAGCAAAAGACATATATATACGATTTAGTTGAACGTCAGGATTTGAATATAGGTAAAAACATTTCTATATACAATGCAGATGAGAAAGTGGTGTTTGATGTTTATCCGTTATTTAATGAATATAATCAATGTATTATGACGGCGGAAGTGCTTGAAGACAACATAAGTGTAAGTGATGATTTAGAGTGGTATAATAATGCTAAAGATATTATGAAAGAAGGGAATGAATATATAATATATATTGAACTTGGAAAGGTATATTTGGAAAATGAGTACGATAAAATTTTACTCGAAGATTTAACTATGAAATTCAATGATAAAAATAAGGTTTTTGTAGTAAGACATACGAAAGTAAAGTATCGGAAATAAAGGATTTTTCAGAACAATTAGAGTTTGATGATATAACAGATACTATGTATGGCTCAAAAGATATAGTTTGTGAGAAAACTAACGAAGATGAATTGTCTGGAGATGATTGTGCAAAATGTGATATAAAAAATTTTGTAAGGCAAGGAAAATATAATTTATGTTGGGCAGCCTCTGTAGCAACAATTGTTAACTATAAAAAGAACAAAAATATAACAGCGAAAGATGTAGCAAATAAAATGAAAGTAGGGTATAATGATTGTGCAGGATTAGAAACTACCAACGATGCACTAAAGAGTTATGGTGTCAATTATAAAATAATAAATGACAAGTTATCAACCAGTCAGATAAAAAAGAAAATAAACGAAAATAATAGACCATTTATTATGGCATTGGCTGCGGGAAAGGACGGACACATGATAACTTGTTATAGCTATAAAGTATCGTCAGGGAAAATGAAGATAGGGTGCTGGGATTCGAATGGTGTAAAAAGGACGTTTAAGTATAGTGACAAGGTAGTCATAGATGGTTATACATACAAATGGCATGCTACAATATCATAGAAGGAGACTAAAAAATGAGAAACGGATTTATATCTACTATTGTACAAACGATTATAATAATGTTAGGAATTATGACTTCTGTTTACGGAAGTGGTGATAAGAATTTGAAGAGTGATGGTTTAAACCAAAATACAATAAAGGAAGAGAATATTGTTGATTCAAAGACAGAGGTGAATGTGACACAAAAATCACAGGAAAGAGAGTCTGTAACTCCTGAGAAACATGATGCAGAAGAGTCTACATCAGTTATCTATAATGAAGAAGCTGTGAGTGAGACAACTACTGAACAATTTATTGAAAATAAAGACGTGAACATAGAAACAACACAAATGGAAGAGATTCAATATGAACATATTAACCTAAGTGATATAGTAAAAGTGGAAATTCCTTACAAACACAGAATGACAACAGATAAAAAAGAGGTTAGTTCAATTTTGAAAAATATTTCAAAACTAAATCTTACATCGATAAGCGAGGACGAGGCAAACTCAGGAGAATTTGTGTATGGCTTTACTGCTTTTGTATTTACAGATACAAAAGGCTGTGAAAGCGAGATGGTAATTAAAAAAGGAAATATTTTGCGTTTTGAAGATAACTGGTATCGTATAGAAAATGACAAAAAAGAGATTAACAAATTCATAGAGTTTATGTATGATAGAATTACTGAAGAAGCACCGATTGAAATAAAACTAAAAGACATACAGGAAATAAAGACAGAAAACGGAAAAACTAGTGAAAGTAAGATTATAAGCAAGATTGTATCAGAAGTCAAAAAAATTCGTCTGAGATATATAACAGATAAAGAATTTGATAATATAGAAGAAAAGACAGTCTGCATTATAGCATTCATTGATTCAGAAAAACAAAAAACAGAAATAAAGTTTTGTAACGATTGTATAATTGTTGGTGGAGCTTATTATATGTATGATGTTCCTGAAAAAGAGATTAAAGAGATAATTAAGAATATAGAATCTTATATGGATTAAAAAAAACCTTGTTTTGTGATATGGACTATACTAACAATCACGAAGCGAGGTTTTTTATTGATAAGATAGTAAAATAATGTTATAATACTTTCGTATGTGTGATAAAAATGTATGGAACGTCATATATAGGTATATTTGCGGAATGGAGAAAATAAATGAAAAGAGTCATAACATATGGAACATTTGATTTGTTACATTATGGTCATATAAATTTACTAAGGAGAGCGAAAGCACTCGGTGATTACCTGGTCGTAGTACTTTCTACGGATGAATTTAATTGGAATGAAAAGCAGAAAAAATGTTATTTCTCATATGAGGAGCGCAAGATGCTTTTAGAAGCGATACGTTATGTAGATTTAGTTATACCGGAAGAAAACTGGGAGCAGAAGAGGTCCGATATTCATGAATATCACATAGATACATTTGTAATGGGGGATGACTGGGTAGGCAAGTTTGATTATCTTGAAGAAGAAGGATGTAACGTTGTATATCTTCCAAGGACACCGGAGATATCGACGACACAGATTAAGAACGATTTAAATCAATAGCGAGGATGGAGGATATACATAAGATATGTTGAATGGTATGGAAAAGAACAGGATAAATACTCTGTTAGAGGAGCAGAATCAGGCTATAATGAGTCAGAGAGCGGTAATAGAATCGCAAAATGAGGCTATTGAAACACAACAAAAGGCGATAGAAAAACAGAATGAAGCGATTTTAAAACAGACGGCGATTCTTGAAAAAATGCAGAGACAGTTGAGAAAACAGTCTGAGGTTATTTTGAAGCAGCAGGAAGTTATAGAGTCTCAGGGAAATATGATAGACGATAATTCCAAAATGGATGAAAATGCAAATGCAGCATTTGAAGAGAATATGAAGACTATAGATGTGCAAAGGAGAACAATTGATTCTCAGCGCAGAACTATAGAAAAGCAGACAGAAGTAATAAGACAGCAGGATTTTGATATGCAAAAACTCAATAGAGAGATTAGACAGCATGAGAATGTTGTAAATGAGTTAAATATCCAGGTTGATGTGCTGAAATTAAAAGTCCTTGGATTTGATAATGACAAAATTGCAGCAAAATTATTGGTAGATGAGAATAAGGTAAGAGAAATTACAGGCATGAAATAGGGTATTAAGGGATGTGACGGCGGTTACATCCTTTTTGTCTTGTAAATGGGAAAGGGAAAGATATGAGTGAATCATTAGTGGTAAAAGTAGATGGACTTGTAAAAAAGTATAAAGAATTAACAGCTCTTGACGGACTAAATCTGGAAATCAAAGAGGGAGAGGTGTTTGGCCTTTTAGGACCGAACGGTTCAGGAAAATCAACGACAATCAGTTGTATACTGGGGCTTTTAAAATATGATGTGGGAGATATAGAGGTATTTGGAGAAAAGATGACCCCGTCGAGTTATCATTTAAAACAAAATATCGGAGTAGTTCCACAGAATGTAGCTGTTTTTGACGAATTAACGGTATATGAAAACATCGATTATTTCTGCGGACTGTATATAAAGGATAAAGCAAAAAGAGAACAATATGTGAAAGAAGCCATAGAATTTGTAGGATTGGAAAACTTCGTAAAATTCGTACCGGGAAAATTATCCGGAGGACTCTTAAGAAGACTTAACATTGCGTGCGGAATAGCACATAAACCTAAACTTATATTTATGGATGAGCCGACAGTTGCCGTTGACCCGCAAAGCAGAAACAGCATATTGGAGGGAATCGAACGGTTAAACAAAGAAGGAGCAACAGTAGTATATACATCCCATTACATGGAAGAGGTAGAGCAGATATGTACCCGGATTGCAATTATGGATTCAGGAAAGAATGTTGCAAGCGGTACAAAAGAAGAACTGAAAAACATGATAAAGACCGGAGAATCCATCACGGTTGAAGTGCCGGCGTTAAATGAAGATGCCTTAAAATCTGTACAGGGCCTGAAACATGTATATGTTGCAAATTACAATAATGGACATCTGATAGTAAAATACACAAGGGGACAGCGTAATCTTGTTAATCTGTTAGAGTTTTTAAAAGAAAATGGCATTGATTTTGGAAGAGTTTATTCGGAGCTTCCGACATTAAATGATGTATTCTTAGAGATTACGGGAAAAGAACTTAGAGATTAGTGCGAAAAATCATAACTGATTTTTTACACGGTTATTTGTGCCGCAGGCGCCGCAAATTGCTAACATCGCATTGCGATTCTTTCGACGCAGGCGTCTGTGGAATGGAGGTTAGTATGTGGAACTTATATAAGTATAGAGTTAAAAGACTGTTTTTGGACAAATCGTTATTCTTCTGGCAATTGATATTTCCTATTATACTGGGAACATTTTTCTGGCTTGCATTTTCAAATATTACCGAAAAAACAGAGTCTCTTGAAAGAGTTGATGTTGGATATGTCAGCAACGGTGAATATGTATATCAGGAAGCGTTTGACCTGTTTATCAGTGGCTGTTCAGGTGATGACGGAATGCTTAATATAAAAACCAAAGACGAAAAAGAAGCGATTGAATTGTTAAAGAAAAACAAAATTAAGGGAATTATATATGTTAGCGACGAAATAACTTTGAAGGTAAATGAGACCGGAATAGATCAAACAGTTCTGGAAGCATTTATAAATGAATATTTGAAATATGAACATATTATAATAAGTGTTTCTATCGATTCTCCTAAAAAAGCAGTTGAGCTAATGAAGGGAATATTTGATAGCACAAACGAAACGTTAATGAAAGAAAAAAATGCGACTCCTGGAAATATGGATGTCTATGTACAGTATTATTTTGCATTATTTGCCATGGTGAGCATGTTTGGATGCAGCTATGGAATACTTAATACAAAAGAAATGAGCATAAGGGACGTCGATGTGGCTATAAGACGAAATGTGTCACCTACAAAAAAATGGTTGATAGTCGTATCAGATTTTCTTGCAGCATTAACCATACAGATGACTATAAATCTAATTGTTTTTATATATCTGAACCTGATATTGGGAATTGATTTTGGAAGTCATTATGTTTTGCTTATATTGTGTTGTGCATTATCGAGTCTGGTAGGTATTTCGTATGGATATATGATAGGACTGGTAATTCGCGGAAATTCAAATTTGAAAGATAATATTGGAATGGTAACTTCTCTTTGTATGAGTTTTTTAAGCGGACTCATGTATGGTAACATGAAATTCGTTATAGAGAAAAATATACCTGTCATTAACAGAATAAATCCTGCGTCAGTTATATCTGACGGATTTTATTCGCTTTGTGTATTTGATGATATTCAAATGTACATAAGAAGCGTTTTAATAATGGTTGTAATGGTTGCCTTGTTTAGTGTGGTTTCTGTTTTGGCTTTGAAATCAGGCAGAACGGAGGTGGATTAATGAATACTATAAAATTATTTTGGAAGATAATAAAGAAAAATAAAACAGGAATATTGATATATTCCGGAATAATGGTTGCGATGATGCTTGTCATGACCGGACAAAATGCTGACGAGCAAAAGAAAGAATACAATAAGGTTGATATTTCATTTGCGGTAATAGACCGTGACAATAGTGATTTAAGTGAAGCTATTGTCGATTATCTTAAAACAGATAATAAACTGTGTGAGATTGAAGATGATATCAAAGTTATAAGAAATGAACTTTTTTATCGTAACGTTTATTATGTGCTCGTAATTCCTGAGAATTATGAAGATGATATTTTGTCAGGAAAAAAGGTTAAGCTTGAGAATTATAAAGTGAAGGCATCTTCGTATGGATACTACATGGATATGATGGTTCAGGATTATATAGGCACATTTATGATTTATAAAAAGGCCGGATATGATAAGAATTTGTGCTTTGAAAAAACCTCTGAGACAATTTCAAAAAAAGTAGAAGTTAGTATGCTTAATAAAGATAATTCGGGCAATGTCCGTATCAGCCATATATTCTATCATTTGATGGCTTATATTATGGTAGCACTTGTATTGCAGTCCGTAGGTCCGGTGCTTGTGATTATAAATCAGAAAGAGATGGTTAAGAGAATTAACAGTTCCTCCACCCGTTTCATTAAGAAAAACATTGAATATACCTGTGCGTCCGTGGTAGTATGCCTGATAATATGGCTGATTTTAAATATAATTGGAAATATTATGTTTGCAGATGAATTATTTGTAAATGAGCGGATATATTATGGCATTAATTCACTGTGCCTTACTTTTATATCATTTTCAATCGTGTATTTATGTGGAAATCTTATAAAAAAGAGTTCGGTGATAGGACCTGTTACAAATGTTATTTCTCTCGGCATGTCATTTTTGGGAGGAATATTTGTACCGTTAAATATGTTTGGAAAAGGCATGAGGCAGTTTGCAAAGGTGTTCCCGGTATATTGGTATACGAAAGTTAACGATATGATTGCAGGAAAAAGTGTTATAAGTCATGCACAGACTTTGAATATTGCGAAATATATGGGTGTGGAGCTTCTGTATGCTGCTGTGCTATTTATAGTAACACTTCTGATTGTTAAAAAAATACAGAATGGAGAATAGTAATGAAGATTTATCTTGCACCATTAGAAAGTGTAACGGGGTATGTTTTCAGAAATGCATATCATGATATTTTTGATTCTATAGATAAATTCTATGCGCCTTTTGTGACACCGAATCAAAATGCATTTTTAAACCGCAAGGAGAAAAAGGATGTGTTGCCCGAAAATAATATTGGCATACCGTTGGTTCCGCAGATAATGACAAATAATTCCGCGTACTTTACGGGCTGCCAGAAGGAACTTATTGATTTGGGATATGATGAAGTCAATTTGAATCTTGGATGTCCGTCGGCTACGGTTGTTACGAAGAAAAAAGGAGCCGGATTTTTAGCTTATCCTCAGGAACTTGATTGCTTCTTATATGAAATATTTGAAAAATCAAATTCAAAGATTTCTATAAAAACAAGAATCGGTGTAGAACATCCGGATGAATTTTACCAATTGCTGGAAATTTATAATAAATATCCACTATATGAACTGATCATTCATCCAAGAATACGACAGGATTTTTATAATAACAAACCTAATATGGAATTTTTTTCGAAGGCAGTTCTATCAAGTAAAAATTCTGTTGTATATAATGGGGACGTAAATACTCCGGAAGATTTTTACCGAATCTGTGAAGAATTTCCTGATTTAAATGCTATTATGATTGGGAGAGGAATTCTAAAAAATCCGGGACTTGCAGTTATGATTAAACATAATAAGAATTCATATAATATAGAAGAAACATATAAGTTTATGGAAAGATTACGCCGTGATTATTATGAAGTTATGAAAGATGAAAAGAACGTGTTATTTAAGTTGAAGGAGTTATGGCTTTACAGGTGTATGGAGTTGAAAGATGGTGAACGCCTGTGGAAAAAAATGAAAAAAGTAAAGAATTTTGTGGAATACGAAAGGGTAATAGCTTTGTTGCCTTTGTGATGGTAACACATGAGGATTTTTATAAATGATGATACTTGTGAAAAAAATCAGAAGTATAACTTCGTGGAAAATGCATAGGATGGTTTTATAACCGGTTGGACGATGACTGAGATATGAAAAATTGTGTCTAATTTGCAAAAATTTCACGAGAAGTCTTTAGCTTAACACCCAATCTTGAGGAAACACAATTTGGTACGTAATTATCTGGAGAAGGCTACAGTGGAATTATAAAAATGAGTTTAAAAGCTCCAAACAGGTGAGAAAGCTACAAAAAGCCCGTACCCACACATGCAGGTACGGACTAAAATAAACATTTATTTAGCACACCATCTTCCACTTGCACCGCAAGGGAGAACAAGTCCGTTAGATGATACGGGAAGACCAATCTCATCAGAGATGACAATCCCTTTGTGCTTAGAATTAATTTCAGTCTCTAACATATAAGTAAGTACAGCAGGAGCAAGTCCTGTTGTGTATGAATTAATCAGAAAAAACAATGGTTCATCACAAAGTATCTGGGAGCATAATTTGATAAAATCATAAATAGAATCTTCTATCTTCCATATTTCACCTTTTGGACCTCTACCATAAGAAGGAGGATCCATGATGATTCCGTCATAGTGATTACCTCTTCGGATTTCACGTTCCACAAACTTCACACAATCATCCACAAGCCACCTTATAGGACGGTCACTTAAGCCTGAAGAAGCTGAATTTTCCTTTGCCCATTGCACCATACCTTTTGAAGCATCTACATGTGTTACATGTGCGCCTGCAGCAGCAGCGGCAAGAGTAGCACCACCGGTGTAAGCGAAAAGATTTAATACCTTAACAGGTCGACCGGCATTTTTTATCTTCTCTGAGAACCAGTCCCAGTTAACAGCCTGTTCAGGAAAAAGACCAGTATGTTTAAAACTAAAAGGCTTAAGATTGAATGTAAGATTATTATAATGAATCTGCCATTGTTCAGGTAAATCGAAAAATTCCCATTCACCACCGCCTTTTTTGCTTCTATGATAATGGGCATTCATTCTTTTCCAGCCCGGTTGTTTTTTTTGAGTGTTCCAAATAACCTGAGGATCAGGTCGCACCAATATATATTTACCCCATCGCTCAAGCTTTTCACCGCCGGAGCAGTCAATTACTTCATAATCCTTCCAATTTTCTGCAATCCACATAATTCAAAATTCCTTTACTAACTTAATGGCTAAAGTATACTATAATAAGAAAGAAAATGCAAATTTAATAAATTAAAAAAAAACACTTGCAATATATGGATTTTTCGGTTATACTAATCAATGCTGTGACATTGATAGCGTCGAAGCGTGAGGTTGCTGCAAGAATTTGCAGGTTTTCCGTGGAGCGAATGTCAAGTTATGAAACTGGCGACAAGTCACTGTACCAATAAGAATCGTCCATTAATAAATGGAAACAACGTGCGATATAATGTGATGAACAATCACGACACGCACGGAAGAGTGTACAGTCACCGCTTGTCGTACTGAATTTCAAAAGTACGAAAAGGAGGCGACTTTTTTTATGGCAAGTCAAGTAATGAGAATCACATTGAAGGCATATGATCACAAACTTATTGATCAGTCAGCTGGAAAAATCATCGAAACTGTAAAGAAGACAGGAGCAAAGGTTAGCGGTCCTGTACCACTTCCAACAAAGAAGGAAGTTGTGACAATTCTTAGAGCCGTACACAAGTACAAAGACTCAAGAGAGCAGTTCGAGCAGAGAACTCATAAGAGACTTATCGATATCGTTACACCATCACAGAAGACGGTTGACGCTCTTACAAGATTAGAGATGCCGGCAGGTGTATATATCGACGTGAAGATGAAAAATAACAAATAAATCATCTTCAATATTAATCAGATAATCCAGAAGGTTAAGATATAGAAGTAACACTTTTGATGGAATAACATTCCGGGAATCAACATTTATGAAAATATTTAGTGTTCCACGTATATTTGACTGTTCTAGGATGTTCAGGGTGAAAACCTTGAACCGCTGTAGATTTAACAGGAGGTAATAGGAATGAAGAAGGCTATTTTAGCAACAAAAGTTGGAATGACACAGATTTTCAACGAAGAAGGTGCATTAGTACCGGTTACTGTACTTCAGGCAGGTCCATGTGTAGTAACACAGGTTAAGACAATGGATAACGACGGATACAGTGCAGTTCAGGTTGGTTTTGTAGACAAGAGAGAAAAATTAGTTTCAAAACCGGTTAAAGGACATTTTGATAAGGCTGGAGTATCTTACAAGAGATATGTAAGAGAGTTCAGACTTGAGAATGCAGAAGAATTCAATGTAAAAGATGAGATCAAAGCAGACGTATTTGCAGCAGGTGATAAGATTGATGCAACTGCTATAGCAAAGGGAAAAGGATTCCAGGGTGCAATCAAGAGACATGGACAGTCAAGAGGACCTATGGCTCATGGTTCAAAGTATCATCGTCATGCAGGTTCAAATGGTGCTTGTTCTGATCCAAGTAAGGTATTTAAAGGAAAGAAAATGCCTGGACATATGGGTGCAAAACAAATCACAATTCAGAACCTTGAGATCGTAAAAGTAGATGTTGAAAATAATTTAATCTTAGTAAAAGGTGCAGTACCTGGACCTAAGAAATCTTTAGTAACAATCAAGGAAACTGTTAAGGCAATTAACTAGTTTTCTAAGGAAGGAGGAACACACAGATGGCAAAGGTATCTGTTTACAATATGGAAGGCGGTCAGGTTGGCGATATCGAGCTTAACGATGCAGTCTTCGGTGTAGAAGTAAATGAACATTTAGTACATTTGGCAGTAGTAAATCAGCTTGCTAACAACCGTCAGGGAACACAGAGCGCAAAGAATCGTTCAGAAGTAAGTGGTGGCGGAAGAAAGCCATGGAGACAGAAAGGAACAGGTCATGCAAGACAGGGTTCTACAAGATCTCCACAGTGGAAAGGCGGCGGCGTTGTATTTGCTCCAAAGCCAAGAGATTATTCATTCAAGATGAATAAGAAAGAAAAACAGAATGCTCTTAAGTCAGCTCTTACATCAAGAGTTCAGGAGAATAAGTTTATCGTAGTTGATTCTATCAAACTAGATGAGATTAAGACAAAATCAATGGTAAATGCATTGAATAAGCTTAACGCTTCAAAGGCATTAGTTGTTATGAATAATATAGATGAGAACGTTGTTTGCTCAGCAAAGAATATTCCAAATGTAAAGACATCATACTTCTTTAAAGATGAAGATGGAGTTAAGACGACAATCAATGTTTATGATATATTAAAATACGATACAGTAGTAATTGATAAAGCTGCTGTAACAGCAATTGAGGAGGTGTATGCATAATGGCAAACATTCAGTATTACGACGTAATCCTCAAGCCGGTTGTTTCAGAAAAAAGTATGAATGCAATGGCAGAAAAGAAATATACATTTCTTGTTCACACAGAGGCTACTAAGACTCAGATTAAAGAAGCTGTAGAAAAACTTTTCGAAGGCACAAAGGTAAAAAGTGTTAACACAATGAACCTTGACGGAAAGACTCGCAGAAGAGGAAATACATTCGGAAAGACAGCAAAGAAAAAGAAAGCTATCGTACAGTTAACAGAGGATAGCAAAGAAATAGAGATATTCTCAGGATTATAAAATAGATTGATATACGCAGACAAGCGTGAAAATAAACATTTTGAAAGGAGAAACTACAATGGGAATCAGAACTTATAACCCATATACACCTTCAAGAAGAAATATGACCGGTCTTGATTTTGAAGAGATTACAAAATCAACACCTGAAAAGTCTTTAACAGTTTCACTTAAGAAGACAGCCGGTCGTAACAATCAGGGTAAGATTACAGTAAGACACCATGGCGGTGGTTCAAGAAGAAAATATAGAATAATAGATTTTAAGAGAAAGAAAGATGGAATACCTGCAAAGGTTGTAAGCATCGAGTATGATCCGAACAGAACAGCAAATATTGCTCTTATCAGTTATGTAGATGGTGAGAAAGCATACATCCTTGCTCCTAACGGATTAAAGGTTGGAGATGAGCTTTCAAACGGAGCAAATGCTGAAATTAAGGTTGGTAACTGTTTACCACTTGAAAACATCCCTGTTGGTACAGAAGTACACAACATTGAATTATATCCTGGAAGAGGCGGACAGCTTGTTCGTGCAGCAGGAAACTCAGCACAGCTTATGGCTAAAGAAGGAAAGTATGCAACACTCAGACTTCCTTCAGGAGAAATGAGAATGATAGCTCTTAACTGCCGTGCAACAATCGGAACAGTAGGTAACATTGAGCATGACCTTGTTAAGATTGGTAAAGCAGGACGTAAGAGAAATATGGGTATCAGACCTACAGTTCGTGGTTCTGTCATGAACCCTAATGACCATCCACACGGTGGTGGTGAAGGTAAGACTGGAATCGGTCGTCCGGGTCCATGTACACCTTGGGGTAAACCGGCACTTGGTTTGAAGACAAGAAAGAAGAACAAAGCTTCTAACAAGATGATTGTAAGAAGAAGAGATGGAAAGAACATGAAATAGTTTAAAGGAGGTTTGACCTATGGCTCGATCATTAAAAAAAGGCCCATTTGCGGATGAGAGTTTATTAAAGAAGATAGATGCTATGAATGAATCTGGTGATAAGCAGGTAGTTAAGACCTGGTCACGTCGTTCTACGATTTTCCCGCAGATGGTTGGACATACAATAGCAGTTCACGATGGAAGAAGACATGTACCTGTATATGTTACAGAAGACATGGTTGGACACAAACTCGGAGAATTTGTTGCAACAAGAACATACAGAGGACATGGAAAAGACGAAAAGAAAACAGGCTCAAGGTAGTCCTAGAATTTTGAAAGGAGGTTTTATCCATGGCAAAAGGACATAGATCCCAAATTAAAAGACAAAGAAATGAAAATAAAGATACAAGACCATCAGCTAAGTTATCTTACGCAAGAGTTCCTGTACAGAAAGCATGTTTCGTATTAGATGCCATTAGAGGAAAGAGTGTTACTGAAGCAATCGGTATTTTGACATATAGCCCAAGATATGCATCGGAAGTTATTCTTAAATTAGTTAAGTCTGCAGCAGCAAATGCAGAGAACAATAATGGAATGAATCCTGCCAACCTTTATATTGAAGAATGTTACGCAAGTAACGGTCCAATCATGAAGAGAATCAGACCGAGAGCACAGGGTAGAGCATATAGAATCGAAAAGAGAATGAGCCACATTACAGTAGTGCTTAACGAAAAATAGGAAACGTAGAAAGGAGATTAGTATGGGACAGAAAGTAAATCCACATGGTTTAAGAGTTGGAGTTATTAAAGACTGGGAATCAAAGTGGTATGCTGAAGCTGATTTTGCTGATAACTTAGTAGAAGATAACAAAATCAGAACATATCTTAAAGAGAAGTTATACAATTCTGGAGTTTCCAGAATCGAAATAGAGAGAGCATCTGACAGAGTTAAGGTGATTGTTCACACAGCTAAGCCTGGTATCGTAATCGGTAAGGGTGGAGCAGAGATTGAAAAGCTTAAAAAAGAAGTTCAGAAGTTCACAGACAAGAAGTTACTTGTTGATATTAAGGAAGTTAAGAGACCAGATAGAGATGCACAGCTTGTTGCAGAGAACATTGCAACACAGTTAGAGAACCGTGTATCTTTCAGAAGAGCAATGAAGTCTACAATGTCTAGATCTATGAAAGCAGGAGCAAAAGGTATCAAGACTTCAGTTTCAGGACGTCTTGGTGGAGCTGATATGGCTCGTACAGAGTTCTACAGCGAAGGAACTATTCCACTTCAGACATTACGTGCCGATATTGACTACGGCTTTGCAGAGGCTGATACAACATACGGAAAAGTTGGTGTAAAGGTATGGATCTACAAAGGTGAAGTTCTTCCGGTAAAAGAAGTTGTTAAGGAAGGGAGCGAGAAATAATGTTAATGCCAAAAAGAGTAAAGCGTCGTAAACAGTTCCGTGGCTCTATGAGAGGTAAAGCTACAAGAGGAAATAAGATCACATATGGTGAATTTGGTATCGTCGCTTTAGATCCAGCATGGATTAAGTCAAATCAGATTGAAGCTGCCCGTATTGCTATGACACGTTATATCAAGCGTGGTGGTAAAGTTTGGATAAAGATATTCCCAGATAAGCCTGTAACGGCAAAACCTGCTGAAACTCGAATGGGTTCAGGAAAAGGTACTTTGGAGTACTGGGTTGCAGTAGTTAAACCAGGACGTGTTATGTTTGAGATAGCTGGTGTTCCGGAAGAAACAGCCAGAGAAGCATTACGTCTCGCAATGCACAAGTTACCAGTTAAATGTAAAATCGTATCTCGTGCAGATTTAGAAGGCGGTGATAACAGTGAAAATTAATAAGTATTTAGAAGATTTGCAGACAAAATCAGCTGCAGAATTAAATGATGAATTAGTAGCTGCTAAAAAGGAGCTCTTCAATTTGAGATTTCAGAACGCAACAAATCAGTTAGATAATACAAGCAGAATTAAAGAAGTTAGAAGAAACATTGCAAGAATTCAGACTGTAATGACTCAGAAAGCTGCAAACTAATAGATAGAGTATTCCGGGAAAGGAGGAACTGTTGTGGAAGAAAGAAATTTAAGAAAGACCAGAGTTGGTAAAGTAGTAAGTGATAAGATGGATAAAACAATCGTTGTTGCTGTAGAAGATCATGTAAAGCATCCTCTTTACAAGAAAATCGTTAAGAGAACATACAAATTAAAAGCTCATGACGAGAACAACGAATGTGGTATTGGAGATACAGTTAAAGTAATGGAGACAAGACCATTATCTAAGGATAAGAGATGGAGACTTGTTCAGATCGTTGAGAAAGCTAGATAGAGCCTCAAAATACAGATATGAGTTGAAAGGAGTATTATTATGATTCAACAGGAAAGCAGACTTAAAGTTGCTGACAATACCGGCGCTAAAGAGTTACTCTGTATCAGAGTTCTGGGCGGTTCTACTAGAAGATATGCTAACATCGGTGACGTAATCGTTGCTTCTGTCAAAGATGCAACACCAGGCGGTGTTGTAAAAAAAGGTGATGTTGTAAAAGCTGTAGTAGTTCGTTCAGTAAATGGCGCACGCCGTAAAGACGGTTCTTATATAAAATTTGATGAAAATGCTGCTGTTATCATTAAAGATGATAAAACACCAAGAGGAACGCGTATTTTTGGACCAGTAGCCAGAGAGCTAAGAGAAAAACAGTTTATGAAAATTGTTTCATTAGCACCTGAAGTATTATAAGGAGGTGTAGGCATGGCAACGAGTAAAATTAAAAAAGGCGATTTAGTTAGAGTTATCGCTGGTAAGGATAAAGATAAAGAAGGAAAAGTTCTTTCTGTAGATACAAAGAATTCAAAGGTTGTTGTTGAAGGCATCAATATGGTAACAAAACATACAAAGCCTAACGCACAGAATCCTAGTGGTGGAATCATCAGTCAGGAAGCTGCAATGGACATCTCTAATGTTATGTATGTATCAAAAGGAAAAGTTACAAGAATTGGTTTCCAGATCAATGATGGTAAAAAAGTTCGTGTTGCAAAGGCAACAGGCGAGGTTATAGATTAATTCTAAGGAAGGAGGTACAGAACGTTGAGTAGACTTAAAGAGACATATAAGAACGAAATTGTAGATGCAATGACAAAGAAGTTTGGATACAAAAATGTTATGGAAGTTCCAAAGCTTGATAAAATTGTTATAAATATGGGCGTTGGTGAAGCAAAAGACAATGCAAAGGTGTTAGATGCAGCCGTAAGTGATTTAACGATTATTGCAGGTCAGAAGCCGGTGCTTACAAGAGCAAAGAATTCAATTGCTAACTTCAAATTAAGAGAAGGCGTTGCAATTGGATGTAAGGTAACTTTAAGAGGCGAGAAGATGTACGAATTTTTAGATCGTCTTGTTAATCTTGCATTACCACGTGTACGTGACTTTAGAGGTGTAAATCCTAATGCATTTGATGGTAGAGGAAATTATGCACTTGGAATCAAGGAGCAACTTATTTTCCCTGAAATCGAGTATGATAAAGTAGATAAGGTCAGAGGTATGGATGTAATTATCGTTACAACAGCTAAGACTGATGAAGAAGCTCGTGAATTATTGACATTATTCAATATGCCGTTTAAGAAATAGTTAGGAGGTATTTACATGGCTAAGACTGCTATGAAAGTTAAGCAGCAGCGTAAAGCAAAATTCTCAACACAGGAATATAGTCGTTGTAGAATATGCGGACGTCCACATGCTTATTTGAGAAAATATGGAATTTGCAGAATATGTTTCCGTGAGTTGGCTTACAAGGGACAGATTCCTGGTGTTAAGAAAGCCAGCTGGTAATATAAAAGGTTAGAAAGGAGGCAATTTAAAAATGACAACTAATGATCCAATCGCAGATATGCTTACAAGAATCCGTAATGCAAATACTGCTAAACATGATACAGTAGATATTCCGGCATCAAAGATGAAAATATCTATCGCTGAAATTCTTTTAAAAGAAGGTTATATCAGCAAATTTGATATCGTTGAGGATGGTAAGTTCAAAACGATAAGAGTGACATTAAAGTATGGTCAGGATAAGAACGAGAAGGTTATTTCTGGAATTAAGAGAATTTCTAAACCAGGTCTTCGTGTTTATGCTGGTAAGGAAGAACTTCCAAAAGTACTTGGTGGACTCGGAATTGCAATCATATCAACCAACAATGGTGTAATTACAGATAAGCAGGCAAGAAAACTTGGTGTAGGTGGAGAAGTGCTTGCATTTGTATGGTAATATATAGACTCTAAAATATTAGGAGGTGTACGGCATGTCACGTATAGGAAGAATGCCTATCGCTATACCTGCAGGTGTTACTGTTGATATAGCAGAAAATAATAAGGTGACTGTAAAAGGACCAAAGGGAACACTTGAAAGAGTTTTGCCTTCGGAAATGGAAATAAAATTAGAAGATAATCAGGTAGTAGTGTCAAGACCAAATGATTTAAAGAAGATGAAATCTTTACACGGTCTTACAAGAACATTGATTAATAACATGGTAATCGGTGTTACTAACGGATATGAAAAAGTTCTTGAAATCAACGGTGTTGGTTACAGAGGACAGAAACAGGGAAAGAAATTAGTGTTATCTCTTGGATATTCACATCCTGTTGAGATGGAAGATCCTGAAGGAATCGAGACAGTATTAGAAGGAACAAATAAGATAACAGTTAAAGGTATCGATAAAGAAAAAGTAGGCCAGTACGCTGCTGAAATCAGAGCAAAGAGAAGTCCTGAACCTTACAAAGGAAAAGGTATTAAGTATGCTGATGAAGTAATCAGACGTAAAGTTGGTAAGACTGGTAAGAAATAATTAAAGGAGTGACAAAGATGGTTAGTAAAAAATCAAGAACAGAAGTTCGTGTAGATAAGCATAGAAGAATACGTAGCCGTTTAAGTGGAACAGCTCAGTGCCCACGTTTAGCTGTGTTTAGAAGTAATAATCATATGTACGCTCAGATTATTGACGATACAGTTGGTAATACACTTGTATCAGCATCTACACTTCAGAAAGAAGTTAAAGCTGAGTGCGAGAAGACAAATAACGTTGATGCAGCAGCACACTTAGGTACTGTTATTGCTAAGAAAGCGTTAGATAAAGGTATTAAGACTGTTGTCTTTGACAGAGGCGGATTCATATATCAAGGTAAAGTTAAAGCATTAGCAGACGCAGCTAGAGAAGCTGGTCTCGAATTCTAATCAAGGAGGAGAACACATGAAACGTACAATCGTTGATGCTAGTCAGTTAGAATTAGAAGAAAAAGTAGTATCAATCAAGCGTGTAACAAAGGTTGTAAAAGGTGGACGTAACATGAGATTTGCAGCCCTTGTAGTTGTCGGTGACGGAAACGGACACGTTGGTGCAGGTTTAGGAAAAGCTACTGAAATTCCTGAAGCTATTCGTAAAGGAAAAGAGGATGCTATCAAAAAGCTTGTAACAGTTGCAATTGATGAAAACTTGAGTATTCCTCATGATACAATGGGTGAATTCGGCAGCGCTTCAGTATTATTGAAGAAAGCTCCTGAAGGTACCGGTGTTATCGCAGGTGGTCCTGCACGTAACGTATTAGAGCTTGCAGGTATCAAGAATATCAGAACAAAGTCATTAGGTTCAAATAATAAGCAGAATGTAGTTTTAGCTACTATTGCCGGTTTATCTGGATTAAAGACTCCTGAAGAAGTAGCTAGACTTCGTGGTAAATCTGTAGAAGAAATATTAGGCTAATAGGAGGTAAAAGTAATGGCAAATACATTAAAAATAACATTAGTAAAATCTACTATTGGTGCAGTTCCAAAGCATAAAAAAACAGTTGAAGCTTTAGGATTAAGAAAGCTTAATAAGACTGTTGAAATGCCTGATAATCCTGCAGTAAGAGGTATGATTCAGCAAGTTAGACATTTAGTAAAAGTAGAAGAAATATAATTTCTGAATAAGGAGGTGCAAGCATGGACTTATCTAATTTAAAGCCGGCAGAAGGCGCAACACATAATGATAATTTCAGACGTGGACGTGGTCACGGTTCAGGAAATGGTAAGACAGCCGGAAAAGGTCATAAAGGTCAGAAGGCTCGTTCAGGAGCTCCAAGAATAGGTTTCGAAGGTGGACAGATGCCTTTATATAGAAGAATTCCTAAGAGAGGATTCACAAATAGAAATTCAAAGGATATCATTGGAATCAACATTGGTGTACTTGAAGAGAAATTTGAAGACGGAGCAACTGTTACAGTTGAAGAGTTAATCGAAAAAGGTATCGTTAAGAATCCAAGAGATGGAGTTAAGATACTTGGAAATGGAGAACTTACTAAGAAGCTTAATGTCAAAGTTAGTGCATTCAGCGAAGGTGCTAAATCTAAGATTGAGGCTCTTGGTGGAACCTGTGAGGTGATTTAATGTTAAAAACTCTTAGAGACGCATTAAAAGTACAGGAAATCAGAAAGAGATTATTATATACATTTTTCATCTTAGTCGTTGTCAGAATTGGCTGTCAGGTGCCAATTCCGGGAACGGACAGTACTGTAATTAAGCAGTTGACAACACAGTTTGCCGGTGGTTCATTTAGTTTCTTTGATGCAATGACAGGTGGTTCTTTTGAAAACATGTCACTATTTGCATTAAATATCACACCATACATAACGGCATCAATTATTATGCAGTTATTGACAATTGCTATTCCTGCACTTGAGGAAATCCAGAAGGATGGAGAGGAAGGAAGAAAGAAAATAGCTGAAATCACAAGATATATGACAGTTGCTTTGTCATTAATCGAGAGTTTGGCTATGGCAATTGGTTTTGGTAGCCAGGGACTTTTTGGAACAAGAGCAAGCATGTCAACAGGACAGTATGTATGGGTAATTGCAGTAGCTGTTATAACAATGACAGCAGGATCTGCACTTATCATGTGGCTTGGTGAAACAGTAAATGAAAATGGAATCGGTAATGGTATTTCAATCGTATTGTTAATAAATATCGTTGCAAGAATCCCAAGTGATTTTGCTGGTTTGTTTGATAAATATGTAATGAATGCAGCATCAGTCGGTGCAAAAGGCTTAGGTGCAATATTGATTGTTGTTATTACAGCAGTTATTGTAGCTATGGTAGTTGTATTACAGGGTGGAGAAAGAAGAATTCCTGTGCAGTATGCAAAGAAAATCCAGGGAAGAAGAACAGTTGGCGGACAGTCTTCACATATTCCATTGAAGATTAATACAGCCGGTGTTATCCCAATTATTTTTGCACAGTCTATTTTACAGTTCCCTGTAGTAATAGCGAGATTTGTTACAGGTACAACTCCACAGTGGACATTCTATTTTACATCAAGTTATTGGTGTAAAGGTGGTTCAAATATTAAGTATTCAATAGGATTTATTGCCTACATCATAATGGTTATTGGTTTTGCATATTTCTATACATCGATTACATTTAATCCTATGGAAGTTGCTGATAACATGAAGAAACAGGGTGGATTTATTCCTGGTATCAGACCTGGAAAACCTACTACTGAGTATTTGAATACATTACTGAACTATATAGTATTTATTGGTGCTGTAGGTCTTCTTATAGTTGCATCAATACCTATCGTATTTTCAGGTATCACAGGTTCTAACCTTTCATTTGGTGGTACTTCGTTAATCATTATTGTTGGTGTTGTATTAGAGACATTAAAGCAGATAGAGTCACTTATGGTTGTTAGAAGCTATAAAGGATTCTTAACAGAATAGTACTAAAGTATATAAGGCAATGGAACGCAGTTAGTCTGCGATTCATTGTCATATTACTTATATAAAGAAAAATGAAAGGAATGTATGTCTATGAAAATTATAATGTTAGGTGCACCTGGTGCAGGTAAAGGAACACAGGCAAAGAAAATCGCTGAGAAATATTCTATACCTCATATTTCTACAGGAGATATTTTCAGAGCAAATATAAAAGAGGGAACTGAGTTAGGTAAAAAAGCAAAAACATACATGGATCAGGGGTTACTTGTACCTGATGAATTAGTTGTTGACCTTGTAGTAGATAGAGTAAAACAGGATGATTGTGCTAAAGGTTATGTGCTTGACGGTTTTCCAAGAACTATTCCACAGGCTGAAAGTCTTGATGCAGCTTTGGAAAAAATTGGTGAAAAGATTGATTTTGCAATTAACGTAGAAGTACCTGATGAAAACATTGTAAGAAGAATGTCAGGAAGACGTGCCTGTCTTGGATGTGGTGCAACATATCATATAGAGCATATTCCTCCAAAAACAGAGGGGATATGTGATACGTGTGGTAAAGAACTTGTACTCAGAGATGATGATAAGCCTGAGACAGTTACAAAGAGATTAAACGTTTATCATGAGCAGACACAGCCTTTGATAGATTATTATACTAATAAAAAAGTATTAGCTGAAGTAGATGGAACAAAAGATATGGCTGACGTATTCGCTGATATTGTAAAGATATTAGGAGAATAAAATAATGCCGGTGACAATCAAATCTAAAGGTGAGATTGAATATATGCGTGAAGCGGGCAGGATGCTTGCCATTGTCCATCAGGAGATGGCGGGCATTATAAAGCCCGGAATATCTACGATGGATATTAATAGAAAAGGTGAAGAGATAATCAGAAAATTTGGCTGCATACCATCTTTTTTGAATTATCGGGGCTACCCGGCTTCTATATGTGTATCAGTGAATGAAGAAATCGTTCATGGCATTCCAAGAGAAGAAAAGATTTTGCAGGAAGGCGATATAGTCAGTTTAGATGCGGGATTGATTTATAAAGGCTATCATGCTGATGCTGCAAGAACACATGGTGTTGGTAAAATTAGCGATAAAGCGAAATTACTGATAGAAGATACTGAAAAGAGTTTTTTCGAAGGTTTAAAAAATGCGATATCAGGCAATCATTTAAATGATATATGTTCTGCGATTGACGGATATGTAACTCCGAGAGGATATGGCATTGTTAAGGAACTTGTGGGTCATGGAATCGGAACAGAGTTGCATGAGTCACCTGAAATTCCGAATTTTAAAATGAACCGTAGAGGAATCAGGTTACAAAACGGTATGACACTTGCTATAGAACCGATGATAACTGCCGGTTGTCCGGATACAAGATGGATGCCCGACAGGTGGACTGTTGTAACAAAAGATAAGTCGTTAGCAGCCCATTATGAAAATACGGTGCTGATTACAGAGGGTCTGCCGGAAGTATTAACATTATTAAGTGAGGGAAATTTATGATTATGTATCGAGAAGGCGAATTAGCTAAATCAAAATCCGGACATGATAAAGATAAAATATATGTCATAGTCAGGGAAGAACGTGAATATGTTTATCTGGTGGATGGAAAATACAGAACTATTGACAAGCCTAAACGAAAGAATAAAAAACATATACAGATGATTCATAATGGTGATTCTGTTGTTGGAGAAAAGATAAGAAATCATAAATTGGTTGATGATGTTGAAATAAGGGCAGAGATAAAAAAAGCAAGTAAATTATTAGAGTTGTAAAAACAGTCACATATTATTAGGAGGTTTTGTAAATGTCAAAAACAGATGTTATCGAAATAGAAGGTGTAGTTATCGAGAAGTTACCAAATGCCATGTTTCAGGTTGAACTTGAGAATGGACATAAAGTACTTGCACATATAAGCGGAAAACTTAGAATGAATTTCATCAGAATATTACCTGGTGATAAAGTTACTATTGAAATGTCGCCATATGATCTGTCAAAAGGACGTATTATATGGAGAGATAAATAATAATCAATTATTTACCAACAAAAGTAAAAAATATGCTTGATTATTATTTTAATGCATGTTATACTTTAAAGCGGATTTTTTTGAAAGGAGGATTTACCGTGAAGGTTAGATCATCAGTAAAACCTATATGTGAAAAATGTAAGGTTATCAAGAGAAAGGGAAGAATCAGAGTTATCTGTGAGAACCCAAAGCATAAGCAGAGACAGGGCTAATTTAGTTTTCTTTGCTTGATTTTGATTGCGGCTGCAGTAATGAAACACTAGGATTAGTTGTTATCATTACTATAAAATATAACATATTAACGATGAATTGAAGATTGTGTACAACATTTCAGACGCATTAAGCGGGCTACACATGTCAGATATTTATCACAACAAAGATTATTAATGGAGGTGTAATACGCACATGGCTCGTATTTCAGGTGTTGATTTACCAAGAGAAAAACGTGTTGAGATTGGATTAACTTATGTATACGGAATAGGAAGGGTAACTTCTAATCGTATTCTTAAGGAAGCAAATGTAAATCCTGACACACGTGTTAGAGACTTAACAGATGACGAAGTAAAGAAGATTAATGAAGTAATTTCTGAGAGTTACATGGTTGAAGGTGATTTGAGAAGAGAAATCGCTATGAACATCAAGAGACTTCAGGAAATCGGATGCTACAGAGGAATCCGTCATAGAAAAGGTCTCCCGGTTCGTGGACAGAAGACAAAGACTAATGCCAGAACACGTAAGGGACCAAAGCGTACAGTTGCTAATAAGAAGAAATAATCTTTTGCAATGTACATTTAAATATACTGTTTTTATCTGAGAGATATACAGTTAGTTATGAAACATAGAAAAATTAGAAAGAAAGAACCCATAAGGGAGGTTAGTTTAAAATGGCTAAAGTTACAAAAAAAGTGACAAAAAAGCGTGTAAAGAAAAACGTTGAACGCGGACAGGCACACATCCAGTCATCATTTAACAATACAATAGTTACATTAACAGATACTGAAGGAAATGCTCTTTCATGGGCAAGTGCCGGTGGTCTTGGTTTTAGAGGTTCAAGGAAATCTACTCCTTATGCAGCTCAGATGGCAGCAGAAACTGCTACAAAGGCAGCTTTAGTTCACGGATTAAAGTCAGTAGATGTTATGGTAAAAGGTCCGGGTTCAGGAAGAGAAGCAGCTATCCGTGCTCTTCAGGCGTGCGGACTCGAAGTTACAAGTATTAAGGACGTTACACCGGTACCACATAATGGATGTCGTCCACCAAAACGCAGAAGAGTTTAATAGGAGGTGCAGTTAGATGGCAATAAATAGAACACCGGTTCTTAAAAGATGTAGATCCCTTGGATTGGATCCGGTATATTTAGGAATAGATAAGAAATCAACAAGAGAATTAAAAAGAGCAAACAGAAAGATGAGTGAGTACGGTCTTCAGTTAAGAGAAAAACAGAAGGCAAAATTCATCTATGGCGTATTAGAAAAACCTTTTAGAAATTATTACGAAAAAGCTCAGAAAATGCAGGGTATGACAGGTGCAAACCTTATGATTTTACTTGAGCTCAGACTTGATAATGTATTATTCCGTCTTGGATACGGCAGAACAAGAAAGGAAGCAAGACAGATTATCGACCATAAGCACGTATTAGTAAATGGCAAATGTGTTAACATTCCTTCATATCTTGTAAAAGCCGGAGATGTGATTGAGATAGCTGAAAAATATCAGAGTTCACAGAGATATAAAGATATATTTGAAGTAACAGGTGGAAGATTAGTTCCAGAGTGGCTTGAGGCAGACCATGAGAGTTTCAAGGGTACAGTTAAAGAGATACCTACAAGAGAAATCATTGATGTCCCAGTAGATGAAATGCTTATCGTCGAATTGTATTCAAAGTAGGCTTAGGCAGTTCCTAAAATTTAAATAAGGAGGGGCTTTTTAATGTTTGATTTTGAAAAACCTAATATTGAGATTGTGGAAATCTCTGAGGACAAAAAGTATGGTAGATTTGTTGTAGAACCTCTTGAAAGAGGATACGGAACAACACTTGGAAATTCATTAAGAAGAATTATGCTTTCTTCTCTTCCTGGAGCAGCAGTGAGCCAGGTAAGAATAGAAGGTGTTCTTCATGAATTCAGTTCTATTCCTGGAGTAAAGGAAGATGTAACTGAGATTATAATGAATATCAAGTCATTAGCTATAAAGAATAACAGCGAGACTGATGAAGTTAAGATGGCATATATAGATAAGACAGGTGACGGTGTTGTTACGGCAGCAGATATACAGACCGATGCTGACATTGAGATAATGAACCCGGATTTGGTTATTGCAACTCTTAATGGTGGAAGTGACAGTAAGTTGTATATGGAATTTACTATCACAAAAGGCAGAGGTTATGTAAGTTCTGATAAGAACAAAAATGATGAGCTCCCAATTGGTATGATAGCGATTGATTCTATCTATACTCCGGTTGAGAGAGTAAATTTAGCTGTAGAGAATACTCGTGTAGGTCAGATAACTGATTTTGATAAACTTACATTGGATGTATTTACAAATGGCACACTTGCTCCGGATGAGGCAGTCAGCCTTGCAGCAAAGGTACTTAGTGAACATTTGAATCTGTTTATTGATTTGTCTGAAAAAGGACAGAATTTTGATGTAATTGTAGAGAAAGAAGATGACCAGAAAGAAAAAGTTCTTGAGATGAATATTGATGAACTTGAGTTATCTGTACGTTCATACAATTGCCTTAAGAGAGCGGGTATCAATACAGTAGAAGAGTTGACAAACAGAACATCAGAAGACATGATGAAGGTACGTAACCTTGGACGAAAGTCTTTAGAGGAAGTTCTTGCAAAATTAAAAGAACTTGGTTTGTCATTACGTCAAAGTGAAGAATAATATATTTGATCAAGTTAGGAGGCAAGAAAAATGTCAGGATATAGAAAGCTCGGCAGAACTTCAAGCCAGAGAAAGGCTTTGCTTAGAAATCAGGTAACAGCTTTACTTAACAATGGTAAGATTGTTACAACTGAAGCAAGAGCAAAAGAAGTTCGTAAAATAGCTGAAGGTTTAATTGCCATGGCAGTTAAAGAGAAAGATAATTACGATGAAGTAACTGTAAAGGCAAAAGTTGCCCGTAAGGATAAAGACGGAAAGAGAGTAAAGGAAGTTGTTGACGGAAAGAAAGTAACAGTATTCGATGAAGTTGACAAGACAATTAAGAAGGATAAGCCTTCTCGTTTACATGCAAGAAGAAAAATGCTTGCAGTACTCTATCCTGTTAAGGTAGTACCTTCAGAAGCTGCTGGTAAGAAGAAAGCAACAAAAGATGTTGATCTTACACAGAAGTTATTTGATGAAATCGCACCTAAATACGAGGGACGTAACGGTGGTTACACAAGAATCATCAAGATTGGCCAGCGTAAAGGTGACGCAGCAATGGAAGTTGTACTTGAATTAGTATAGTATATAGAAAGGAGTCTGAATGGATGTTCAGCTCCTTTTTTTTAGAAATTTTGGAGTAGAAAATATGTCATTTATCAGAATAAAAAATTTAGTCCATCAATTTCATATGAAAGATGCTAATGGCGAGATAACAGAAATCTATAATGCAATAGATGATGTATCAATGCAAATTGAGGAAGGTCAGTTAATAGCAATATTAGGTAGAAATGGTTCAGGAAAATCCACACTCGCAAGACATTTAAATAATCTGCTATTTCCGGATGAGGGTGCAATTTGGATAGATGATATTAAAATTCGGCAGGAAGATGAAGAAAATGTCTGGAATAATCGCAAGAAGATTGGCATGGTTTTTCAAAATCCCGATAATCAGATTATTGGAACAACAGTTGAAGAAGACACGGCATTTGGTCCCGAAAACATTGGTTTAGAATCTGAAAGAATAAAAAAACTGGTTAGCGATGCATTAACAGCTGTAAATATGGAGCATAAAAAGAACATATCTCCAAATCATTTATCAGGTGGTCAAAAGCAGAAAGTGGCCGTGGCGGGAATATTGGCATTAAAGCCTAAATGTATTGTGCTTGATGAAGCAACATCTATGTTAGACCCTCACAGCAGAAAAGAATTATTAAAACTGGTTATGGAATTAAATAAAAAAGAAAAAATTACTATTATTATGATAACGCATAACATGGAAGAAGTAACAAGCGCTGATAAAATATTTGTAATGAATAAAGGAAAATTGTTGTCGCAAGGCAGTTCATCTGAGATATTTAATAATAGTGAAATTATTAAAGAGGCAGGACTTGAAATACCCGAAATAATGGAATTGGCAATTAAAATGCATAATAAAAATCCCGAATTTAAGACCGGATTATTTACAGTAATGGAATTTGCAAATGAGTTTGAACGTGTTTACAATGATAAGAGGAAACAAGAATGATTGAATTTGAAAATGTTTCATATTGCTATGAAGATGATAAAAAAGTTCTCGAAGATATAACAATAAAAATTGAAGATGGTGATTTTGTCGGAATAATTGGTCATACAGGATCAGGCAAATCTACACTTATACAGATGATGAACGGTTTATTAAAACCTGATACGGGCACTATAAAATATAATGGTAAAAATATATTTGAAAACGGTTATGATTTGAGAGAATTAAAGTTTCATGTAGGAGTAGTGTTTCAATATCCTGATTATCAGCTTTTCGAGACTACGGTCTTAAAAGATGTAATGTACGGACCTTTAAATATGGGTATGACGCAGAATCAGGCTATGGAGGCTGCTAAAAATGCTTTGAACTTAGTAGGAATATCAGATGAAAAATTTAAAAAATCACCTTTTGAATTATCAGGAGGAGAAAAGAAAAAAGTATCAATAGCCGGAATTTTAGCGATGAATCCGGAAGTACTTGTTTTAGATGAACCTGTAGCAGGTTTAGAACCCGAAGGACGCAGAAATTTACTTAAAATGCTTGAAAAGATTAGAAAAGAAAATAATATAACTATCGTTATGGTATCACATAGTATGGAAAATGTAGCTGATTATTGTAATCATGTCATTGTCATGAATGACGGAAAGCTGGAATTAAACGGAACGCCGGAAGATGTTTTTATGCAGGCTGAAAAATTAGAAAAAATGGGACTTTCATCGACATTAGCGTATTATATTATGAGAGAATTGCAAAACAGAGGAATAGTAACTGACAATAAAACGATTACCATGAAAGAGGCTTACGCATGTTTAGAGAAATTACTTTAGGGCAGTATTATGCTGCAGACTCAGTGGTTCACAAATTAGATCCAAGGGTAAAACTTTTGGGTACACTGATTTACATTATTTCAGTTTTAATGGCCGGTGGATTGACCGGATATTTTATTGCAGCCATAGCGTATATAATTGTTATGAAAATTTCGCGAGTGCCATTTTCATTTGCACTCAGAGGTTTGAAATCAGTTTTTTGGATTGTTCTGATGACGTTTTTATGTAATGCATTTTTTTATACAGGCGGTACGCCATTTATAAAGTACGGGGTTATATCTATAAGTATTTCAGGCATAGAATATGGAATTTCTATGGCTGTCAGGCTCGTATTACTAGTACTCGGCTCCTCAATTTTAACACTTACAACTACGCCTAACGAACTGACTTATGGACTTGAAAAAGCATTTTCATTTTTATGTAAGGTAAATGTACCCGTTCAGGAAATTGCATTAATGATGTCTATTGCACTAAGATTTATTCCAATTTTGATTGAGGAAACAGATAAAATAATGAAAGCCCAGGCAAGCAGGGGAACCGATTTTGAAACTGGAAGTATTATAAAAAGGGTTCAGAATTATATCCCAATAATAATTCCACTGTTTATATCTGCATTTAGAAGAGCAGGTGACCTCGCCCTGGCAATGGAGTCGAGATGCTATCGCACCGGTTATCCTCGTACAAAAATGTATCCGCTTAAATACAATAGTACAGATGGCAGTGGATATACTGTGTTGTTGATATATTTGTCATTATTTACACTGTTAAAATGTGTTTTGATATACATCGGGAAAACCGGTTTTTTTACAATGTGAGAAAGGAAGTCGCAGATGAAAAGGATAATGCTTGTAATTGCATATGATGGCACAAATTATTGTGGATGGCAGACTCAGAAAAATGGTATTGCCGTTGAAGAAGTGATAAATCGTACTTTATCAGATTTAACCTGCGAAGATATTAAAGTAATAGGTGCAAGCAGGACTGATGCGGGGGTTCATGCATACGGGAATGTTGCCGTTTTTGATACGGATTCGAGAATACCGGGTGATAAATTTGTATACGCACTCAACCGTTTCCTGCCTGACGATATAGTTATACAGGAGTCAAAAGAGGTTGCATCTGATTTTCACCCACGCCACGTGAACTGTAAGAAAACCTACGAATACAGAATTTTAAACAGGAGAGTTCCATTGCCAACCAAGCACCGTTATGCCCATTTTTTGTATTATAATCTTGATATTGAAAAAATGAGAGACGCAGCTAAAATACTTGTCGGAACTCATGATTTTAAGAGTTTTTGTTCTGTGAATACACAGGTTAAGGATACGGTAAGGACTATTTATAATATTGATGTGATTCGTGAAAATGAGGACGTTGTGATTCGTGTATTTGGAAATGGATTTTTGTATAACATGGTCAGAATCATCGCCGGTACTTTAATCAGTGTCGGGACAGGTCTTACTGCACCGGAGAAGGTGAAGAAAATGCTTGAGGCCAAGGACAGGCAGGCGGCAGGTCCGACCGCGCCGGCAAAGGGATTAACGCTTGTTAAAATTCTTTACGAGGATGAAGACGTTATGAAAAATTTCAAAAAATCTGTTGACACAGCAGGCTCTGTGTAATATAATTTACAAATGTGACGGTACGTCTTATTCCAAGCCATAGCCCCGGTACGGATAGGATAGCTGATCAATATTATGTATGAACATTTTATAGGAGGAAAACCAATGAAAAGTTACATGGCTAGTCCGGCAACAATTGAGAGAAAATGGTATGTAGTGGACGCTACAGGATATACATTAGGTCGTTTATCATCAGAAATCGCTAAGGTTTTGAGAGGTAAGAATAAACCAACATATACACCACACATCGACACAGGTGATTATGTTATCGTAGTAAATGCAGATAAGGTTACTGTTACAGGTAAGAAGCTTGATCAGAAGATTTACTACAATCACTCAGATTATGTCGGTGGAATGAAAGAGACAACTCTTAGAGAATTACAGGCTAAGAAGCCTGAAAAGGTAATAGAACTCGCAGTTAAGGGAATGCTTCCAAAGGGACCTTTGGGACGTCAGATGATCACAAAGCTTCATGTTTACGCAGGACCAGAACATGATCATGCAGCACAGAAGCCTGAGACATTAGCATTTTAATTAACTGAAAGGAGGAAATATTAGATGGCTAATTCAAATAGTTTTTACGGAACAGGTAGAAGAAAGAAAAGTATCGCTAGAGTTTATTTAAAACCAGGTAAAGGTGATATTACAGTTAATAAGAGAAGTATTGATGATTATTTTGGACTTGAGACATTGAAAGTTATCGTACGTCAGCCATTAGTTGCTACAGATACAGTTGGTAAGTATGATGTTATTATCAATGTTCAGGGTGGCGGATATACAGGACAGGCCGGAGCTATCAGACATGGTATCTCAAGAGCTTTATTACAGGTAGATGCTGAATACCGTCCAGTATTAAAGAAAGCTGGTTTCTTAACAAGAGACCCAAGAATGAAAGAAAGAAAGAAGTACGGTCTCAAAGCAGCGAGACGTGCTCCACAGTTCTCAAAGAGATAATCTTTCAAGAACGAAGATATCAAGAAAAGCCCATTTTTCAAGGGTTACAGAAGTTGTGGAATGCCGTCAGATGTGC
>CAMHLZ010000034.1 GCA_946186125.1 uncultured Lachnospira sp. | reverse complement strand
TCGCCAAAAAGTTTTTTACGAAAATCCCTTGTAACAGGATAGCAGATATCCTGATAGATATCCTTACCATTCTCATCTTTCTGCTTTGTCTTGTAGGACGGCATCGCTACAAATACTTTTTCTTTTCCCTGCAGAATATTGACATTGTTGACAATAAAACAGTCTTCAATATAAATCCTTGCAAGACCACGAAGATTGCTTCCTTCTTTTTCGTAAGCAGCTACTGAAACAGAAAACTTTGGTGGTGTTATCACATCGGGATTCTTTTTAATATCTTCCGTTCCCTGTACCACTACCTTTTCATATTCCTCAAGAATCCCCTTAAAAAGCTCTTCCCTGAACTTGGCAGTGATCGGATTACAGATATCCTTGTAAATAATACTACCCTTCTCATCTCTTTCACTTGATTTGTATCTGGGCATCGACACAAACAACTGTCCTTTTTCCTTGTTTTCCACGATAGCGATATTGGTAATCTTAAACGAATCACCAAATACCACCGTTGCAAATCCTTTCACATTTCCTTCTGCTTTCTTAACTTCTTTTACATTAATTGAATATTTCATACGCATACCTGACAGGTAAAAACAAGCATTGTTCTCCCTGCCTTATCCTTTCTGATTGCTGTTTTTTTTGTTATTAAATTTCTCTTCCTGCTAATCCGGCACGATGATCTCGCACCATATATTTTCTATTCTGTCTAATGACATTTTTTCCCGTCCCCAGTCATAAAGCGTTCCGATTATGCCATCCTGCTTATAACAGATCTGTTCCACTTCCTGACCTGTGACCTCAATAATGACCGTGACAGCTTCATCCGGCATATACATATCTGCCTCATGTTCAAACACACATACAAGTCCCTTATGAACCTGTATCTTTAATTCTGGTATCAACAGATAGTAACCGCTGATCACAATCTGAAGCCCATCCTCCAGTTCCGCTAAATCATCTGACACATCCTCCAAATCCATTTCCGCCAGTATCCTCTCGACCTCTTTTATTCTGCATTTTTTACGCATCCTCATCACCAGCTCCTTCCCTTATCGGTTCGCATATGCAGATATAGCGTTTACTGCCATGTTCGGCACAGGTTAAAAGTGTCAGCACCTCATCCTCTGTCTGTGACTTAACAGAATTGTCATCGGGTTGGATAATAAATGTTTCAGATACTTCATAGAGATGTTCCTTACCGGTAGTATCCGTAATTCTAACCTTCTCTCCTTTTTTTACCTTGTTTAACTCGGTAAAAAAAGCGCCATTCCTGCTGCCATTATGACCACAAAGCACACAGTTTCCTTTTTCACCAATACCTGCCGTATCCGGCATGTGACCGATTGCATAAGCAATGTCCTTGCTCTTACAGCCTTCCACAATGGGATACCTGATACCGATTGCATCAATCTCGATTATGCCTACCACTTCCTCTCCGGCACAAAAGGCATCCGTCTCTTTACGATCCGTAACGCTCTTCTCTTTTGTCTGTAATGCTTCTTTCTTTTCTTCCCTCGTTTTACCGTCTGCTCCATCGTCATTGTCCTCCCATTTTTCTTCAAACTGCTTTATCAATCTGTCTGTTTCATGCTGACCATGAAGATGGTAATAAAAAGGGACCGCCATCAAAGCAATCCCGACTGCAATAATTATTCCTGCTATTATCTTTCTTTTCATCGTTTCTGTCTCCATTCTGTTTTTCCTGACCACCTTCATGGTCTGTTTTCACTGTTACATTCTTCTCACGGAACCATCTGAAAGATAACGGTTATCTTTCTCCGCCACCTTTTCTTCCTGCCTGTCCATTTCACAAAGATCCATATCATCCACCTTGCCATTCTCCAAATCAAGCTGTGCGTTTAGTTCGTTTTGTCTTGCAATCTTCTGTTTTAATTCTTCCTCATACATAAAAGGCTTTTCGTATTCTTCCTTGGAAGCTGCGAGGTCTAACTTGTATCTCTCTATCTTCTTTTCCAAAAATTCAACATTGTCCTGTATACCGTTAAAAAGATTTTCAATCTTTACCATACTTCCTACTGGACTGTTGGAAAGCTCCGTTTTATAATCCGTCTTTCCCCTGAGTACCATATAGTTCTCTCCAATGAAGTTTTTCTCAACCAGCAGCTCAAATCCCTTAAACTGTCCGATCGCCGTTGTTTCTCCAGTCTTACATTTTGAAACTGCCTCAAGCATACTGGCACCGCCGTCTGTTCTCTCGGAATAACGGATTCCCTTAATCGTTACCATGAATTCTTCACTTGCTAACAGCTGTTCATCTCTGAATTTCATATCTTCCATCACACAGGCAAGTTTCTCTTCTGCCGCTTTAATCAGTTTTGGAAAACGTATCATAAAATTATCCTGTAAGCCATAACGCTGGCTGTCGTATGAAGCCTTCAGTAACTTTAGCCTCTGCACATCGTTATCAATCTCCATCTTTTCTTTTATCATTGGATTCCCCGTAGCTACCGCCTTAATCTCTGCATAGGAAAGTGTCGCTTCATCGATATCCTCACAGGTTCTTGAAACGGTTTTACTTGTCATTACCTGACTGATAAACCGTTGTTTATTTTCCACAAGGCTCCAGCTGTAGGCATCAAATGTTCCTTTCGTAACATATCTGTACACAGCAACTTCCTCATTTTCATTTCCCTGTCTGATACCTCGACCTTCTCTCTGCTCAATCGAAGATGGTTTCCAAGGGCAGTCAACATGATGCATTGCTACTAAATGCGTCTGGACATTGACACCCGTTCCGCACTTATCAGTAGAACCAATCAGTATTTTCTTTTTACCGGTCCTCATTTCTTTAAATAAAGCTTCCCTGTTTGCATCAGTCTTTGCATCGTGAATAAAGGCAATCTCTTCTGCCGGAATACCACGACTTACAAGTTCCGTTTTCAGATAATTATACACATCAAACTCGCCTGCACCTTCTTGATTTCCACCGGATTGCTTCCAGTAATCCTCAGAAAGCATTTCTTCCTTCCAAGAACCTTTTGGAGTACCGATATCGGAAAAGATAAGCTGACATCCGATTTTATTTTCATTCTTTGCTTTTTCATATTCATTTAGCACGTTTTCCACCACTTTATTCAGCTTCCCATCAGGATTATTCGGTGCAGCAGCTTCTAAGAGTCTTGCATCCGTTCCAAGAAGTCTCGCCTCATGAGTTATCTTAAGAAAGTTGTCTACCGACGGATCCACACCACCTCCTCTGATACGTTCCGCTCTGCTCACAAAGTCCTCCATTACCTGCTTGACATACCAGTCCGGTTCACTCTCAACAATAATATATTTCCCATCCCGAAGCTTCGGGACAGGCAAATCAATCATATCTTTTGTCTGTACATCTGCTACCTCACGAAAGATATTCATAAGCTCCGGCAGATTGGTAAACTTATTAAACCTACTCTTAAATCGAAAACCGCTACCTTCTACAGTAAGTTCCAGTGCTGTAGTAACCTCACCAAAATTTGCAGCCCATGAGTCAAAATGATAGATACCCATCTGTTCCAGTGTCTCCCTTTGAAGATAAAGCTGCATCACATACATTTCACACATGGTGTTACTGATTGGTGTACCAGTGGCAAACACAATTCCTCTGCCACCATTTTGTTCTGTGATATACTCACATTTCATCTGCATATCTGATGATTTTTTTGCTCCAGAAGAACTGATACCCGATACATTGTTCATCTTCGAAAAAATAGCAAGATTTTTAAAATTATGTGCTTCATCCACCATGATGGAGTCGATACCAAGCTCCTCAAACGTGATCAGGTCATCTTTCCTGCTCTCATCCGTTAATTCCTTAATCTGCTCCTCTAATTTCTTTTTACTGCTCTCCATCTGCTTGATGGTCCATCTCTGCCCGTTTTTTTCTTTCATTTCGGCAATGGCAAAAGACAGTTCCTCAATCTTTCTGTCTATCATCATTTTCTTTCGTTCAGGAGAGATCGGTATCTTCTCAAACTGGCTATGACTCATGATGATGCAATCATAATCTCCTGTTGCAATCCTACTGATAAACTGTCTTCTCCTGCTTTTCTCAAAGTCCCTTTCTGTTGCAACCAAAATATCAGCCGATGGATAAAGCCTTAAAAATTCACTTGCCGTCTGCCCGATTAATGCCTTTGGCACGACCATGACCGTCTTATTGGCAAGTCCTAATCTTTTTTGTTCCATGCACGCTGCCATCATTTCAAATGATTTTCCTGCCCCGACACAATGCGCGAGAAGCGTATTGCCACCAAATAAAATTCTTGCCACCGCATTTTTCTGATGTGGTTTTAATTCTATCTCCGGATTCATCCCCGGAAATTCAAGAAAACTGCCATCATATTCCCGCAAACGGACATTATTGAAGGTTTCATTATAGTAATTCACATACTTTTGTCTCCTGTCCGGATCTTTGAAAATCCATTCCTTAAACGCTTCTTTCATCAGGTTTTGTTTTTCCCTTGCAAGCATGGTTTCGTTTTTATTGACTTCATAATGGTATTTACCATCCCCATCATCAATACGGTCTTTTACAGTCACAGTACGAAGGTTTAAGGTACTCTCAAAAATTGAATAAGCGTCCAAACGACTTGTACCATAAGTCTTGGTTGCTGCCACTGAACGCTTATCTAAAGATTTATTTTCAATAAACCATTCCATATTCATTTTATTTAGCTGAAGCTGAATTCCCGAATTGTACCACTTACTCCTTACCGCCCTTGCTCTCTGTGGAGTATTTAAAAGCTCATAGATAAATGCCTCATAATCCTCTGCCTCGATCCATGTGGTTCCTATTCTTACATCAATCTCGGAAGCATCCAAGTCTTTGGGCTGTACCTCTGAAAGTGCTGATACATTTACATTAAATCGCTCTCTTTCCTGTTCCGATAACGTATCATCCTTTACCGCATTTCGTGCTACACGAAGCTTTTCTCTAACATTGCCCGATAAATACTCGTCTGCTGTCTCCCATCCTGCATTGGGATTGTTTCGGTTATAAACTGCCGGATTTAAAAAAATAATCCCTTCCAGTTCCCGAAGCATTTTTTCTCTTTGAAGCTCGCTTTTTAACTCATCTGAAAAGCTTACCTCCTCCGGTTCACAACCATTGTTTTCTGCAGCCTGTTTCATGATATCGCCAAGATCGGGCTGATAGATACTGAGCATATACGGAATATTTACAGTTCCAAACTCGCTTACCGATACATTTAATGCTTCCACCGCAGTTTCAACTCTTGTAATCTCAGGCTTAGGTTTAATGGTCTGTTTATAAAACATATCTGCCTTACTCACTCTTCCGTCTTCATCCACTTCCTCCAGCGAACAAAGCAATGGATAATCACTGTCATCACGAAAAGCCCTGCTATTGCTCTGTGAAGTTATCACACCATACTTTTTGACAAATTCATCATACTTATCATTTAATTCATTCTGTCCTTTGATCAGCTGTTCCTCCTCACATCCTTTCATCTGGATATCGATCAGATATCTTGTTGTTTTTCTTATATCGTCAAGAGCCTTAATTCTCTCCTCCGAAGAATTTCCTACTTCTCTCTGGTACATCAAAGAATTTTCCCTGTAATATAACTTTCCATCAACGAAACAGTAAGAAAAATTTCTTACATCCGGATCAGCCGGAATAATATCCTCACTTTTCTCTGACTCTTCCTCGATTTTTTCAAAACTTGTGATTTCAGCCTGCATATTTTTAATCGCATTATTTAACTCATCATACATGTTAAAGGCAGGATTATCATTCACACAAACCGTATATCTGCTGTCCTGACCATATATTCTCTTGTCATATTCCATATGACCAAGCACCATCTGCGGATGCTCCACAAAATATGAATTGATCGGAATACCGTCCTCCGTGACTCCTAAGTGTACCCAATCCGGTTCCACTTCCATCTTTCTTTCCCGTTTTTGCAGAAATAATATATCACTGGTCACTTCCGTTCCCGCATTATCTTTAAATGCAGTACTGGGTAATCGAATGGCTCCAACAAGCTCTGCTCTTTCCGCAATATATTTTCTGATGGCGGGATTGCTCTTATCAAGTGTTCCCTTTGTAGTGATAAAAGCAAGAATACCTCCCGGTCTAACTTTATCCAGTGCCTTTGCTATAAAATAATCATGAATACGAAAATTGTACTGATTGTATTTCGCATCGAACACCTTATAATCTCCAAAAGGCACATTTCCCACCGCTACATCAAAAAAATTATCAGGATATTTCGTCTGCTCAAAACCACCGATTGTGATATTGGCGTTCTGATATAACTGTTTTGCAATTCTTCCCGTTATTCCGTCAAGCTCCACGCCGTAGAGTTTTGCCTGCTGCATGGGAGTCGGCATACTTCCGAAGAAATTACCGATCCCCATACTCGGCTCCAAGACATTACCGTCCCGAAAGCCAAATTTCACAAGTGCCTGATTGATACAGGAACAAATGACCGGCGAAGTATAAAATGCGTTATTGACCGTTGCTCTGGCTTCCGAATACTCCTTTTCCGACAAAAGACCTTTTAATTCGGCATATTCTTTCTTCCAGTCAGAATTCTTTTCATCAAATACCTGTGAAAGACCGCCCCATCCAACATACATGGACAAAACTTTCTGCTCCTGTGAAGTTGCTAGCCTTCCTTCTGCCTCAATCTGTTTTAGTGTTTTAATAGCTTCCAAATTCCACTTGAATCTCGTCTTTGCTCCACCAGTGGGTAAATCCCATAGGTTATAGTGAAAATTTTTCTTCTTTTCTTTTTCCCAACCTTTATCTACAGCCAACTGCTTATTCTTTTCCCTGTTGTTTCTGATTTCTTCCTGCTTTTCAAGATACGAAACATAGATTGGTGACATTTTTTCCACGCCACCTGAAATCATTTCTTTATACCATTTAAGTTGATCTTCACCACAGTAATGAGGAACCTTTATCATATAACGAAGCACTTCAAACAGTTCACGATATCCAGTAGTAACAGTGACACGCTCGCCTTTTTTATTCTTATAGTTAATTTCTATTTCCGCTGTTTTTAACGTATATGAAACCAAACCATACTGATTATTAGCATAGGCTGTATATTCCTGTTTTCCCCTTAATACTATTTCTGATAAATAATGAAGTCTGTTTGGCATTAACAAATCATCTGTTTGTACCAAATCCATAAGAAACGGTTTAAACGGGTTATAACAACTGCATTCTGATATCAGAATCTCCATTGCTGTACGCATATCCTCATCCATATCAGCAACTAATTTTTCATAATCAATCGGTTCTATATACTTAAGTTCTCCTTCATGGTCTGCTTCCTCCTCCATTTCAGCACCATATTCCGCCATGGTTACAAGCCTGTCCTCAAGCATTGCCTCTTCCGGCGTCAGTTCTCTTTCCTCTTCATAGGCAGCTTCTAACCTTTCAATATCCGATTGGATGGAATTACGATATTCCCTATAGCTTTCCGGTTCGTCAGGAATAGCATAATCATCCATCACTTCTTCTTTCTGATTGTCAATATCATCTTTGCTGTCAGTAATATCTGCATATTCACCCTCAATAATATCTTCCTCGGACTCATCATAAATCTCATCCATTCTCGGCTGTTCAGGCTTGTATTCGCCCGTAAGTATCAAGACTCCGATTTCTTTTTCTATGTCTCTCCACGATACATACCCTTCATGTTCACCTTCTTCATCTCTCCATTGAAATCTTATTCCTTGTGATTGAATGGTATCATACCCGTGAAGTCCATAACCATCAACAGGCCAGCCACTTCCACCTGTTCCATATTCCCTTTTAATCAGGCCGGCTCTTGTACCTGCATCAATCTCTGTCTCAAAGATTTTACAGACTCTGGTTCTTCCATTTACAAAACCCGTTCCTCTTAAAACCACATATTTGATATAGTCGCTCGGAACATAGTTTTCTTTCTTTGGATTAAGATAGTTGTATTTGCCCTGTAACGCTTCTTTTTTCTCTTTTTCAAAGCGCTTCATAAAATCATTTGATGAATTATTCCCCGTAGCAAGTTCTAACTGTCCCGTTTCATTGTCAATAAAAAAGGAAGCCTGCCTGTATTGACCTGCTTCCTTACCTGTTCCCAATGAATTTATTTCATCAAGTTCTTGATTAAATTGTTCATCTTCATTTTCTAGTGATATCGGTACACGATCTCTTTCAGAACGATTTCCTCTGCCATCCTCTTTGCCTGTTCCCTGAGTTTCCACATCTCCATCGTGCTGTGTGTGTCCTGCGGTTTGTGTTTTTGAAGATAGCGGTTCATCAGCTGCTCTAACATCTGGTTGGCTTCCTCGTCCACTGCCATCATCTTCTCTGCCAGTCTCCCAAACCTGAGCAGGCTTTTGTATCTCGCCTTTTCGTTCTCCTTGAGGTAATTCATCGCCAGAAGTCCGTACTTTCCTACCTTCCTCAAGTCCTCCGTCTCGTCCGGCATCTGTAATTCCGGATACAGTATTCCGTCCACTTCCTTGTAATTCATCTCTGCTAACATAATCATATCTCCTTTCCTGTTCAGCAAATCTTAAATCTTTACCATAAGCTCTAAGAACATCACAGGAGACATCGCATATGAGAGAACCAAGACGGTAAATAGTATCTTCATCTGTAACCTTTACAATCTGATCAAAATCCTGTTCTTCAGAGGACAGATCAAATCCGCATCTCGTACCTACAACATATAAAATGCTTTTTCTCACGATTTCTTCAGGATTAAAAGCACCTTGTAAGCTCTCACGTTTTTCGCTTTCTTCAATAATCACACTGCCTGCAATCTTTGAAATATCGGAAATCTGTTCTTCAAATTCCTCTTTTATTATCTCTCTGATTCTCTGTTTTGTAAAGTCCTTTAAAGCTGTCAGTGAATCTTTTCTTGTCAGTCTTTCATACTTTGGATAATTTCCTTTCTCCACCTGATAATCCATAAATTTAATCAACTTTTCATCATCAAGGTTCCAGGTAAGTTCCGTATCCTTTCCTCCCGTATCACTGATATCAAACACATACCTCATAGACGGATTTAATGCCTTTGACGGATAGATGGCTGCACCTTTACTTCCTCTCTTTACAAATCTGCCAACCTTTTTCCATGTCTCAAAGTCAGCTACCAGTGTTGCATTTGGCTTCTGTGCATACACCATCAGAATATTATCAAATTCATAGCGATAAATCCGTCCTGCAAGCCGAAGAACCGACTTCCAGCTTTCAGCGGACTTAGTTACCTCCTGAATGACCTGCTGGTAAATTTGCCTCACTTTGTAATCTACGCTCACCGGCTACACCTTCTTTCTTTTATTCATCAATCATCACACGCTTTGAAAACTGTATAAATGTTTTGCTTTTATTCTGCGATTTTTCACCCGCTATCTCTCTGTAGGCTTTAAACTCTTCCTTATCAAGTTCAAGGACAATGCTATCCTTCTGTTTGTCTAATGCAAAATCATACTCTGTGATCAGCTTCCTAGCCAGACGAAACATAATATTATTATCCCTGCAATATTTCATGCTCTGCTTAAAAGAAAGTGTGTCGTTTTCCTCAATTGCCATACTGCATGAAACAATATATTCCTGCATCTTTTTTCTTAATTGTTCTGCCTTTGAAACCGACAAACCCACATAATGCTTTATCTCCTTAGACATATCCCATTCTTTTTTTAGTTCGTCGATCAAAAACTCCATGTTTCCCATGATTTCATTCGTTCTTTTATTATTTGCCATTCTCCATTCCTCCTACCTTGCCATTTCTTTGTCCTCATATGGTAAAAATTCAACACCCTTCATATCAGGTTCAGACAACACAATTTTCTCCCCGTAATACTGTTCCATTACCTTGTCGATTGCCTCGCCTAAAGTCTCTGCTTTTACCGTCACCACTCTTGCAAGTTCTTCCTTTACTTCAATTTCGAATTGTTTTTCACCACTGTTTTTATCACTTCTAAAATCCACTTTTCTCATTCCTTCTTCCTTTTTCTATGGTCTGCCAATCAGAACAATCTTTCCGACATTCGGTACCGGATTATATGTCACACCATAATCCGTTCCCTTGGCTTCCACGACATAACCATCACCGATATAAATTGCCACATGACTGATGTTTTTATATCTCCCGTTGTACTCATAGCTGTAAAAAATCAAATCTCCCGGTTGGAGATCGGCATAATCGACCACCTTTCCCGCCACATCAAGTCCTTCCGCCTCTGCTGCCGCAGTATTGGCACCGTTATAGCTGATATCCACGCCTGCATTTTTCCATGAATAATATGCCAAAGAGCTGCAATCATAGTAATCGCCTGTATCTCTATAGTCCTGACTATATGGATATCCCACTTTTGTAAGCGCAAATGTTACAGCTTCTTTTTGTTTGCTATCTGAAATCTTTTTCACAATTTCATCAATCTGTTCCAGCGTCATAGAAGATTGTGGGGTTATTCCACTGGCACTTCCAAACATCTGCATCATTTTTCTTGCCATCTGGATCTGCTCATCACTAAACGCATAGTAAGTCATCATCTCTTCGTATTTTTTTAAGGTGATGTTTACATACAATACATTTTCCGTTACAGCCGTTCCATCCGCATTCGTAATTGTCTCTGTACCACTGGAAGTGTTATAAGAACACATCGCATCAAACACCGTTTTTAGATTTTTCTTTGCACCGTCACTCATGATCGTTGCCGTATCACCGGTTCCATAAAGAACCATATAAATTGTCACCACATCATTAAAGTTTCCTGCTGACACGCCTTCATAATTCACATAAACAATTTTTCCTGAGTCATATCCCTCATGCTTATCTGCCAGAGAATTGATTTCTCTTTTAAAATCCGCCATATAAGAACTGGCAACTGTTGTTACTGTATCGCCATCCTCTAGTGGTGGCAGAAAGAAAGCAAAAGGTGAACTATACAAGGTTTCAACCAGTCCCACAACAGGAAGCACCGTGATGGAAGTAAGCACCGTAAGTAAAAGAAGACCGGCTCCCGCCAATGCCATCGCACTTTTTAACTTTGCAGACATTGTATTTGCTACAATGCTCTTGATAGCATTTAACGGACCGGTCTTTTCCTGATTACCTTTAACAATCTTGTCTATGAAGAATTTCATCTTATCTGACTTACCACTCTTTTTTGTATCTGACTTCTTTCTTTTCTTAAGAGAAACGGAAGTTCTCGTATTTCCATCCTTTTTGTAATCTTTATGATAAGAACCTCTTGTTTTCATTTTCTTTTTTGCTGCTGTTAACTCAGAAAATTTATTCTTGTTTTTAGCAACTTCCTTAAGCCTGTCATTTAAGCTGTCTGATACCTCCGATCGGTTAAGTCTTTTTCCGGCATCAACTTTCTTGATACGCTTTGCTTTCCTTGCAATCTCCTGTTCTTTAAAGAGTTTTGCTCCTTTTGCAGCTGCCCCAGATATTGGTTTTGCAGCTACATAAGCTGTAAATGCTACATCCCTGACTTCATCGCCACCATCCATATGATTCAAAGCTTTATTGGCTCCCATTAAGCTTGCTGTCTTTAAACCTGTCTTTAATTTCGAATCCTTAATCTTAAGTTTTTTCTTGGTGTTAGAGAAATCATTTTCTGCAATTCTTCCATTTGAAGAATTATTTCTTTTTTTAAATTTATCTTTTGTATACAGCATCCTATATTTTTGAATATTTTTTCCCATCCCTATGTCAGAACTGTCTGTCTTATTAAGAGTTGCACTTTTAATCTTAGGACTTCTGTTTACATACTTGATTGTTCCCCTTGGCTTCATCTCATTGTTAAGGCAAATATGCAGCTCTGCCTTTTGTTTCTGATGAATTATCATTGGCTTGTCCGAGGCTTTCTTAATCTTCATTCCCTCACCTTCTTCCTACATCTATTACCCAGAAAAGGGCAAAAAATTAGCCATCTGGAAGTTTAGTCCAAATGGCTTATGTAAAATATACATCTCAATCAATTATTTTTTTCTTCAATTAAAGGTGTTTTGTCCTCTATATCCTCCAGTATTCTCATCTGTTGAATTGCTATTTTATTAAGTTTTTCAAGCCTTTCACTTTGAGGCATATTATCTCCAATAAACACGGCATTCAAGTTTTCCATATTTGACAGACATATAAGCTGATTTATTGTCGCATAATCTCGGATATTTCCTTTCTTGTCCGGATTTTGATTTCTCCATTGCTTCGCCGTCATTCCAAACAAAGCAACATTAAGCATATCCGCTTCATTAGCATATATGAATGATTTCTGTTCTGAGGTTACCTCTGCCGGAATAATATTGTTTTTTATGGCATCAGTGTGAATGCGATAGTTTATTTTTGTAAGTTCTCTTTTTGCTGACCAACCAATCTGTTTCTGTTCTTCTGCCTTTAATCTCTGAAATTCTTTCACAATATATATTTTGAATTCAGGACTAATCCACATTGCAAATTCAAAAGCTATATCCTTATGTGCATATGTTCCGCCATATCTGCCAGCTTTAGCTTGAATACATATTGCATTGGTTTTTGCCACAAACTCTTTTACACTTATCTTAAAGCTATTCAGACCAGACTGATTTCTAATTATGGCGAATTCGCCATAATTAAAATTTGGATTATAAACTTTCTCCCATATTCCAATATACTCAAGAGTATTTCTGTTTCTTAGCCAGTCCGTAATAAAGAAATCCCCATCTTTTGCTTTAATCATATCTGTCAAACAAATGTAATCTTCTTCATTTATCTGTACTACATTTATTTCTGTATCTTTTACAATTATTTTACTCATAATAGCCTCTTTCTGTTAAAAAACCAGGTATGCAAAAACTGAATTGTATGTGAGGCATCAGCTCCACATACCTGATTATTATACCAAATTTACCCCTTATACGCTACCATAAACTTCCTCTACTCCTGCAAATTTTCCTTTGCTTTTTTATTTGCTATTATCTCGTGAATATTCGTATTGTACAGCTTATAAAGCCCTGTGTCCTTCCCAATCTGATTGTCAAACGGAATAACCACATTACCGCATTTCAAAAGTCCCATACCTGACTGACTATTGGTTACAAATCGAAGCTGTGCATCAGATACTCCTATAACCTCTGCCATCTTTGAACTGTCGGTATTCGCCTGTTTTAGTAGTGCTACAAATTCTGAGTTTGCGAGCATTGTGGTTGCTGTATAATTCTGAAGAAGATCGACCACATTCTGTGTAATTCCAGTACAAAGTCCACCCTGTTTTCTAACCTTCTTCCATAACTGCTGGAGATATTTTGCCGAATAATCAGAATTTAATAGCACATGAAATTCGTCTATATAAAGCCATGTTGCCTTACCTTTCTTACCATTCTCAACAATTCTCTGCTGTATGGACTCCATCATTACAAGCATTGTGATCGGACTTAGCTCTGTTCCCAAGTCTCTGATACCATATACCACAAATCTTGAGTCCACATCAACATTTGTCTGGTGATTGAAGATATTTAAAGAACCGTTTACAAACAATTCAAGCGATAAAGCAATATCCTTTGCTTCTTCCTCCGGCTGACTCATGAGAATATCATAAAAATCACTCATAACAGGTATATATTTTTCCTTGCTTCTTGCAATGTCTATATAGAGTTTTCGCACGCATCTGTCTATGATTGATTTCTGTCTTGAGTTAAGACTGTCACCAATACACTGTTCGCACAGACCTAGCATGAATTCACCTTTTTCTCGCACCCATCCCTTTGTATCATTCTGGTCAAGATTCCATACATCCATTGAAAGCGGATTAACATAATGATCCGTATAAGTGGATAGATTGATCACCGTTCCACCGTAAGTTTGAGCCACATCAAAGTATTCATTCATGGGATCGATAACGATAATCTCATCATCACTTGATAAGAATACCGAACCCATCTCCATCTTACAAAAGAATGATTTTCCGGAACCGGGCACACCAAAGGTAAATCCGTTTCCATTGATCAGCTTCTTTCGATTTCCAATATTGATATTCCTGCTGACCTGATTGATACCGTAATAATTTCCTCCCACATCATTAAGCTCCTGCACATTAAACGGCATTAAAACAGCCAAGGACTGGGTAAGCATGGTTCTCATAGTCTCCACCTGTCTGACACCAATCGGTAACGCTGTATTTAATGCTTCCCTTTGCTTAAGGTAATGTACATCAATGGTACAGCTGTTTCTCTTCCCTATGGTTTCAATTGTTTCACAGATGCTTTCAAGCTCCTGCTTTGAGTCTGCTACAATAAGAATGGTGACTCCTACGAAAAAAAGACACTGGTCATTCTCCCTTACATCGTCCATAATCGCTTCTATTTCTTTCTTCTCCGTTCTCTTTGCATAAGAAATCTCAGAAGAAAAATCATTGTTTTTATTTCTCACTCTCTGCTGCCTGATAATATCAGACTCAATACCGAGATACTTTTTCTGAAGCGTCTTAGTTGTCAAATCTTTTGGAACCGGAATCACATCTATGCTGGTGACTGAATGAACAGGAAGTGATGTGATTTCATTGAAAAACCTGTCCGAAAGAGAACTTGGATACTTTTTAATAAAAAGTACTTTACCCAACTTTTTCTCATCCTCAAAGCTCTCCGGATAAAATTTCATCATCCCATTGCACAAATCATTTCTAAAATCTGCTCCCACCTTTTTTGCATGTCTGATATCAAAACCAAACTGCCCTTCATTGCCAAGATGATAAAAATCATGAAGGATTTTTAATCTCTGATTACCATTTAAAGGAACAATATCTGCTCCAAGCTCATTAAATGCTTTATGAAGTATTGCTTCCAAGGTGGCAAACTGGGATTTTGCCTCTTCAAAGTTTTTTCTCTCTATCGTGAGCGTCAAATACCTTTCCTGCTCAATGCCCTGTCTGCCTTCAATAATCTTATCTTCAATAATCTCGTTATATGCTTTTCGATAATCATTAAATCCATCATCTTTAAACGGAATTAAAACCGACTTTCGCATATCCTCCATGTTTTTATTCTTATTATTGACCGTAATTTTAAAATTACAATCGAGTGAATTTAACAGCTTGCAATATCTTTCAAAGATATCAATCTGTTCTTCTTCATTGGTTGTAGTGTAATTGATATCCTGAAAAAGATAGCATTTACTGTAACGGTTTAAGGACGTTTTTTGTCCTTTGGCTACTTCAAAGATACCATTTTCAGCTACAGCCATTATTTCTATTGTTTCCTGAATAGACTTCGGAGTCTTATACAAAGGCTCACTCGCCTTTTTCAGCTCCTTAAATCCATCTGCAAATAAACCCATCTGTTTTCCTCCTTTTATCCGTAATAAAAGGCACAACCGGAGCAATCCGGCTATGCCAAGACTACTCCGACCTGATGAGTCGAATAATTATTTGTTACTCAAATACTGTTTAATCAAATCAAGATATCCCATTTTATAAGCAACCACAATTCCTACAAAACATATAATCGCCGTCACAGATAAAATAAGCATCTTTTTCATTTTCTTTTTACTCTCTTCAAATGCTGCCTGCTTATCAGCAATGCTCACTTCCTTTTCTGTATTGATATCAGACTTTGCACTAAAGCCAAATCCACTCTTCTTTTTCTTCCCCATGTTTTGCTTTTCTAATTCATATTCCCTGATTTGTGCCTCACCTTCCGTTGACACATAGGTTAATGTTCTGTTACAAAACATAAAATAGATTTTCTTTCTCATTACTTCATAAAAACTCATTCCGTTATAAGAATAAAAACCTCCAAGTGCAATCGGTGCTACCACAGGTATCGCAACATAAGCTGAACCAGTAAGACCTATATACGGATAAAGAAGAAAAACAAGACCTCCGCCAACTGCAACACTGATTATGGAATAGACAAGCTGTTTTGCTGTCAATCCCATTGCTACAGACTCCTGATACTTATCCAAGTCTTTATTGATTTCTATTACCAATTCTTATTCACCTCTTTTCCTCCTTCTGTTTTTGAACAGATTGTATTCCTTTGCCCTTCTCATAAACAATCATTCCATCCGGACAAAGATCTCTCAACCTTTCAGCATCAAACATATACAAGGGATACCTTACAAATCCACTTTCCTTTACCAGTCCAGTAAAAACACCCAATTTATTTTCCACGATAAAATCTTCCGCTTCTGGCATGTTGTTCACGTCTACATAGCTACAATAATTCGGTGTCGCATCACACAAATTAACTGTAAGGCAACCATAAGGTTCCTTGTAGTCCTCATCGTTAAGCTCAATACAAATATTCCCGTTACTATAGTACATCTGAATATCCAAACTAACCTTAGCATCAGTCCCATAACAGGAATGATAGATTAGTGTCTTATTATCTTTTTCAATTTTTTTCGTTTTTTCCATCTTTTTATCTCCATTCTATAATCCAAATGCTTTACTGGTAAGGTTCTGTGCTCCCTTAACACTTCCCACGGTAAGTGCAATCGTAAATGTCATCTCACACAAATAAATAAGTGTCTGTGCCCAATCTGCATATGAACCTGTAAAAGAAGGTAATCCAGCGTTTACAAACGCATTGCATACGATAATGGCTAATGCCATCGTGACCGCTTCAAATGTGACGGATAAGAAGTATTTACAATAAGCCACCACCGTATGATTAACCGTTCTGTTTCCACCCATTGTTGAAAATGCGATTGCTCCCATCGGAACGATAATCAATAATCTTAAAAACCGAAAATACACGGTGTAAATCAAAAAGAAACCGCAGATAATCACGATGATTGATAGCAGTGCTGCAAGTATCAACATGATAAGGCTCTCACCAAATCCCAAATCACTGATGATATCAGCCTGTGAACTGTCTATGGTAATCTCCGTATAATTACCTGCAGATAATAGGTCAATTAAGTTTCCTATCGTTTCAAAAAACGCTTTCATGATTGATACATTATTTGCTACAAACCACTCTGCAAGTCCTAATCTAATCAACATCCTGAGTATTACCTCAAATCGCATCTCTTCCCTGACGTCAATACTTTCACTGCAAAATCCAATAACAAAGAAAAGCACGACAAGAGAAGAACCGACAGCCACAAAAATCGGTTCAATATTCTCAATTACCGTCCATGGATCGCCATTCTTAAAATCAACAGGAGACTCACCCAGCATCGCAAACACCAACGACACCTGATTGTTCCAAAAACCAAATACCATTTCCAAGAGAGCAAGGATTTTATCACCAAGTTTAAATATATCCATCCTTGTTTCACCTCCGTGACCGGAATTATGTGAGGGTATGGATATTCCTCACACTTCCGGCAAACTTCTTTCTAAAATCCAAGAAAGGTTAATACTGTAGAAATACCTGCCATCATGACACCCGCAACAATTCCCTTAAGCGCTGAGTTCATGGTTGATGAATCCTGCTGCTGATAAGCCTGTGCAAACTCCATAACATTCTTTGCCAGAATAATGACACCGACTGCGCCGATCACAGCAACCACCAATGTCTTCAAATTCTCAAGCGGCTTTGTTACGGCTGATGTGCTTGCTGCAGCTAAACATGTGCTTGTCATAAGCATTGAATACGCAAACGCTCCTGTTACTGCCGGTACTACTTTCTTCTTAAAATTCTTGATCATATTCTTCATTCTAAATTCCTCCAATTTCTTGATTTTTTAACATTTTTGCCTCTTTTTACTTAATTCTTTTTTCTCTGTCTCCATTCCCAATCAGAATGGATTTAAAAATGTCTATGATAAACGGGATACTCCCGATAATTAGATTGAAGTCAGGCTTTCCCTGACACGTTTTGCCATAACCACCCCCTTAACGAAAAAGTCGTAGCTTTCGCTACGGCTTACATACTTTACTATGAAGTTTTCTTTCGATATTTTTCTCTGATTATTCTCATTTCTTCTACCCCAATATCAGGATAGAAATACTCTAAAATCCTTTTTTCCGGAACACCTTCTAGCATTGCTTTTCTTGCTTCTTCCTGCTGTTCACTATTAAATTCCCAACTTGCCATTCTGCTAAGTATCGTATCTTTCCCACTAATCCTAGGCAATTTCTTTTGTAATTCATTGATGTCTGCATACTCAAGTTCATTTTCTTCAAGAGCATTAAACCTGTCCTTTCTCTCCTGTTCATCGAGCATCTGAAACCTAAGCCCGATTTCATTTTCACTAAGCATCATAAATTCTTCATATCCAACCCTGTCAATATAGATGTCCTCTCCTTTTTCTTTCAGTTTCTTATAATGCTCCAATGATTTTTTGGATAAGATTTCGTATGCCGGACCAATCACCTCAGTCTTCTTATCAATACAATGAACGTAAGCTGTTCCTCCGCCATCTGCCGTCTGTGCAAAACATGGATGTGCAAACGGAATATACTTATTATCCATCACCGGATCAAAACCACGGATAAAGATAATGCATTTCCTGTTATCAAGTTTTCTCACTTCATCGGGTGTAAACAGTTCCCTGCCAAGTACATCATAGTTTCTTGAAGAGCTTCCCTGCCTTCCTTTTGTTTCTCCGCTGGACTTTTTATCAATCGTCCCTTTTCCAAGTAGTTCGCTCACGTATTTATGAGTACTCTGCTCGTTTCCTCCTAAGTAAATGAAGGTATCACAGTTTCCCGGTATCGTCTCCCATGTGTCCTTAAACAATGCTTTCAGCTGAGCAAAATTCTGAATGATAATGATACTTGAGATCTCCCTGCTTCGCATGGTAGATAAAAGGGAACAAAAATCATCCGGTAAAGCCACATTTGCAAACTCATCAAGCATAAACGTGACATGAATCGGAAGTCTGCCACCACAGTTAAAATCCGCTTGATAATATAGTTCCTGAAATATCTGCGTATACAGCATTCCTATGATAAAGTTATAGGATTTATCTGAGTCAGGAATAACGCAGAATAACGCTGTCTTTGTTTCTCCATCTCCGTTCACTCCTATCCCGATATCCGCAAGATTTAATTCATCTCTCGATAACAGTCTTAGTACCTGCTTATTTTCCAAAAATGCCAGTCTTGAATTGGCACTGATAATAATGGATCTGACTGTATCTCCTGCACCTCGCATACACTTGTTATACTGTTTTACCGCAGGATGGGCAGCTCCTAAAGGATTATTTTCCTCAAGGAATTTCATCCTTATATCCAGCATGGACGGATTTCCCTGCTGTTTTACCTCTGCCTCAGATAGCAGTTTCAAAACTGTTTCAAAGTTTCTCTTGCATGGTTTTTCTTCCAGCCACACATAATAAAAAATTGCCTGAAGAAATAGTCCCTCTGCTTTCTCCCAGAAAGGATCAGACGGAGTGCTTCCTTTTGGTGTCGTATTGGAAATAAGATTGGTGATCAGCTTAACCACATCTGTTTCTTCCCTAATATAAGAAAACGGATTATAACAGTCACTTTTATCCATCTCCAATAAATTGATGACCTTTACGTTATAGCCGTTATTCTTTAACATCTGACCACAGCTTCTAAGGATTTCCCCCTTGGGATCGGTACAGATAAAAGAACAATTATGTGGCATCTGCATCAGATTTGGCTTTACTTCATAGAATGTTTTTCCTGCACCGGAACCTCCACATATCAGAATATTTCCATTAAGCTTGAGCTTCCTGAAATCCAGCGACATTTTCACATTCTGACTCAATATTCTATTGAAATTCTTATCCTTATCCATCAGAATACTGTTTACCCGCTGTGGATTTTCAAACCTAGCTGTACCATATTCCTTACCGGTCATAAAGTTTCTCTTACTTGTGTAATACATAAGAATTGCCATCGCATAGAACCCTGATACGATGGCAATAGTTTTTATGGTGTATTCATTAAAATAATTACGAAACGGTTTATCACAAACCGCATTAAAACTCTCAAGAAACTCCATGAGATTTTGTCCTTTTTCATATGCACCAGCAAGCAGATAACCAAGAAAAGCAGATAACAATTCCCCGATAATCACAATCATAATTGATGGTTTCTTTCTCACTCCCTGCATCAGCTTCACCTCTGTTTCGTGGCAGAAGTCTTAGGGACTGTCTTTTCTGTAACCTTTGTTTTTTCATAACGCTTACGGACATTAGCTTCAACTTTGTCATAATGTTCTGCATAGAGTTTTTCACCCTTAACGGTTTCAACTACCCTGTTCTCAGCATCATAGATTTTATAGTCTTTTTCCTTATCTATAAAAGTAAGAATGGTTTTCCCCGCGTGTATTTCCATGACATTCTCTTTCTTAATCCACACATATCTGGCATTCTTCCCCCATGTGCCCGGTATTCTTGTTTTTACCGCTCTCTCATTTTCTGTCTGGATAAGTGTTTTAGATATTGTAATATCTGAAAGATTAACATTTTTAGACGCTGCAACAGACCTTATTCTGTCCGCAAGCTCCTGATACCCTTTAATTCTCTTAGTAAACGCTTCCTTATCCATCATCACTCTATGATTACCAAGGTCATCTTTCTTATCAATTACTCCGATTGTTTCAAGCTGTTTAATGACATTCTCCGCCTGCTCATGGTTAATACTAAAATTATCTTGTATTGCCTTAAGGTTAATTGACTGTTTTTCTGCCGCATACATTCCGACTTTTTCAATCAGCCCGTCCATCAAAACATTCGCTCTGGCATTCTCAGGTGACGGGCTTAACTGGTTTCCCTTTTTCTGATCTTTTAAGAAACTCATCAGCTTATTTAACTGATTTTCGTCACCATTCTTAAGATAGTCATCAAAAGTTGCAATCTTTCCACCGACTTTTTGTAATATCATATTGGCTCTTGGCACAGCTTCAGTATGAAAAATGATTTCAGTCATTCCATTCTTCCTATTTGCATCCGGCAATACAGAATATAATATCCCATATTTCTTCGCATATTTTTCTACTTTCTTTAAGTCCTCCGTGGCAAACTGTAATACCTGCAAGTCTCCACCCCGCATCAAGAGTTTTCTCATGGAAGTCTTTCCAAGTGATTTTTCATAATCCAGCATTCCCTTTAGGAAATCTATTGCTGTTTTCATGGCTTTGATACCACCTCCACCAACTTTCATGGCAACCTCTACTCCATCAAATGCTACTTCAATAATCTGAACCGCTTCTCTGATTTCTTCAGACATTTCACATCCTCCTTCCTAACGCACAGCTGCTTTTTCAAAACTTATTTCATCACAAGTGTCTGCCTGCCTTATATCCGCAACCATCTTTTTTATATCATCTGTCTTTGCATTTTTGATTGCCTCTTCCTCAATTTCAATCCCATTTTGTCTTAAAAACTCAGCAATCCTTTGAATTGCCTTTTCCTCTTCCATACGATACATTTCAAGAGCTACCACCAGATTTTCAATTTTTTCAACCCAATCTGGTCTGTGCAATCTCATTTCTTCATATTTTTCAATAATACTTTTCCTGACCGCATTCTCAAATGCTAATTCGTCTATCAGCTTTTCTGTTAGTTCCATATCGCCTGTCTGAAAAGCAAACATAAATATATACTTCTTGTCCTCTGCTCCAAGCGATACATCCTTTTCTTCCATCATTCTCAAAGCCTCTGTCACCATAAGCAAACTCATTTAAGCCTCACTCCTTCCCACTCTTAAACTATTTTGAAGTGCAGCAAAATCAACTATGCTTTTAATTCTTTCAGGCGAAAGATTTTTGTTAATAATTAATCCCATCTGTTCTTCATTTAGCCCCTTTTCCAAACCACATTTGATTTCATTGACCTGTTCCGAAGACAGTTCTCTGTTAATAACCATCTGGACAAGATTTCTGTGTGAAGCTTTTCTTAAACCTAGCCTGCTCATAAGACTGCTAACGATGGACGGTCTGTGCTTAACATACTCAATATCGCTTCTGTGAACCTGATTATGCTCATCCATAACAGCGAGTGTGTAATACACAGGAATACTCTGTGGATTATCTGTTTTACCGCTTTCTTCATTCTTTTCTTCGTTCATTTTCTCACTGTTTTTCTTTTCAATAATGGCATTCTTTGCTATGATTGCCTGTTCCTGTTCCTTCACAGTTTCTTCAAAAGAAGTATTCTCCTCTTTTAATTCATTGATCATCTCCTGCATCTTCTTGATTTCCTCCTTGCCATTTTCCACTTCATTACGGAGTCTCGACTCGTTCTTTAATCTTTTTGCCACCTCATCCTGACTGTTAACAAGTTGTTCGGTCAGCTCCTTAATCTGTGCCTCCAGTTGTTTATTTTCATTCGATAATTTTTCTATGACACCCTCTTCTTTTTTCATAAGCATACACTGTTTTAAAATTTCATTGAAAGCATCATATCTGCCATCCTGATAATTAATCTTCTCAATCAAACCCTTAAGCTCTGACATAAGTTTTTCCACATATTCAGGCACCGTCTGCTTCGTATCATCTTTTTTATCAGTATCGATATCTTCCTCTGCCACATCTTCTGAAGTGATTGCAAGAACAGGCTGCACATTCTCTAAAACCTCACTAAATGCATTTCGCAGTTCTTCAGCTGTCTTTGTTTCAGTAAGAAGCTTTTTGATATCCTCCCAAGGAACTCCTTTATCATAAATCTCCATGGCAGTTCTCATTATTTCCACATCTAAATGTGTTTTTCCCATAATAGCAACAACGCTTGCAGGATATCTCTTTCTATACATATCCGATATTGCTTTTCTCTGTTCATACGATAATTCCCTGTCCATATAGTCTTCTATTTGGGTAATGGATAATCCCTGGTCAATATCTTCTCTCACCAGATCGATCACCTTCTTATCTGTGGTTTTTCTTTCCATCTTGGCAATAAATCCGGCTCGATCCACATCGCTGATTCGTTGTCTTTCCATTCACATCTGCCTCCTTAATAAAATTAAAGCAACCTATCTTTTGGATGCTTTTCCTTACTTTGTTCGATTTTCTTTTCTTTTTCAGACTGCATCTTTCGATTATCATATTCATTCGCAACATACTCTTCTTTGATGGATTTCAGTGTACGAAGTTCTTTCATCACCTGTCCTTCCAGTTCTTTGTATCTGACGATTTCCTCGTGATAATATTCTTTTAACGCCACTACCTCATCAAATGTGTATCCTTTCTCACTTAATTGCTTTTCGCATTCCATCCATTTTTTATGTTCCTCTAAGAAAAATTCATCTCCGCTTTGATAAGCGGTTTCACATACTTGTAACGCATCCATTTCCTTTATAATGTCATACAATTCTTGATTATTGCGATTTGTCCGATACATTTTTCCCTTTTCCGAAGAAAACTGTTTTCGTATTTCCAAGAGTCTGTTTTCTGTCTCATCTATATCTGATAAAGCACGAAGATTGTACTTAACCATCAAAAGATACTGGTTTTGCAATTTTTGCATTTTCTTAATATCGTTCTTATATTTCCATGCTGCTGAATAAGGTTTCTTCTTTATTATTCCTATTCGATATAACCTGTAGTAATACTTTTTTTGCAATCCTGATAGTTTCGCTCTCTTATATCGTTTTATCCGGCAGTACATTATTTGCGGTTTCTCTGGTGTTCGATATGCTGATATGTTTTCCTCGGATATTCGTTTTCTTAACAACTCCTCGCTGTAATCCTCTCCAAGTGTTTTTAATCTGACATATCTTTTCATTCCCATCGGCTTGACTGCCAGATACTTTCCCTCACCATGAGCATTTTTTACCTCATAGCCCTTTTCCTCTAACATTGAAATAAAACCATCATAGGTTGCCGACTGGATAACGCAGGCATCAACATCCCTTTGTATCATGCTCTTCCATATAAACTTTCCATCCCGATATGGATTCCATTCCTTGTAGTAATCCTTCGAACTATTATTTTCATCTAATTCGATTGTAGAAAGACCGTACTCCTCACATAAACGATTAGTTATCGGCTGAATATATTTCTTCCAGTCCCCTTTCGTATAGCGATATTTATTGCCTGTTTTAAATGAAACACTGTTAAATACGATATGTGCATGCGGATGATCTGTATTATCATGAACTGCAAATACTGCCTCATAATCTGCCAGATATTCTTTCACAAACTTCTCTGTCAACTCAAAAACAGTATCAGCATCTGCCTCACCTTCCATAAACGACAGAATGATATGATATCCCTGCCGCTTATCAATCTTATTGATTGTTTTCTTTGTTTCCCTCATCTGTTCAAAAGCATATTCCGGCTGACAATTGATAGCGGATACCAGTCTTCCGTTTTGCGTCTTTTCACTCTTCATAATATAATCAAGAGCCGTCTTAAGATGCTTTCCATGAAATGCGTTTCCACAATCCTTCATGTTCAATATTTTACTGATTGCCAACTGCCACCACCACCTCATTGACCAGAGATGTCAGCTTTCTCATATAAGCAATCAATAACTCCTTATCCTTTTGAGAGTAAATCCCGGCATTGTTTCGATACGCAATCTGATTGATATTCACGCCAATATGATTAACTTCATTTACCAGTCGTTTTAATAAGTCTCTGATTTCCGGATGATCATTTGGCTGCTGTCTAATAAGAAACCTGAGATATTCCGCCTCATTCATGTCAAACTGTGTCGATTTTTGCGAAAGAATTTTATTCTCATCATGCGTAAGCCTGAGCGTCTTTTTAATGCAATGAACTTTATCCGACATCCTCTGCCACCTCCTTATCCGTCTCAGATAATTTTTCTCATTCTTTCTCCATGAACAGCCCGCTGTCCATGGCAAGATACGCATCAGAGACGGCTCTGCCATCCTGATGCATCTTGTCAGGGTGCTAACCCCCTGAAACCCCTGCTAATCACTAATGCATTAAATATTTAAATGCATTTTTGATGTTTTCCTACAAAAGTTAATGCATTTTTTCATTTTGCATTACGTTTCTTAATGCAAAAATGATAGCAAATTTAAATCAAAACCATTTTGCATTACAATTCTTAATGCAATTTTGATATTTTCCTACAAAAGTTAATGCATTTTGGATTTTGCATTACGTTTTCTTACCAAAACTTTTATCATCATTTTGAAAGAAGCTGCTTTTCCTCTTTTGCATTAACAATTCTTAACTTTGCATTAACAAGCCACTCATTATAATCCTTATATCCTTCTGGTGGTGGAGCATCGCTAACTTCATAACCACGTTCATAATATTTTTTCATGAACCTGTCCGTTGCTTCTCTTCCTGCCTGATCTCTGTCTAAGCAAAATTTGATTTCCGTAATATTCGGATGCTCTGCAAGAAATGTTTCAAGCGGTGCATCGGATACCATTCCCAGTGCAATCATATTGGTTTCAAATTCACGATAAATATCCACATAACTCATCAAGTCAATCGCTGCTTCAAAAACAACAACTTCATCACTTTGTTCATAAGCTATATTAAAACCATATCTTTTATCATTTCCTCTTACATCACACTTAAATGCTTTTCCCTGCCTGTCAAACACACCTCGCATACTTGCAAATCTTGTGTTTCCGTTAATGTCATTTCCTTTAAAAACGATATTATGATAATGTCTGCTTTCATAAATGAGTCCCTGTCCTAGAAAAAAATCTACCACATCCTTGCTGAGCGCTCTTTCTTTCGTAAGATACTCGTAAAGATAATGATTGCTTCCCTCTGGTGCAGGAAGTTCAAAGATATTCTTATTTTCTTTTTCTTCTTTTACTACCTGATAACGAAGTGTCGGTTTCTTTTGTACATTCTCCATCCTTCGATATCCTGCAAAATCAAGCAGCCAGAATACCGCTTCTTTTACATCCATCCCTGCAAACACTCTTAAAAAATCAATCTGCGAACCACCGCAATTCCCTTTTTCATATCTTCTTGAAAAACGGCACCAATGACTTCTGTTATAAATCCTGATGGAATCCATTTCTTTTAAGGTATAATAGTTACCAATCTTTTTGGGAGTATATCCTAATGAGGAAGCAACTGCCACCAAGTCAACAGACTTGGCAAAGGCAAGTTCTTCCGCTGTAAAACTATTATTCATCACTATCTCACTTCCCTTGCTGCACATTTCCCCACCGGATCCATCTTGATTGCACGATAATCCGATTCTAAATCAATCGTATCCAAATCAATTAAGTTCATCTTTCTAAAACTAAAAAACTTTTCATTACCACCACCTACAATCACATGATCCGTAAGCGGTATTCCCATAAGCCTTCCGGCTCTTGCAATTCTGTCAGTTGCCATAGTATCATGCCTGCTTGGTATCACATCACCGCTGGGATGGTTATGCATCATGATAATTGTGGCTGCATTGGATAAAATACTTGTCTTAAATATCTCCCGCGGATGAACCATTGACTCATTGACACTTCCCACGCTTGCAAAATGGCAGCTTATCGGTGTTCCATCAGTTTTCAAATTGATAATACACAAAACTTCTCTGTCTAATTCACTTAAATATTTTCCCATCAATTTAACTGCATCTTCCGGTGAACATATGGGAGTCAGTGATTTCAGAGAGGTATCTTTTTTTATTCTTACAGAAACAACATCAAGTTTCAGAGGATTCTTCTCTGTCATCAACGTCACTCTCCTCTCCAAAAAACACTGCTAAAGAAAACTCTTCCTCACATTGGATCATCTTCTTAATCAATTCTTCCATGGTTAATTCCAGAACTTTCTTTTCTCCTTCCATCCTCATAGGCTCCTCCTATCTGGACTTCTCACCGTCATAAAACAATTTCTTTTCAGCCACGATGCTGTCTAACCTTTTATTAGGTGTGTCCGTTGCCAAAGTGACCTTTCGTAAGTCTTTGTCATAGTGATATATCTGATTAGAAAGCCGTTCTTCAAGTTTTACCTGATTCATATTGACTTCCACTACCATATCCGCAAGCTCATTTGGCTCAAAACCATCTGCACTTACTGCTAATACTTCATTTATGCTGCTTGGTAAAATATAAAGGTCACTTCCCACTTTTTCCGCAAGTTCCTGCATACTGTCCGTATAAAGCATACTGGATGCCCCATAGATGTTTCTCTCATTACTAATCACATACATCATTCTATCTTCCGGTGCTGCTCCAAGCATCATTTCAGCAATTTCCGGTGGCATACCATCCTTTGTAAAAATCTCCATCATCACTTCATTCATGGTTTTAATGGTAACAGGAAAAAGTTTCGGAGTATTAACCGATGCAAGTTTAAACAAATCTTCCTCTGACAATCCCAGACTATCAGCCATGTCATTGTGAATTTTTGCACTATATGTTCCTTCATCGGATATCTTAATCATCACCCTGTAAATAACAGACAAATCATTAAACTCTCTATGAGGAACACCTGCAAGCATTTCCTTGTTCTGTTCTGTATTGACCAATTGAAATACAATCTTGTCCTGACAGTTATTAAAATCCACCATTGAAGCAACTTCATTATTTTTTTCAGCACTTCTCACAAATAAACTGACAGCATTTTTTAGAGTTTCCTCCAGATCATCTGTGCGTCTGTAAATATCGTACATATCGTTAATATAGATTGTGGGACCTACAGATACATCAGATGTTTTTCTCAAAAAGGTAATACCGTCAACTTTTCGATTTACTTTATTGATCTCAAAGACCTCTAGTTCCTTATCCTTATATTTTTCCGGCAAATAATCTTTAAACTTTTCTATCACTACGCCTTTAAATATTTCGTAATTCATCATCTCTGTTTCCTCGCTTTCTTAAATTTATATTTCTTTCAAAATCAAAAAAGCAGAGAACATAAGTCATCGGCTTACACTCTCTGCTTCCATACAAGCATATTCAATATTCTTATTTCTTTGCTTCTTTCTTTTTTGCAAACGCTGCAAAAAGTCCCATTGCAACAGCTAATGCACCTAATCCTACATAAATCCAAGGATTATAATCATCACCTGTCTGTGGAAGTTTTGGTTTGTCAGGTTTGTTTGTAATTTCAAGCTTATACACTACACATTCAGGAGCTTTATCATCATACTGAAGCACTACGTCGTGAACTGTATCATCTTTGACATATCCGGTAGCTGCTTTAGTTTCAACTACATAGTAGTGAATATCTTCCTTGAAGCTGCCATCTTCATTATAGATACAGATAGGAAGTTCTTTAGACTGTGCCTTGCCTTTCTCATCTGTAACAACTTTGTCGATTACCTTACCGTCTTTATCTCTGATTTCAAATTCCACACCTGCTATCGGTTTCTTTGTTTCTTCATCTGTCTTTTCTATCACAATCTTTCCAACAACATATTCATCCTTTATAATTACCTTCTGGATGTCCTCTGTTTCCGTGATTTCAAATTCGACATCTTTCGCCATTTTATAACCATATGGAGAAGTCTCTTCACGTAGAATATATTTTCCTGTCTTCAATTTCTCAATTATATGTGTCTTTCCTGCCTCTGAAACCCAGCTTTCTATCACTTTTCCATCAGCGTCAATCACTGATAAACCAGCTCCAGAAAGTTCTTTATCTCCGGTAATATCTTTCTTTGAAAACTCTGCCTTGATTTGCTTATTTTCAAATTCAGCATATAACTCAGTTGTGTTATATTTATCACCCTGATAAGAAGCATCGATTGCAATCTTCTTATCTGACTTCACATATCCCTCTGGAGCAGTCAACTCCTTAACGTAATACATTCCAAGCGGAAGGTCTGTTACAAATACCGCCTTACCATCTTTGCCTGAGACAGCTTTTTCAATCTGCTCATCTGCTTTCACTACAACATCACCATTATCATTTACAATATCGTTTTGAGCATAAATACCAAACACTGCACCTGCTAATGGTTTCTTGGTTTCAGCATCCTTTTTGACTACAGTAATCTCAACCTGTTGTCTTTCGTTTGTAACATCCATTCCTGCATATACAACCTTTGTATCCTGATCAACATACATTAATTCTGCATCAATCGGTGTTTCATCAAGTACAAAACCTTCAATTGTCTTTGTTTCGACGATATAATACTTTCCAAGTGGAAGATTGTCGATTTTTGCAATTCCCATATCGTTCGTTTCGATTGTATCTACAAGCTGATCTGCCTTATAAAATACCTTATCTAATCCATCCGGACTTACAATATCCTCTTTTGCATACACATTGAAAGTAACACCTGCAAGTGATTTCTTCTGATAATCAAATACTAAATTATAAAGAAAATCTTTTACCAGAGTCTTACCCGTTACAAATTCACCATCTTTATTGATAATGATTGCACCTGTCGGTACTTCATCTTTCATAACAACACTCTGAATTTTCTTGGTATCTTCTACTTTAAATGTCACATCACTTGCCTTAAGATAACCATATGGAGCATATTCCTCTCTAAAAGTATATGTTTCTCCAACCGTTAATCTCTTGATGATATGCTTTTCACCTGCAACAGATTTCCATGTTTCAATCGTATTTCCATCTTTATCTATAACAGATAATGTTGCACCTGATAATTCTGCACCGCTTGTAATGTCTTCCTTTGAAAATTCAAAACTTGTCGGTGTATTTAAATACTCTCGCTTCATTTCAACAACAGGAATTGCCTGTCCTTTGTACTCTGCATCATACTGAATGATTTCTTCTGATGAAACATATCCCTTTGGAGACACAAGCTCTTTTGCTGTGTACCTGCCCATTGGATAATCTTCCACAAATTGCACGATACCATTCTCATCTGACACGGCAGACTCAATCATCGCTCCTGCCTGAACGATTATCTTTCCCTCAATACTCTTGATGTCCTCATCTGCAAATAATCCAAATGCAGCTCCCTTAACCGGTTCTTTTGTCTCTTCATCCTTCTTTTCAACGGATAATGAAAACTTCTGTCTGTCGTTCTTAAATGTGACATTTTCATAGATAACAGGTGTCTTATCGTCCACATAAGCAAATGTCACGATCTGCTCTTCGCTGTTAAGTTCATAGCCATATGGAGCCTCTGTCTCAACTACTCTGTACTGTCCAAGTGGAAGGTTCTTAAGAACTGCCTTTCCATCATTTCCTGTTTCTAAGGTTGCCACCAGTTCGTCCTTTGAATATACTAAAATTGTATTTCCAGCTTCATCTGTCTGTCCGTCCGGTGATACAATATCCTCGTTCGCATATACTTCAAACTTAGCTCCAGAAAGGTTACCTTCTCTGTAAACAAATTTTCCGCTTTCCTCTCTAAGACTACCTTTGTAACCATCAAGTACATCACCCTTTTTGATTACTGTTAATTCACCTTCAACCGGTGTATCTTCATACTCTACCGTAATAATCGCCTCAAAAGTATCAGGATCCACTTCATAAAATGTGTCTGTATCAATCGTCACATTTACATAGTTATCATTAAGAATATACCCCTTCGGTGCAGCTACTTCTTCAATTCGATATTTTCCGGTATTTAATCTTTCCGGTAAAATCAAATCTCCATCCTCATCCGTAAAAAATGAAGTATGCGTCACCTTCGAAGGATATGTGGTTGTCATCTTAACGTACTGTTTTTTATCGAGATTATAAATCTTAAATTCTGCATTTGGAACAAGCACTGTTCTCTTGGTTTTTTCATCCTTTTTTATAATACGAAGCTTAGCCGTAAACTCTCTGTCAACAAAGACTCTCCATACCTGTGGAGTATCTGGATTATTTTTCTTTATTGTTACTTCAAAAGGCTTGATTGTTTCCATATTATGTGGAGTAACTGACTCTATCACCACATAAGTACCATATGGAATTGCTGCACTACATGCAAAACCTTTCTTATCGGTGTATATTGTTGTTTCACCTTTTGTTCCAATTACTACAGGCTTTGCATTTTTAAAGTCATAAGAGCCATCCTTATTAACTTTCAACGATGATTTCAAATATGCTGTAAATCCTGCTCCCATTAAAAGATTACTCTCTGTCTCTATACCGTCATCAGAAATCTTAATCAATTGGAACGGCTGCTTAATTACCTGCTCTTTTGATACAGTACTTCTAAGTACCTGTGGTATTCCATCCCCTTCATAATCGCAGATAATATCATGCTCTTCTTCGTCTAAAAGATATCCCTCAGAAGGTTCTATCTCTTTAACGTAATATTTTCCAAGATAAAGGTTGTCAATTTCACATTTTCCTTTATCATCTGTTGTCAGTTTTGCAATCAATTCATCTTTTTTATAAACAATACCTGTTGCACTATCAGGGTGTTTGATATCCTCTCTTGCATAGAGTCCATATACTGCTCCTTTTAACGTTGCATCCCCCTGTGGCACTGCCTTTCCTGTTTCTTTATCCACCTTAAAAATCTGGATTTTAGCTGTTGTTCTGTCATTCTTAAATGTGTGGTTAAATGTTGCTGTAGACTTATCCTGTGACATTGCTTCAAAGCTGAACTGATATACATCTAAGCTGTTTTTCTGATAATTTTTTGGTGCTTTTGTTTCAGCGATATAATAAGAATTACCTACAGGTAAATCAACAGAATAGGAAGCCTTTCCGTCAGTTCCACTGGTAATTGTCTGTAACAACGTATCTTTTTTCGCAATTACATTGCCTGATGCATCCGTAATATTATTTCCCGCATAAAGCGAATACTCTCCGCCAGCTAACGGATTATTTGTGTCAGCATCTACTTTGACCACTGATACATCCGCTTTTTGTCGTGTGTTGAAAATTGTCGTATTTTCGCTCTGGATCGTGATATTTTGATTTATATACTCAATTTTCACTGTCTGAGGCTCTGCATTAAGGGTGTATCCATCAATACTTTTCGTCTCAGTCACCACATAGGTGCCAAGATGAAGGTCTGATAACACTACCTGTCCATCTTTACCGGTAACAAGATCAGATTTTACGTCTGCACCTTTTTTATACACCAAGGTTCCATCCGCTTTGTAAATATCATCTCCTGCTGTCACTTTAAATACGGCACCCGAAAGCTTCTGGCTCTCATAAACAAAGTTATTTCCATTCCATCCTGTAAGAACCTCTCCCTCTTTATAGATTGTGAGTGAACCGAGCTGCTCTACATCATTAAGTGAAATTCCTGTTGTCTGACCGGCTTTCACAGAAAGAGTATGAACCTTGTCACTTACCACATATCCCTTTGGTGCTGTTATTTCCTTCACATAATAAGTGCCCGGCGTTAATGCCTTTGACTTTGCATGTCCGTTCTTATCTGTTGTCATTGTATCGACCTTTGTCTTGCAGCTACTGTCTGAATAAATGCCATAGACTGCACCTGCCAGATGCTTTCCTGTGGATTTATCCGTCTTAGTGATTTCTCCATATCCAAGGCTTTCTGTCTTTACTTTGATATAGGCTGAAATCGGATCCGCCTGTGGCTGTTCGGAAACAAATTCCTGATCTCCTTCTTTTCCGGTAAGCCAGAACACGCAGCTGGTGGTTGTCTCTACGGCTCCTGATACTGAAGTAAAAGTTCCCATTGTATCGCTGGTGTTAGCGTTTTTTGTATAAATGGTCATCTTATTACCATTCTTATCCACGCTATATCCATTTATTTTAAACGAATAATCAGCAAGCACTCCATTGGTATCTTTAAAGCTGCATTCATACCTCTTATTTTCCTCATTCCACTTAAGTTCATAGCTTTTTGCTCCACTCATTGTCTTTGAAGCAAAACTCGGTCTGGTGGCGTAATATGAGTCTGATATCTTATCCCTAAGTGCTGCATAATACGAATATGCCGCTGACGCATCCGGTGCACAGGCACAAATGTCTGATGCCGCAGTATTCGATACATCTTTTCCAAAAAGCCCCTCTTCAATAATCCATACCATTGCCTGTGTTGCAATATACTGGTTTTTCTGATCGGCACTCGGTTCTGCCGCCTTTGTAGTGGAATATCCAAAATACATACAGTAACCAAGCAGTTTTCTCTGTTCAGCCGTCATAGTCGTAGCTGAATTGGTGTCACTTGTCATGAGCTGACCGCCTTTTGCAGATAAACCAAAATTCATACAATAGGCACTGTGACCATCGATCACGGCATACAAAATACTTCCGGTATGTGTCTTGCTAAATCCAGTGACTCTGCCATGATCTTTCACAGATGCATACCAAAAAGACATGTTTGCACTCGGACTTGCGGCAAAAACCGGTGTCCAGTCCGCAAACATCGTTGTAAACAGGGTTAATATTGCTAAAAATCCTGAAATGACTCTTTTAATTTTCTGATTCATCGATTATCTTCCTCCATTTCATTTTTCATAAAAAAAGAGCAGGTATAAGTTTTTGGCTCATACCTGCCCTTTACGTTTTTCATATTTATCTGTAACAACGGAATTCATAGAATGTTTCTCCATTGCTTTTATAAGTTCCTACGTTTTTTATGTTAAATTCAGGTTCACTTTCAAGCAACAACATGCCTGAAATATAATCCGCAATCGCAGACTCACTGGTTAATCTTTCACCTGCTACAGTGGTTGCTTTGTTTAAATCCACATTTACAAAGACACTGAAATAACTGTTATCTAAACCATCCAGAGGATAATAACTGTCATACTCTTCCTTTGTAATCGCACCTTCTGCCAAAAGATTATCAAGGTTATGTTCTGTCGTTATCATTCCATTGGCTTCACACTTTTCTATCGCACTTTTTACCACCTTGTCCGGATTGTATTCTTTTTTACTATCCTGCTTTGGTGTTGGCGTTTTCTTTGGCTTTGATGTCTGCTTTGGCTTCGGTGTCTGCTTTTCTGTAGGTTTTTCTGTTAATGTTTCTGTCGGTTTCGGTGTCGGATTAACCTTTGGTGCACTTGTCGGTGCAGCTGTTTGTGGTTCTGTCGGTTTTAGAGTTACTGCATCACCGTTGTCAGCTCCTGTGTTACTATCTACCGTGTCTTTTGATGAACCCGCAGTCTGCTGAGGATCATTTGGCTCAGTCTCTTGCTCTTTCTCTTGCTTTATCTGAACCGGCTCTGTTGTAACATCTTCTACCTTTTTTGTATTATCATTCAAAGATGTCTGTGATTCTTTTACATCTTTAACATCTGTTTTTTTAGCAGCAGTTTCCTGCGAATTATTAACCTCTTTATCATTCTTTGTTTCAGTTCTGTTATCAGCCTTATCGCATCCCGAAATCCCCATAACCATTACAGATAAAAGAATTATAAATAACTTTTTCATATCAACCACCATACCCTTCTGTAAGAGGGATAGGCGGTGTGTCTCCGTGACTGCCTGTCCACTCTTACGTGAACTCCTATTATATCACGGGACACTTTTCATTGGTCTGTCCCGTATCCTTATCATTTTTTTCGTCTCCTTTACTATTCCACATGACTGAGTTTGCTTATTTTAAAAAAATAAATAACCAGTCCTCTGTACATAAAATAATTCTTAAATCTGAACATCATCACAATCATCCCCTTTCTACGGTGTTCCTGCTTCCACAAATGCCATGAAGATTTTAAATACCATATGGAATAAAAGCAGAAATATTTTTGCGAAATTCAATAGCAAAGTCAATAACCCCAGACATACTCTTAAAACAAATTTTAAAATGGCTATCAGCACATCTCCGATTCTGTTTAGTATCATAACCATCACATCTCCTCTCCAAAATCTCCATTGGCAAACATCAGCGACATTTCTTCCAGAGTGGCATCAGGCTTTTCTTCTACCGTTTTGTTATTTTCTGTATTCGACTTACTTTGAAGCATATTCTGTTGCGTTATTTCAGCAGTAGAAGACGCTTGGTTTGCAAAGGCTGCTTTACTCATGATCTCTGCTACTTCTTTCATAACCTTTACAGTAATTCTGTTTTCCATTTCATAAAGTTCTTCTCTTGTAGCATATCCTTTAAGTTCTTCCAGCTCTTTCGCACCCTGATTCGTTAGTTCTGCATCCGTTTTAACTCCGATATAAGAAAGTATTGCCGCTATAATAAAATTTGTTTTCGATTTATGAATCTCCAAATTCAAATCTGATAATACCCTGTATACTTTCAAGTGACTTGGGTTATTAAGATTTAACCGAAAACTACATGGTGCATAATCATCTTTCGCCATAACCCCTACCTCCCGCTTCTAAGAGCAATCCTTGCCATCGTCTCAAATCCTCTGGCATTTGCTTTTACATCCAATACGTAATGAATGTTGCTTTTCTGATACTTTCCAAAGTTTCTCATAATGGAAGCACCGCCGCCCACAAAATAAACAGGTATCATATCCAAGTTGTATCCACATTCCATCTGATAACGATAAACCTTATCCACAAATTCCTTAATCTGCTGATCCATTATTTCCTTAAAGTCTTTTGGCAATTCCGTTTTTGCCGTCATCATGTATTCCTGAATGTCTGATTCATCAATTTTTCTATTTTTTACCTGTACTGCCACTCTGTTGATCGCTCTCATGCATTTTATCAATCCTTCATTCTGTGTATCGCACTTGCTGTTATCCGGCTTTTTATTTACAATGAGCATACTGTCTACTGTCCAAGAGCCAACATCAATGACCAATGCTTTTTTACTGAATGTAGCAAGCATTCCTGCAACCGCTGCATAACACTGTGGATATACTGACACACTGGAAATATGTACCTTGTACATTTTCTGTTCAAAGGAAAATATCAGATATTCATTTTTTGAAAGATACTCAATAAATGCTTTTCGTTCTGCTGAAAATCTCGTAAGTGGAAGTCCTACCGCCAGCACCACATCCGCTTCACATTTTCCTCTGGTTTTTAATTCCTTTGCGATTGCAATCAACGTAAGTAAATAGAAATTCTCATTCTCTACCTTACTATCTAATACTTCAAGTCTTTCATCACCTAATGAAAAATACTTACCGTCATACTCAAGCACGTTGTCATGAAATGCCGGAGCATTTGCCAATTCCTTTACCGAAGTATTGAAACAGTGATTACTTGTCTTAATCTGCGACCATCCATGGTCAATGCCTATCACTTCTAATTCATCTGCTAATCTCATCCGTATCTCACTCCTATCTGTTTTTTTCTTTGCATTCTTTTTCAACCTCATCATAAAATGCTCTTAACCGCCTGTCTGCCTGTGAAGAAGCTATAATACTTGCATATGTAATTACCATAATTACACTCACAATGAGAAGTAAACCTATTATGATTGCTATCTTCATTAACCAATCCTCCATTTAGTAACCGATAACAACTGATTTTTTACCGGTCATGCCAAAGGCATGTATGTACACGTCAGCCATCCCAGACCTCTTTCCCCGTGTACCAAAAGGTGTACTCACCTTCGGGAGTATCGACATGACATCAATGATGTTCACAAGACCATATAAAATAGTCATTTCCTCTCGCAGCCAATTTCGAGGACCAGGAAGTTCGTTAACTCCCTTCGTGGGTTATTATCCTTCCGCCACGTTACTGCAATCAGGTTCCGCTCCATCTTCACTGGTTAAGTCCATCGACTCTCGTCGCAGAAGTACGCTGATATTTGTTCTGATTACGCACCGGAATTTTCCATGTCTTTACTGGTTATTCAATTGTCTACAAGTCATTTACCAACTTGTACGTATAGGATACCTCTATTCCTCTTTTTAGTCTTGAGCCTCACAGGACCAATTTGTTTCAATTTGTTCTTATTTTAGTTCCTATTTGTGAACCTATCTATATTATACAGTTCCCTTTTGTGAACGTCAATAGTTTTTCAAAAAATAATTCACATTTGTGAACTTTTATGATATATTATTTCTATGAACATGGAAATCACAAATCGAAAGGGGATTTATTATGGAGAACAATAACGAAAAATTGGCAGGCAAAATTAAAGAATACAGAAAAATTAAAAAAATGTCTCAGGAGGACTTGGCTAACGCTTCCGGCATAAATATCTCTACGATCAAAAAATATGAGTGTGGGTATCGAAATCCCAAACCTGAACAGATACAGAAAATTGCTGATGCTCTTGGTATCAGTATCTCAGTCCTTATGCCTCATGAGATTATTTCTGTAAACGATGTTATGAGTTTGCTGATCCAACTGGAACAGCAGGCAGGATTGAAAATGTCAGCTGACCAAGATGAGAACGGAAAGTATATTCCTGAAACGGTTTCTTTGAAATTTACGAATAAAGACGCCAATGCTGCGATTGCGGATTATTTAGAATTAGTTAGATATGAGAAAATAAACGGAATTACCTTTGATAAGACAAAAAGCAGCTCTGATACAAAGGATAGACTAATGATGTATTTTAATAATCTGGGATAAAAATAAGACCTCACAATGCAGGTCTTATTTTACAATAAATAGATTTTCTATCAATATGATTAGCAATTAAAAACAATAACTATTAATTTTACGTTATAAATAGAAGGAATTTCTACTAATAAATATATCTTGATTATGGCAAATAAATTACATTGAGTTTCTGTATATTTCTTAATTCTTCTTTTTTTTCATTTCGTGCCAAATAGAATATTTTGTTCGCAACTATATCTGAGGCTCTTACTAATAACTTTGATTGTGAATTGCAATACTCTAATTGAACAGCTTTCATTTTTTTGAATATCGGTGGATAATATGTATCATTGATCTTTATCAAAAACCCCAGACTCATCTGAATAAACATAAATATTCATAAAAAAGTCCTCATTTCCTATATAAAGTAAAAAAGCCACCTAAAAGGTGGCCTCATGATCGACGATATTACATATCGCTTAAACGCTAATTCGATATCATGAGTATACAGCGTATCTCTACCTGCAATTATATTGTATGCCATACCAACTAAAAATACAATAGTTAAATTAAGAAAAATTAATTATATTTTAGTCGCATACATCACCAAAACAAAATCAGTCTCCTCCAAATTATCTATAAACGTCTGGAATTCCATACGGTTAAATTCAACCTATCCACACATTATCACCAACTGTTATGGAATAAGCATATTCTAATCCTGCACGGAATTTAGTGTACCACGTTACAATAAACATCTAACCATTTTCTAATCTTTATTTTATAAGTACTACGCTCTCGTTAATCAACTTTTAAAACTTCAATCCTTAAGCTCAAACTTGGTAAATCTTTGGTAAATCTCAACTTGAAATCTTACAATCCCTTATTTTACAAGGTTTTCAGGCTGTAAAGCAGATGTTGCCGTGGCAGATGAATATTACTTTTATCATCGTTTACAAAACTCCTTGTTTTCGCTGTTTTCCTTGTATTTTCAAGGGTTGTAGGGATTTTTATTTTACCGCTTAAATTACCGTTTTGTCTTAAAAATTCTTATATTTTCTTAAGTTCTCTCTCGCAAAAAGGGTAAAAATAAGGGTAAATTTCAACTCCGTACCCTTGAGGT